>CACHHJ010000007.1 GCA_902579585.1 uncultured Pelagibacteraceae bacterium
GTCAAATAGAAATAGATGGAAAAGAAATTACAAATCTTACTCCTGCCGAGAAATTAAAAAGTGTAGGTATAGCCTACATTCTTCAAGATAATTCCGTATTTCCAGATATGACAGTGGAAGAAAACTTATTAATGGGAGGATACATTAAAGATAAAACAGAGGAGTCTTACCAAGAAGCACAAAAAGTTCTGCAAAAATATGAAAGATTAAATAAAAGAAAAAATCAACCAGCAAAAGTTTTATCAGGTGGTGAAAGAAGACTTCTTGAGATTTCAAGAGCTTTAGTAATGCGTCCTTCAATACTTTTAGTAGATGAACCTTCGATCGGCCTAGAGCCAAGATACATAGAAATGGTTTTTGAAATTTTAGATGATCTTCAAAAAAATGAGAAGAAAACCATAATCATGGTTGAGCAAAATGCAAAAAAAGGTCTTGAGTTTGCAGATATTGGTTATGTTTTAGTTTCTGGCCAAACCGCTATTGTTGGTGAAGGTAATGATTTATTAAAAAATCCTGACGTTGGAAGATTATTCCTCGGCGGTTAATGAGAAAATCAGGATATTTCTTAAAAGGTTTATATTCAGTTCGATCGGTTGATAGCCCGGCAATTGCTTTAGGATGTAGTTTTCTAGCAATAGGAGCGCTTTTAAAAAATATCGGTTTTAATTTCCAACAAAGTTTCTTCTCCACATTCTTCACTTATGCATTACCTGGACAGTTAGTAATGGCCGAGTCTTTTTTGGTTGGCGCATCTTTAGTTAATATTTTTATTGGTGTTTGGTTAGTAAATGCTCGTTTATTTCCAATGGCGGTTTCGATGTTTCCATTATTAAAAAGCAAAAAGCAACCAAAGTGGAAATATTATATTTCGTGTCATTTTTTAGCTGTCTCATCCTGGCTGATAATGAAAAAAGATTATAAAAAAATTAATTTAGATAATCGAATAGATTTTTGGATGGGTATCGGAACTGCAACTTGGTCAATTGCAATTTTTTCTACTATTTTAGGATACTTGGTTTCTGACTATTTAAGCAAAGATATGATGATTGGTCTTGCTATAGTAAATCCTATTTATTTTTTTTGCATGTTGCTTGGCACAATAAAAAATATAGCTGTAGGAACTTCTGTTATTTTAGGAACTATTTTTGGACCTCTTTTTTATTTGGTATCACCCGAGTGGTGTATTTTATATGGAGGCGTAACTGCTGGCATAGTTGCGTTTTTTGCAGGAGAGATAAATGACTGATTTATCATCTAACATTATTTTGGTTATAGCGGTGACATCTATTGCTACCTATTTATCTAGATCTTTAGGAGTTTTATTCTCAGAAAGAATTGACGAGAATTCTAAGATCTTCAGATTGTTTGATTGTATAGCTTACTCAACACTAGCAGCCTTAATTTCTAAAGTGGTAGTTTTTCCCGCAGGAGATTTGGGAGAAGCCAGCAATTTATTAAGATTTATTGTTGTTTTTGTTTGTGTAGTTGTGTTCTTTGTGACAAAAAGAAATCTTGTCTACCCCACAGTATTATCTGCTATACTTTTAACAATTTTAGTTAAATTTGTATAAAAAAATAAAATGAGTTTAGAAATAAAAGATCACTCAATATCAAAGAGAATTAAAGTTATTCAAATTCAAGAAACTGAATTAGATAAATTAATATTCCCGTTTAATAAACACAGTGTGCAGTCTTTAGAGTACAAACCATTCTCTAGATTTTCTTTAGCCAAAAGTGTTGACGATGTTTTTTCAGGAAAACTTAGTAAAAACTTAAACCAAACTTTAAAAGATAGAGACTCGGGCACAGCAATAATTGAACCAAATATTAAGAACTCGAAATTTGATAAAGATTTTCTTATAAAATTATCAACTGCTTTTGCTTATCTTGTTGGTCTTCCTAATTTTGACTCAATGACTAATAAATACTATGCAAGATTTTATGTAAAACACTCTGACTCTAGCGATTCTTATTTAAGAAAAGCTTACAGAAATTTAGATCTTCATACTGATGGA
Source organism: uncultured Pelagibacteraceae bacterium (assembly GCA_902579585.1). GTDB lineage: Bacteria > Pseudomonadota > Alphaproteobacteria > Pelagibacterales > Pelagibacteraceae > Anoxypelagibacter. The sequence continues at coordinate 2,016 of CACHHJ010000007.1, forward strand.
ACTTTTGTAAAAGAAAAAACCGATTGGGTATTAATGACTAAAATGGAAGAAATAAATACTTTTGGTGGTGAAAGCGTGCTACTTCATCTTGACGATTGGGAACATTGCAAAGAACTAAGCGAAGATCCCGTCGGAAAACAAAACTTTGTATGGGGATCACCAAAAAGCAAAAACATTGATTATAAAGTAGAGCACCCAGTATTTTCCAAGGACAAAGATGGTAAACCTACCATTTCATATATTGATCAGTTTCCAGAACCAAAAAATATGGAGCAGGGGCTATTTTTGCAGAAATTATCTGATGCGCTTGAGCAAAGTAAAAACAAACTATCTTTTCCACTTAAACCAGGTTCAACTATCTTCTCAAATAACTATTTTTGGCTTCATGGAAGAAAACCCTTTAAGCAAGACATTAATTTATCTAGAGAGCTTTTAAGAATAAGAGGTGTTTTCAGCTAAAATCTCCTTTGTTATTATTGATATCTTAATAACTAAATAGTTCTTTTGTGTGTCATTTTTACAACAAAAAATACCGCTTAAATACACATTTTTTGTAGTACAATTAGAGATTGTCTTTGTAAGTGTATTAATTGTTGTACTAAAAACCTCAAATCCTGTAAGAATCGACGAAATTAATTAATTTAAATAAGAGAGAGATTTATGAAAAAAATTGCAATTAACTTCTTAGCGGTATTATTCATATCTGCGCTTTCATTAACAAAAGCATTCGCAGTGGATTTCACATTAGGTGTATCAGGAGCGATTGCTAATTTGCAAGCAGACGGTTCTGAAACAGAAACTGGAGCAGTATCAGCTGAAACAACAAATAAATCAGTAAGCAACACTTTTGCTACTGGGTCTATTTTTGCTGAAGCAAAATTTGACAGGTTAGCGTTCGGAGTTGACTATATTCCTATGGATGCTGACGTTAGTGATGCGACACATACTAGAACAGATACAGAAACATCAGTTACTGGTAATCAAAAAGCAGTAAGTACGGCTAGAACACAAACAGCAGCAGCTGAAGTGTCTGACCACGTTACTATTTACGCTAACTATTATATGAACGACAATATCTACCTTCATTTAGGTTATGCATCAGTAGATGTAGTAACTAACGAAAGTTTAGATACAGGTTCTTCATACGGTAACGCAAGCATTAATGGTATTCAGTACGGTATTGGTCTTCAAATGACTGATAACCTAAGACTTGAAGCTGCTTACACAGATTACGATAACGTAAGCATAACATCTTCTGAAGCCAGAACTGGAGTTACAGTAAATAACAAAGTTAGTGCTGATTTAGATACTACACAACTTAAGTTATCTTATCATTTCTAAGAAATAAAATTTAAAAAAATTAAACCCGCTTATTTTTAAGCGGGTTTTTTTTACTCATTATTTTCAAAATTACTGGAACAACAAATAATATCATCAATAATCTAATTATATGATGAAATGAAACAAACTCAGGGTCTAAATCAAAGAAAATTGCTATTACTGCAACCTCATAAATTCCTCCAGGACAATAGGAAAGTAATAAAGTGAAAAAATTCTTATCAATCACGAGACTTGCTATGAAAGCAGCTAACAAACCTAACAAAACTAATAACGTGGTAGCTATAAAACTATGTGCAGTATTTTTTGCTATTTCTTTAAAAGTTTTATTAGCAAATCTACATCCAACAGATGCTCCAAGTATCAATAAACAATAATTAACAATATTATCTGGTAATTTATATGATGCCACATCTGTGATCTGTAAAAAACCACTTGCTATTAAAGTCCCAGCTAATAAAGCTGCAGGAATTTTTAGTTTATCAAAAAAGATTATCAAAATTATTGATAAAACAAGAAGTATCAATAAATCTGTAATATTTTGATTTGTATTAATTGTTTCAACAATCGTTGAATTATCCGTTGTATACAAACTATTTACTATAAAAGGAAAGACTGTAATAATAATTATTAATCTTATTAAATGAGCTGTTGCAACTTGACTAAGATCTGATTTTTCATCTTCAGCCAAAATTAACAAAGGACCTAAAGCCCCAGGAGCAGCTGAAAAAACCGATGTTTTTTTTTCGTAGCCTGAAAATTTTTGTAAGTATTTTGAAACTAAGAGAACACTAACTATAATATAGCAAAGCATTATCGAAGAAGTCCAGATCCATTGGTGAATTTGTGAGAATAAACTTTTGTCAATATAATTGCCTATATAAAGTCCTAAAAAAATTAAAATTGTGCTTAATACAAGTTTAGGCATTTTTGTTTTTAATCCACCTAAGGTTACAACTGAGGTAACGAGCATCGGACCCAAAAACCATGCTAATGGAACGTTAAAATACTCAGCAATTAAGGCGCCAGGCACCGATACGACTATTACCCAAGCAAATTGTTTGGATAAAATTTGTTTAAAATTTTCTTTATTAAATGGTATTGCTTGGTTATTCTGCATTATAGATGAACATAGGTTTTATAGGAACAGGACACATCACATATTCAGTTATTTTAGGTATTTTTAAATCTAAGCTAAAAATCAAAAAAATCTTTATCTCCCCGCGTAATAAAATTATAGCAAAAAAACTTAGCAAAAGATTTAAAAAAGTAACTATTGCTAGGGATAATCAACAATTAATAAATAAATCTAGCTGGGTTTTTTTAGCAATAACCCCAAAAGTCGGAAGCAAAATATTAAGTAAACTAAATTTTAAAAAAAATCAAAAAATAGTAAGTTTTATTTCTACAATTGATATACCTCAGCTTAAAAAATATATTGGTAAAAATATTAAAATAGTAAGAGCTATACCGCTTCCTCCAATTTCCAATAATTTAGGACCAATACCCATTTGTCCTCCAGATAAGCAGGTCAAAGGGTTTTTTAGTAAATTAGGGACTGTCATAGAAATTAATAATGAAAAATTATCTAAAAATTTTTGGGTTACATCTTCAATGATGGCAGCTTTTTATGAATTATTAAAATTACTGTCTGACTGGTTAGTAAAAAGAGGTGTCAAAAAGAATGAAGCTCAAAAATACATTACATCACTTTTTGTTGCTTTATCTGAGGACGCATTAATAAATTCAAAAAAAGATTTAAAATACTTAGTTAAATCTTCACAAACACCAAGAGGATTAAACGAACATGTGTTGAAGTATTTAAAAAAGGCCGGTTTTTATAGACGTTACTCAAAATCTCTTAATAGTGTCCTTAAAAGATTAAACAAAGTATAATTCTCTATGCAGTCAGACACTAATATTCTTCAGGTCAAAAACCTTTCAAAATCTTTTGGAGGATTGAAGGCAATATCAAATTGTTCTTTAAAAATTAAAAAAGGTTCCATCACTGGAATAATTGGGCCAAACGGATCAGGCAAAACAACTTTGTTTAATTTAATTGCAGGAAATCTTAAATCGTCTGAAGGCAAAATTCTTTTTAATAATGAGGATATTACTAACGTTCCTTCATATGAATTATTTTCGAAGGGTGTTCTAAGAACTTTTCAAATCGCCCATGAATTTACTAATCTTACAGTTTTAGAAAATTTAATGATGGTTCCAGGAGGACAATCAGGTGAGAAATTAATGAATGCACTATTTAAACCAAGTTTAGTAAAAAAAGAAGAAAAAAATGTAAAAGAAAAAGCTCTACAAGTAATTGATTTTTTGAATTTAAAACATCTTTCAAACGAACTAGCTGGAAATTTATCAGGAGGACAAAAAAAATTATTGGAGTTAGGTAGAACTATGATGGTTGATGCAAAATTAGTTTTATTAGACGAAGTAGGTGCTGGAGTAAATAGAACTCTTTTGAAAGATATAGGGAGCGCAATATTAAAATTAAATAGGGAACAAGGATATACTTTTTGTATGATTGAACATGATATGGAGTTTATAAGTCGTCTTTGTGACCCTGTTATTGTTTTGGCTGAAGGTTCTGTATTATTTGAAGGTACTCCAGATGAGGTTAAAAAAAACGAAAAAGTTATTGATAGTTACTTGGGTAGAGGATCAAAATCAAAGGATAAAAATTAATGGCATTCTTTGAAGGTATAAAAATGACCGGTGGATATGGATCTGGTCCTGATATAATTACTTCATGTTCAGTGCAAGTAAATAAAGGCGAGATAGTTTCAATTTTAGGTCCAAACGGAGCAGGAAAATCCACAGCAATGAAGGCCATGTTAGGACTATTAAAACTTAAATCGGGAAAAGTAATTATTGATAGCAAAGATATTTCAAATTTAAGTCCACAAGATAGAGTTAAACTTGGAATAGCATTTGTTCCACAAAATCGGAATGTATTCGCGGGATTAACTGTAAAAGAAAATTTAGAGATGGGAGCTTTTTTAAGAGATGAGAATATTCAAGAAATTTTGGATAGAATTTATGATCTTTTTCCAATTTTAAAAGAAAAAAAATCTCAGCTAGTTGGTGAATTATCTGGAGGTCAAAGACAACAGGTGGCTCTTGGCAGAGCTTTAATGATAAAGCCATCCGTTTTAATGTTAGATGAACCAACAGCAGGGGTATCTCCAATAGTAATGGATGAGTTGTTTGATCATATTTTAAAAGTTAAAAAAACAAATGTTGCAGTTTTAATGGTTGAGCAAAATGCAAAACAAGCATTAAGTATATCCGATAGAGGTTACGTTTTAGTTACAGGAGAAAATAGATATTCTGGAACTGGCAAAGAATTATTAAATGACCCAAGAGTTAGAAGCTCTTTTTTAGGAGCATAAAATGGATTTTTTAAATGCAATTATTTTACTTTTAAATTATTTATTTGTACCAGCATTGGCTTATGGTTCACAATTAGCACTTGGAGCTATTTTTGTTTCATTAATTTATGGAATTTTAAGATTTGCTTACTTTACTGCTGGAGACTTAATGTCTTTTGGCACAATGTTTACAATTTTGTTTACATGGTATTTCCAATCTTTGGGAATAAGCCTGGGTTTTCTTCCAACTGCTCTGATAGCCATACCATTTGGAATTTTAATTACAATTTTTTATGTGCTTTTAAAAGATAAATTGGTTTTTAGTTATTATAGAATTAAAAAAAGCCCTCCTGTTATGCTTGCAATGGTAAGTATAGGCACCATGTTTGTTACTCAAGCAATTGTAAGAATTATTATTGGACCATTTGATAGAAGATTTTTTGATGGAGAAAAATTTATAATAAAGGCAAACGAGTTTAAAGAAATGACAGGATTAAATGAGGGACTCGCAATTAAATCTACGCAAGTTATTACCTTGTTTGTTACAGTAATTGTTGTTTCCATTTTATTTTGGTTTTTGAATAAAACAAAAACAGGAAAAAGTATGAGAGCTTATTCAGATAATGAAGATCTTGCTCTTCTATCAGGTATAGATCCTAAAAAAGTAGTGATGATAACATGGGTGATCGCAGCAATTCTGGCAACTGTAGGTGGCGCCCTTTACGGATTAGATAAAAGCTTTAAGCCATTTACGTATTTTAATAATATGCTTCCAATATTTGCTGCAGCTATCGTTGGAGGTATAGGTAATCCATTTGGAGCTTTCCTTGGTGGCTATGTTATCGCATTTTCAGAAATACTTTTAACCTACGCATATAAAAAGTTTTTTGTCTATCTTCTACCAGAAAGTTTAGAGCCAGATAGTCTTTTGCAATTACTTTCCACTGACTATAAATTTGCAGTATCTTTTTCGATTTTAGTTATAGTTTTATTATTTAGACCATCAGGTATTTTTAAGGGTAAAGTTTTATGAGAAAAAATTTAGATATAATCGCTGCATACTCAATAATGTTAGGTCTAATTATTCTTGTTGGGTTTCTTCAGTCATGGAGCATGGCATTATCGATATTGTGTTTGTGTTTGATTTCTGCAGTTATGACAATTGGAGCAAATATCCAATGGGGATATGCTGGATTAATAAATTTTGGAATAATGGGATATACAGCTCTTGGAGGTTTAGCTGCAGTTTTAGTATCAGCTCCCCCAGTAGAAGAAGCATGGAAAGCTGGTGGTTTTAATATGTTGTTGTGTGCTTTTATAATCTTTTCAATGATATTTATTATTCGAATAATAACCAAAAAATTTTCTAAATCAAAAAATAGAACCTATATTATTGCGGGAATAATAATAGCTGGTTTAATTTTATTAAGATTAATATCTGCACCAGCTATAGAGTCGATCGAAGCTGTAAATCCAGCTACCACTGGCTTTTTAGGTGGTATGGGTTTGCCGATACTTTTTTCATGGATAGTAGGTGCTTTTTTTGCAGGTGGTTTAGCATATGTTATTGGAAAAATTGCATTGGGATTAAGAGCAGATTACCTGGCAATAGCAACATTATTAATTTCAGAAATTGTAATTGCAGTAATTAAACATGAAGATTGGTTGTCACGTGGTGTTAAAAATGTAATTGGATTAAAAAGACCTGTCCCATATGAAATTGATTTACAAGGAAAAGAATGGTTCATAAATTTAGTGCAGAAACTAAATCAAGGTAGTTTAAATTTAATTACAAACAGTCTGGAAAAACAACAAGCTTTAAAACAATTAGTAATTGAGTCATCAACGGTTTTTGTAAAGTTATGTTTTGCAGGACTATTTACAGCTGTAGTAATTATTCTTTTAATCATAACTCAAAAAGCTCTTTATTCACCATGGGGAAGAATGATGAGAGCTATTCGAGACAATGATGAGGCAGCAAATGCAATGGGAAAAAATGTTGTTAAGCAACACTTATTAATTTTTGTTCTTGGATCTGCAATTGTAGGAATAGCAGGAGCAATGCTGGTAACCTATGATGGACTATTTACCCCAGGTAGTTATAGACCTATGAGATATACTTTTTTAATTTGGGTAATGGTTATTGTTGGTGGAAGTGGAAATAATTTTGGAGCAATTTTAGGAGGTTTCGCTGTTTGGTTTTTATGGATTGAAGCAGCCCCAATTGCTTTATTTTTAATCAATTTTTTCACAATTGGGTTAGAGGAAACAAATGCTTTAAAAGTTCATCTCATCGATAGTATTCCATATTTTAGATTTTTAATGATGGGAATTGGTTTACTATTAATAATGAGGTATAGGCCGAAGGGAATTTTACCAGAAAAAATTAAAAGAGTATAAAAAAAGTCCCAGCGGTTTAAACCACTGGGACTTTAAAATTAATTTTTATCTTTGTTTTTTATTTTTAAATTTACCGCCTTTAACTTCTTTCTCTATGAAGTTACCAACGTGCTCTCCGACATCAGTAAATTTAACTGCAGTTGCTCCCTCGTAATCTATTGCTTTACCTTTAGCTAAAAGATCTAAGCCCTTTTTTAGCTCACCAGGATAAATCTTAGTACCAGGTGCATTTGCAACAGACATTACATTTTTAGCAATCGAACCACGATCTGCTGAACCTCCAGCTTGCATCGCAAGTACAATTAAAGCCGCAGCATCATAAGACTCTCCAGTATATGGACCAGATGAGTCAATACCAGCTGCTTTCGCAACTTTTGAAAATACTCCTGCTCCTTTACCTAAAGAACCTGGTAAAGAACCAAAAGATTTATTTAAGCTTTTACCAAAAGTATCTGTAAGTGAATCACCAATCATACCATCTGATAAAATAAATGTATCAAAAGCACCTGAGTCAAGAGACCCTTGGATTATTCCCTTACCACCTTGGTCAAGATAACCAATTACAGCTACAGCATCTCCACCAGCAGAAGCTAATGTTGAAACTTCAGAACTATAGTCAGCTTTTCCATCTTCGTGAGCGTTAACAGTTGTTACTTTAATACCATGAGCTTTTACGGCTGCTGAATAAACGTCAGCTAATCCTTTACCGTAGTCATTGTTTGTATAAGTAATTGCTACGCTTTTAATTTTTCTATCTTTAGTAATGTCAGCTAATATCTGTCCACCACGTGCATCAGACGGAGCTGTTCTGAAAAACAAACCCTTATCATCTAAAGTAGTTAGTCCAGGAGAAGTTGCTGATGGTGATATCATCACTATACCATTAGAAACTGCCACATTACTTGCTATAGCTCCAGTAACACCAGAGCAGTCCGCTCCCATAATTGCAGCAACACCTTGTGAAACCAATCCCTCAGCAGCTGTAGTAGCCGCAGCTGAATCAACACAAGTTGAGTCCGCTCTTATCGGTTTAATTGTTTCTCCGCCAAGTAACGCGCCTGAGTCAGATGCTTCTTTAAAAGCTAATTCCGCTGAAGCCGCCATAGCTGGAGTTAAAGATTCAATTGGACCAGTGAATCCTAAAATTATACCCATTTTAACCTCTGCAAAAGTATTTGTAGTCAAGACAGACAAATACATAATTGCAGCAATAAATACTTTTTTCATATTACCCCTCTATTAGTATTATTAATTTTAAATATTATTGACCTTTAGAACACACTTTTCAATGCAAAAATTTCACCTATTTACCTTGTAGAATAAGGTATTAACTCATTATATATAGACAAAATAAAAATTTAATATGAAGAAAGAAATTACATTTGACGATTATGAAAAAATTCAAATTTCAGTTGGAACTGTACTAAAAGTTTCAAAAAATGAAAAAGCAAGAAAACCATCCTTAGTTTTAGAAGTTGATTTTGGTTCTAAAATTGGAATTAAGAGGTCTTCAGCTCAAATAACGCACTATTACAATTCTGAAAATTTGGTTGGAAAACAAGTAATTGGAGTTTGTAATTTTCCCAAAAAAAATATTGCGGGCATTGTATCTGAAGTTTTAATTTTAGGTGCTATTGAAAAAGATGGAAAAGTAGTTTTAGTTCATCCATCACAAAAAACTGAGAACGGTTTAGACATAGCATAAAAATGTATCCTCAGTTTTTAACTTTAATTTTATTTGGAATAGTGACATCATTTACACCAGGCCCAAACAATATAATGGCATCCCATTCGGGTTTTAATTTTGGATTTAAAAAAACAGCACCTTTAATGTTAGGTGTAATTTTTGGTTGGACGGCCATGTTAATTTGTATGGAGGCTGGTTTAATAGTTATTTTTCAAAAATTTGAAATTTTGCAATTAATAATTAAAATCTTGGGAAGCTTTTTTTTGGTCTATCTAGCTTATAAAATTGCATTTTCAAGTGATTCAAATAAGACAAAAGTAAAACAACCAATAGGTTTTTTTGAAACATTTTTTTTTCAATTTATAAACCCCAAAGGCGTTGTAGTAGCCATGATAACAGTTTCAACATTTGTGGATGTTCAATTCAATTATTTAAGAGATTCGATAATAGTTACTACCGTTTACTTCTTTATGGCAATTGGAAGTATTACAACATGGTGTTTAATTGGAAAATATTTGAGAAAATTTGCCACAAGTAAAAAATTTATAACGAATTTTAACTATACAATGTCTTTTTTGCTTATCGTTTGCGTAATTTTGTTCTATGTATAGGGCATGGAATTTAAAAGTAAAAATTCATTCCAATCACTAGACAAACTGACGGTATCAGGGAAAAAATATAATTTTTTTAACCTAGCAAAAGCTGAAAACAATGGTTTAAAAAATATTAATAAATTACCTAAATCCATTAAAGTTTTACTAGAGAATTTGCTAAGATTTGAAGACGATATAACTGTTAACAGAAAACAAATTGAAGCAATTGCAGAGTGGTTAAAAACCAAAAGCTCAAAACAAGAAATAGCTTACAGACCAGCAAGAATTTTATTACAAGATTACACAGGCATTCCAGCTGTAGCAGATTTAGCAGCAATGAGAGATGCTGTGAAATCTAAAAATAAAGATCCAAAGAAAATTAATCCATTATCAACTGTTGATTTGGTGATTGATCATTCCGTAATGGTAGACAACTATGCAAAAAAAGATTCATTTTCGAAAAATGTTCAAAGGGAATTTGACAGAAATGGTGAACGATACTCTTTTTTAAAATGGGGGCAAAGTGCATTTAACAATTTCAGAGTGGTTCCGCCTGGAACAGGTATTTGTCATCAAGTTAATTTGGAATATTTGTCTAAAGTTGTTTGGTCATCAGAGACAAACGGAGAATTGTTTGCTTATCCAGATACCTTAGTTGGAACAGACAGCCACACAACAATGGTAAATGGTTTGTCAGTTCTTGGCTGGGGAGTCGGCGGTATAGAAGCCGAAGCGGCTATGTTGGGACAACCAATTTCAATGTTAATACCAGAAGTAATTGGTTTTGAAATTAATGGAAAACTTACCGAGGGAACAACCGCAAGTGATTTAGTTTTAACAATAGTTCAAATGTTACGAAAAAAAGGTGTTGTAGGTAAATTTGTAGAATTTTTTGGAAACGGACTAAAAAATTTATCCTTAGCTGATAGAGCCACAATCGCAAATATGGCACCAGAGTATGGAGCTACTTGTGGATTTTTTCCTACAGATGATGAAACAATAAAATATTTAAAATTTTCTGGAAGAGATGAAAACACAATCGCACTTGTAGAAAAATATTCTAAAGAGCAAGGTCTATGGTCTGATCAAAATGAGAAAATAGAGTTCACAGATAAAATTTCGTTGGATTTAAATTCTGTTGTACCGAGTATTTCAGGACCTAAACGACCACAAGATAAAGTTTTATTAACTAGCGCAGCTAAAGATTTTGATAAAGCATTTAAAGAGAATACAAAACGAAAAGTTCCGTTAGAGGCCAAAGTACGAAATAAAGATTTTAAAATTAAAGATGGAGATATTGTAATTGGTGCTATCACTTCATGTACAAATACTTCAAACCCAAGTGTGATGATCGGCGCAGGATTATTAGCAAAAAAAGCTGTTGAAAAAGGTTTAAAAGTAAAACCATGGGTTAAAACTTCATTAGCCCCAGGTTCACAGGTTGTTACAGACTATTTGGAAAAAGCAGGACTGAATAAATTTTTAGATCAATTAGGTTTTAATCTTGTAGGTTATGGTTGCACAACTTGTATTGGAAATTCCGGACCACTAGATAAAGAAATCTCTGACGCTATACATAAAGAAAACCTATATGCAGTTTCAGTTCTATCAGGAAATAGAAATTTCGAGGGCAGAATAAATCCAGACGTCAAAGCAAATTATTTAGCCTCACCACCTTTAGTAGTTGCTTATGCTTTAGCAGGAAATATGCATCATGATCTTTATAAGGAGCCACTAGGTAAAGACAAAAGTGGAAAAGATGTATTTCTAAAAGATATTTGGCCATCAAATAAGGAAATAGAGGAACTAATACTCAAATCTATAAATGCAGACATGTTTGTAAAGCGCTACTCAAATGTTTCAGAGGGACCAAAAGAATGGAGCTCAATTAAAACAAACCAAAGTAGTATTTATAATTGGGAAGATAATTCTACCTATGTTAAAAGACCGCCATTTTTTGATAATTTATCTGATAAACCTGAAGGATTTAAAAAAATAAAAGATGCTAGACCTCTCTTAATACTTGGTGACACTGTAACCACGGATCATATTTCTCCAGCAGGATCTATTAAAAAAGATAGTCCAACTGGTGATTATTTTATGAAACACCAGGTACAACAAAAAGATTTCAATTCATACGGAGCAAGGAGAGGAAACCACGAAGTAATGTTGAGAGGCACATTCGGGAATATAAGAATTAGAAACGAGATGGCACCTGGTACCGAAGGTGGCTTTACAGTTTTACAACCAGATGGAAAACAAATGAGCGTTTATGAAGCTGCTATGGAATATAAAAAAAGAGGTAATAGCTTAGTTGTTATTGCTGGAAAAGAGTACGGAACTGGTTCATCCAGAGATTGGGCTGCCAAAGGAACTAAACTATTAGGAGTTAAGGCTGTTATAGCCGAAAGTTTCGAGAGAATTCACAGATCTAATCTGGTGGGAATGGGAATTCTACCTCTTCAATTTAAAGAAGGTTTTGATAGAAAAAAATTAAATATTAAAGGAACTGAGTTGTTTACAATTATTGATATTGAAAAAGGAATAAACCCAAGAGCAGAGGTAAGTTGTGAAATTAAATATGCTGATGGATCAAGCAAAACTATAAAACTCTTATCAAGAATAGATACTGAAAATGAAATTGAATATTACAAAAATGGTGGAATTCTTCAGTACGTTTTAAGAAATATGCTCAATTAATATATGTACAATCCAAAAGCTATTGTTTTTGATGCTTACGGTACCTTATTTGATGTAAATTCTGCAGCCGAAAAGTGCAAAGGCAAAATCGGTAATAAGTGGGAGAACTTTGCAAATTTTTGGAGAACTACTCAATTAGAATACACTTGGCTAAGAAGTTTGATGAAAAAACACAAAAACTTCTGGCAAATTACAGAGGACTCCCTTGATAAATCAATGGAAAATTTTCAAATAGACAAATCTCTAAGAAATGATTTATTGAGTCTTTATAAAGAGCTTTCACCTTATCCTGAGGTTAAAAATGTTTTAGAAAATTTGAAAAAAAAATCTTTTAAACTTGCTATTCTGTCTAATGGAACGCCCGAACTATTAAATCATTTAGTTAAAAGCAGTGATTTAAAAAATTTATTTGATGATATTTTCTCTGTGGAAGAAGTAAAGATATACAAACCAGATCCTAAAGTTTACGATATACCTATAAATAAATATAAAGTGAGTAAAGGAGAAATTACATTTTTAAGTGCAAATACTTGGGACGTTTCAGGCGCAGGAAATTATGGTTATAACTCTATTTGGGTAAATAGAAATAATAGCGTATTTGACAAACTTGATTATAAACCTAAAAATGAGATAAAAAACTTAAAACAATTGCTAGATTTAAAATGAGAAATATTAAAGTCAAAGTTTATCCCTCAGCTTCAAAGTTAAAAAAAAAACAACAGTTAGCATGGAAAATTGCTGAGATTGCATCAGATAAAGCTAAATTGAATGAGGATGCTATCGATATGGTTATTAATAGAATTATTGATAATGCCTCTGTTGCAATTGCTTCATTTAATAGAAAGCCAGTTGTATCAGCAAGAGAGATGGCTTTAGCTCATCCTCGAAAGAATGGATCTACTGTTTTTGGAATTAATTCAAAGAAAAAATTTGATTGTGAATGGGCAGCTTGGGCAAATGGAACCGCAGTAAGAGAATTAGATTTCCATGATACTTTTTTAGCTGCAGATTACAGTCACCCTGGTGATAATATTCCACCGATTCTTGCAGTAGCACAACAAAAAAAATTGTCAGGAAAAGATTTAATTAGGGGGATTTTGACTGGGTATGAAGTTCAAGTTAATCTTGTAAAAGGAATATGCTTACACGAACATAAAATAGATCATATTGCTCATCTTGGTCCTAGTGTTGCTGCTGGTTTAGGGTCTTTATTGAAATTAAATACAGATACAATTTATCAATCTGTACAACAAGCACTTCATACAACGGTTTCAACAAGGCAATCAAGAAAAGGAGAAATTTCTAGTTGGAAAGCTTTTGCACCTGCGCATGCAGGCAAGTTAGCAGTTGAAGCAGTTGATAGATGTATGAGAGGGGAGGGAGCACCAAGTCCAATTTATGAGGGAGAAGATAGTGTGATCGCTTACGTTTTGGGAGGACCAAAGACTAAATATACAGTTCCACTTCCAAATATTAATGAAGAAAAAAAAGCTATTTTAGAAACTTACACTAAAGAGCATTCAGCTGAGTACCAATCGCAAGCTCTTATTGATTTAGCGAGAAGCATGAACGAAAGAGTTGATAATATTTCAAGAATTAAATCTGTAGAAATTTATACCAGCCATCATACTCATTATGTAATTGGAACAGGAGCAAAAGATCCACAAAAAATGGATCCAAAAGCTAGCAGAGAAACTTTGGATCACTCTATAATGTATATTTTTGCAGTAGCTTTAGAGGACGGAAAGTGGCATCACGTAAATTCTTATACACCAACAAGAGCAAATAAGAAGAGTACTGTAGAACTATGGAGAAAAATAAAAACTTTTGAAGATAAAAAATGGACAAAAAAATATCACGATCCTAATCCTAATAAGAAATGTTTTGGCGGTAGGGTAGTCATTAAAATGAGGGATGGTAGCAAAATCGAGGATGAGATATCTGTTGCTGACGCACACCCAGCTGGAAACAGACCTTTTGAGAGATCAAACTATATTGAAAAATTTAGGACATTAACCAACGGAATAATTTCTAATAAAGAGTCCGAGAGATTTTTAAAAGTGGTCCAAAACTTAAGGAAGCTCAAATCGGGCGAGTTAACTAAACTTAACGTTGAAGTTAAAGGAAAATCTTTGAGAACCAAAGTCAGGAAGACAATTTTCTAATTGACTCTTAAATAAATTCTAAATTTAATAAGCTAAATAATAAATGGAGGAAAAATGCAAAATATAAGAAAATTTATTAGCTTACTATTTGCTGCTTTTCTTTTCTCTTCAATTTCAACACAATCATTTGCAATTGATAAACTTCACTTCATAATTGGTGGTGGAGCTGGTGGTGGCTGGGACGGTACCGCTAGAGGAACAGGAGAAGCATTAACAAAATCTGGTATGCTTAAAAGTGCATCTTTTGAGAACATGTCAGGCGGTGGTGGAGGAAAAGCTCTATCATTTTTAATTAATACTAAACCTGCAGGAACTGTATTAGTACAATCAACTCCTTTGGTTTTAAGATCGATTACTAGACACGAAGGCTATGTTAAAGGTAGCGGCGTTCTTTCTTACAAAGATGTTGTACCAATAGCTGGAGTGATCGGTGACTATGGAGCAATTGCAGTTGCTAAAAACTCACCTTTTAAAAATTTCAAAGATGTTGTTGCGGCTTACAAAGCTAATCCAAAATCTGTGAAAATGGCTGGTGGATCTGTAAGAGGAAGTATGGACCATTTAATTGGAGCACTTGCATTTCAAGAAGCAGGAGCTGATCCAAATAAAGTAGTTTACATACCATATGATGCTGGCGGAAAAGCTTTAGCAGGACTGTTATCTGGAGAAACTCAAATTCTTTCAACTGGTTTGGGAGAAGTTATGGGAGCAAGAGACCAAGTTAGAATTATTGGTATCACAGCACCTGAAAGAGTATCAGACGCACCAGATGTTCCAACATTGAAAGAACAAGGTTTTGATGTACAGTTTGTAAACTGGAGAGGATTTTTTGGACCTCCTGGCATGAGCAGTGCAGACAAAAAAGAAATTGCTAAAATGTTAGGCGATGTTCAAAAGACTCCTGAATGGGAAGCTGTTAGAAAGAGAAATGCTTGGGTTAATATTTATAATCCAGACAAAAAGTTTGTTAAATTTTTAAAAACACAAACTAAAGAAATGACAGCTCTTATGAAAAAATTAGGAGTAATCTAATCCATTAGGATTTAAAGGAGGAGCGGTGAAAATAAGTTCAGTCAAAATTATTTCACTGCTCTTCTTTGTTTTATCAGCTTTTTACCTTTATACAGCTAATCAAATACAAGTTTTCGCATTCGACGTAAACTCGCCTTTTAACGCTAAAACGTTTCCGATTTATCTTGGTTATGCAGGAATGTTTTTTGCTGGATTACAAATTCTTCTTCCTGAAAAATCAGTCGAAAAAGTAAATCACAACGTTTTGGATTATAAAAAAGTAATTTATTTAGTAATTATTATGATTTTTTATGGGCTTACTATATTAAAAGTTGGGTTCTTTTTATCTACATCAATTTTCTTGTTACTATCTTATTATTTTCTAGGGGAGAGAAGATGGAAACTAATGCTTATTTTTTCTTTCCCATTTGTAGCTGTATTTATGTTTTTACTTCATGGAGCCTTAAACATTTATCTTAGAGACCCTTTGTTAAAATATTTAGGGATAATTGGATGATTGAAGGCATTTTAATAGGTTTAAATACTGCTTTATCATTAAAAAATATTTTAATGGTGGTTATGGGGTGCTTTTTTGGAACAATAATAGGAATGCTCCCAGGTCTAGGACCAATGACTGCAATTGCTTTGATGATACCAATCACTTATGGATTTGATCCTGCTACAGGATTAATATTAATGGCAGGTGTATATTACGGTGCAGTTTTTGGAGGATCTACATCATCAATATTAATAAATGCCCCAGGAATTCCCGGAACAGTGGCAACATCTTTTGATGGATATCCTATGGCGCAACAAGGAAAAGCTGGAAAAGCACTTGCGATTGCCGCTTACAGTTCGTTTGCTGGAGGAACAATTGCTGCAATTTTTTTATTATTTGCAGCACCTAGTTTATCAAAAATAAGTTTATCTTTTAGATCACCAGATTATTTTGCACTAATGATACTTGGTTTAACAGCTGTTGCAGCTTTTTCTTCTAAAGGACAATTTCTTAAAGCAATGATGATGGCAGTGCTAGGTTTAATGTTAGCATGTGTAGGTCAAGATACACTATCCGATATACCTAGATTTACTTTTAATAATATGAACTTATCTGATGGTATAAGTTTTGTTTTAGTAGTTATGGCTACATTTGCAATGAGTGAAGCTTTAACGATTATTTTAAGAGGAACAGACCCAAGTAGTGCCGCTAAAGCTATATCGCTTAAAGAACTGGGATCTATAAAACTTGATAAAGATGAGACAAAAAAAACATTAAAAACCATTCCAAGGTCTTCGGTAATTGGTTTTATAGTTGGAGTGCTTCCTGGTGCAGGATCAACTATCGCATCTTTTTTAGCTTATGGTATGGAAAGAAATTTCGTAAATAAGGAAGAAAAAGAAAAATTTGGCAAGGGTAGTGTTCACGGCTTAGCAGCACCAGAAACAGCAAATAATGCTGCGTGCTCAGGTTCTTTTGTTCCATTACTAACACTCGGCATACCCGGGAGTGGAACAACGGCAGTAATGCTTGGTGCCCTACTTGGATTTGGTATTCAACCGGGACCAAGACTTTATATGACAAACCCTGAAATATTTTGGTCAGTTATAATGTCAATGTACATAGGAATGGTTATTCTTCTTATACTTAACTTGCCTTTAATACCTTATATTGCAAGAATTCTTGCAGTCCCGAGAACATTTTTAATACCAATGATTTTATTTTTCTCTGTAACTGGAATTTATTTAATGTCATTTAACACTTTTGATATTTTTTTAATGATAGGTATTGCTGTAGTAGCAACAGGACTTAGACTTTATAAATTTCCCATGCCACCACTGATATTAGCATTTGTTTTAGGAGGATTAATGGAGGAAAATTTGAGAAGATCACTTTTAATTAGTGATGGATCTTTTAATTTTTTATGGGACAGGCCGTTAACAGCAATAATTTTGGCGTTTACAATTTTAATTTTTTCTTGGCAAAGTTATATAAGTTTAAAGTCTAAATAAACTTCAAAATAAATTCTGGTATTGTTCCTGGATAAATTTCATTTGTGCCACCCAGAATTAATTGAACAGCCACAAAAAGGATTACTACCAATCCTAGAACACCAACCCACTTGTGATTTTTAATATAATTTGCAAAAAAAGTTGCTACAGTTCCAACTAAAAGAACTGATAATAATAAGCCAAAGATTAATAATCCTGTTTCATTTTTAGCAGCAGCTGCAACCCCTAAAACATTATCAAAACTCAATGTAACGTCAGCAACCACTATCGCATAAACTGCCGAAGCAAATGATGGTGGTTTTTTCGGCTTAGGTGTTTGTTGTTTAGATGTTTTTAAAGCATCAAAAATTTCTAAATCTTTAATTAACTTTACAATAATCCAAATTAATAATGCGCCACCCACAACTTTCAGTATTGGATACTGCAATAACTGAACTGTTATTGCTGCAAAAATTACTCTAAAAATAAAAGCTCCAAAAACACCAAGTAGTATTATTCTCTTTCTATCCTTCGAAGCAAAAGAGGACGCAATTAAACCAATAATAATTGCATTATCTGCAGCCATAACAATATCAATAAAAACTATTTGAAAAAAAATTATTACTTTTGGTAGGAGTATTATGTCAGCCATTTAAAACAATACTTATATTAGTTTATCAGCAAACTTTAAAGAAATATTTAATCAAAATGGGTCTGTTACGCAAAAAATGCCTTGCAATTTACAAAGCATGAATGTGAAATACCTTTTTATTAATTATAGGGGGATATATGAAAATAATTAAAAAAATAAGTGTAATACTTACCTCTTTACTTATCAGTATGGGCGCTGCTAAAGCAGAGACATGGAACATGGCTCTAGCATATGGAGCAAGCAATTTCCATTCTGCAAACGCTACAGAATTTGCAAATGCTGTTACTGAAAAGACAGGTGGTAAACTTACAATTAAGACTCACCCAGGTGGTTCTTTATTTAAAGGTGGAGCTATTTTAAGAGCTGTGCAAACAGGACAAACACAAATCGGCGAAAGGTTTATGTCTGCTCATGGAAGTTTTGATCCATTACTAGAAGTAGACTCTATTCCTTTTGTTGCTCAAACTTACGAAGATGCTCAAAAACTTTATAAAGCTTCGAAGCCTGAATTGGTTAAAGGACTTGATGAAAAAGGATTAGTTTTCCTTTACGCAGTTCCGTGGCCAGCTCAAGGTCTGTACAGTAAAAAGGCAATCAACTCTGTAAGCGATCTAAAAGGTCTTAAGTTTAGAGCATATAACTCTGCAACAATAAGAATTGCAGAATTAACTGGAATGAAACCAACTAAACTAGAAGCTGTTGCGATCAGCCAAGCATTCTCTACTGGAATGGTTGAAAGTATGATCACGTCACCAACAACTGGTAAAAATAGTAAAATTTGGGAAAACGGTGTAAAATATTTTTATGATATTGCAGCATGGTTTCCAAAAAACATGGTTGTTGTAAACAAAAAAGCTTGGAACAAGCTAGATGATGCAACTAAAAAAATAGTTATGAACCAAGCAGCAGTTGCTGAAAGAAAAGGCTGGAACCTATCTAAAAGAGGTAATGTTGCAGATAAAAAAGCTTTAGCAGACGCTGGTATGGTAGTTGGAAAAGTTAATGCAGCTTTACAAAGTCATTTTGAAAAAACTGGTGCTACTATGGCCAAAGAATGGGCAGGTAGAGCTGGTTCAAGAGGACAAGCTGTTTTATCGGCTTATAAATAAATTTAATTTAGGCAAAAAGGCCGTATAATAAGGTACGGCCTTTATGCTTCAAAAATTAGATAAATTTTTAAATTCATTTTATAAATTCTCGGGATACTTAGCAGCTATCTTTTTAATCTTAATTTTAGGGACTATTGTTTTAGGAATAACCTCAAGAATTTTTGGTTTTTATATTCGTGGTTTAACTGAATACTCTGGTTATAGCTTAGCATCAGCATCATTTTTAGCTCTCGCATATACATTCAATGAAAATGCTCACATCCGAATTACTTTATTTTTAGAAAAAGCTAAAGGTAAATCACTAAAATTTTTGACTTTCTGGTGTTTGGGAGTATCCACATTTTTTTCAGGCTTTTTAGCCTTTTATTTAATTAAAATGTGGATTGTTTCAATACAGCTTGCTGAGAGGAGTCAGGGTGCAGACGAAATTCTACTTTGGATACCACAAACTGGTGTAGCGTTAGGCTCTACTATTTTCTTTATCTGCATAACACATAACTTTGTAAAAATATTTATTGAAAAATCTAATGACTGAACTTTATTTAACAATCTTTTTTATAAGCGTTCTTTTATTCTTTCTTGGATCTGGAATTTGGGTTGGAATAAGTATGATTGGGGTTTCTACAATTGGAATGATCATGTTTACGTCAAGACCAGTCGGAGACGCTATGGCTACGACTATGTGGAGTATGGCATCCTCCTGGTCTTTAACAGCTCTTCCTCTTTTTGTTTGGATGGGAGAAATTTTATTTAGAACCAGACTTTCAGAAAATTTATTTAGAGGATTATCTCCTTGGTTATCAAAATTACCTGGTGGCTTGATACATGTTAACATTTTAGGTTGTGCAATATTTGCTGCAATATCTGGATCATCAGCTGCTACCGTAGCTACAGTTGGCAAAATGTCTATACCAGAGCTAAGAAAAAGAAATTATCCAGAAAAGTTTTTATTAGGAACACTAGCTGGATCAGGGACACTGGGTCTTTTAATTCCACCATCAATTATTTTGATTATTTATGGTGTTACTGTTGAAGAATCTATCGCAAAACTTTTTATTGCAGGCATAATACCAGGAATTGGTTTAGCTCTTTTGTTTATGATCTATGTAGTCGGGTGGTCTTTAAAAAATAAAAAAATAATGCCAATAATAAGTGAGGACTTTTCATTTACTGACAAAATAAAACAGTCTGGCCAGTTATTGCCAGTAATACTTTTAATTTTTGCTGTTATCGGGTCTATTTATGCAGGTATTGCTACAGCAACAGAGGCAGCTTCGCTTGGTGTTTTAGGTGCATTAGTATTATCTTTTTTTCAGAAAAGTTTAACAAAAGAGTCTTTTAGTAAATCTTTGTTAGGAGCAACCAAAACATCTTGCATGATTGCTTTCATATTGGCTGGATCATCATTCTTAACATTAGCAATGGCATTTACAGGGTTACCAAAAAACTTAGCAGTCTTTATAGATACACTCCAGTTATCTCCATACATGTTACTTTTGGTTTTAACAATTTTTTACATTATTCTTGGAATGTTTTTGGATGGAATATCTGCTGTTGTTTTAACAATGGCTATAATCGAACCAATGATACGACAAGCAGGTTTTGATATGATTTGGTTTGGAATTTATTTAGTTATAGTTGTTGAGATGGCTCAAATTACACCACCTGTTGGTTTCAATTTATTTGTACTTCAAGGAATGGCAAAAAGGGACATGGGTTTTATAGCCAGAAGTGCTTTCCCATTATTTCTTTTAATGATTTTAGCTGTAATTATAATAATTTCTTTTCCTCAACTGGCTTTATGGCTTCCCGAACAAATGATCCAACCTCTTAAATGAACGGATCGTAAGCCCACTGAAGTATGGCCTGCCTTTGTCTTCTTCTACAAGATAAATCATTCTTATCACAATTTTTTATAATTGCTTTTACATGTCTTGTAAAATTAAGCCATCTTTGAATTTGAATTTCATCCATTCCTTTTAATCTTCTTCCATTTGTATATCTGCAATACCATTGAAACCAACCAAGCGGATCTTCTTTAAAAATCCATCCTTTTTTAATCCATTCTTCCCTAGGCAGTCCTGATTTAATTTTGAATCTATTTAATTCAACATCAAAACTTTTACTTAATTTAGCTTTTTTAAACCAAGATTTTGGAAATTCTTTCATTTCGCTATCTTTAAAATATGATCCTCCAAAGACACCATGTTCAAGCATTTCTTTAGGGGTTAATTGGGGTTTGAATAATTTATAAATATCTTTTTCTTTTGGCAAAATTAATTACCTTTTTTTGATTCTAAATAATAATCAATACTACACATTTGTGGTTTGTTTGAAATAATTATTAATAATCCTCCCATAATTGCGAGATTTTTCAAGAAAGATATCATCTGCATATTATTACTAAAATCTGTGTGAAAAATTACTGTTACCGACAAAACAAATAAAAATAGAAGAGAAGCAAAAAATCTAGTTTTAAAACCTGCAATTAATATCAATGGGACTACAAACTCAAATATTAAAGAGGGGTAAAAAAGTATTTCTGGAACTCCATAATCAGACATATATATCATTCCTTCATCAGGAGAAAAAAACTTCCTAATTGCTTCAGCGATAAATAATGATGAAATAAATATTCTACCTAGAACTTCAACAATATGCATTTATTTTTTTTCAATTATTTCTTTTAATTCTGAATATTCTTCACAATTACAATTTTTAAGAACGGCTAAACGTTCTTTAGCTAGATCCATTCTATTAGTATTAACGTATAATTCACCCAAATATTCATTAATTCCATTATGATCTGGCTTTATTTTAAGCCCTGCTAAATAATATTTTTCTGCCTCTTTTAATTTACCAGTTTTCCTTAATGCAAAACCAAGATAATTTAAAACATCAGGGTTGTTTCGATCAGTTTTGTATGCTTGTTCTAATTTTCCAAGTGCCTTAGAGTATAATTTATTAGCTCGATCGACTTTATTTTTTTCTTCTAAACTTTTAGCTTTTAAAATAAGTTTTTTCGCATCTTTATATTGATCTAAATAATTATCGCTACCACTATCACTACTTGCACCATGTGATGTGCCGACGTATTGTACAAAAATAAATGCAGCTATTAAAATAATAAATATTCTTTTAAACATATTGTATTTAGGCAAATTTTTTTAATTTATCCAAAGGTCTAAGCGTCACACCACTTTCTATAAGGCCACTTTTAATTGTATTTGCAGTATCAACTGCACTTTTACCATCCCCATGAACACAAATCGAATCGATTTCGCATGGGATTTGTTTACCTGAAAAACAATTTAATGATTGTGATTTTACCATTTTAATAACATGTTTTTTTGCAATTTCTGGGTCAGTAATAAGGGCGTTAGATTTAGATCTTGAAACTAAATTTCCATCATCTTCATAATTCCTGTCAGCAAATATTTCAGCTGCTATTTTCATATTAAGTTTCTTTCCTGCTTTTTCCATTTCAGAACCAGTTGGAACAAGGAAGATTAAATCTTTATTTGCTTCAATTATGGATTTCGCAATAATATTTGCTAATTCAAAATTTTCACAAGCCATATTATTTAAAGCTCCATGTGGTTTTACATGGGTTACTTTCATAGAGTCTTTTTCAGCTATTTCATTTAAAATATTAATTTGATCAATTATCAATTTTTTTATCTCTAAAGGTGGTAGGTTTAATCTTTTTCTTCCAAAATTGTCAGGGTCATTAAAAGACGGATGTGCACCAATGCTTACTCCATTTTTTTTTGAAACTTCTACAGTCCTTTTCATTGTAGGTTTATCGCCAGCATGATAACCACACGCAATATTTGCAGAATTAACTATGCCCAATAACAAAGGGTCATTTTCTGTAGAACAAAACTTTGAGGTTTCGCCAAGATCACAATTAATATTAATTTCCATATTTTAAACCTTTATATAATATCTATTATATCAATTTATGTTAAAAAAAATAACCAATATTGGTGACTGCGGTATCACTTGTGATTTTGGTGATGAAGTCAATAAAAGCACAAACAAAGAAGTAATTAAACTTTTTAACTTTATTCAAGATTCAGTAAAGACAAGAAAGCTAAAGGGAATACTAAATTATACTCCATCGTATAATAAATTGATTATTAATTTTGAATTAGGACAAATTAAATCCCAAGAAATAATAGAATTTATTAAAAGTAGCGATTATTCGAAAATAAAATTACCTGAAAATAAAAAAATTATTGAAATCCCAATATGTTATGACGAAGAATTCGCTTTGGACGTTAAAAGATTAGAGACAAAAACTAAATTAAATTTTAAAGACATAGTATCAAAACATCTTGAAACAAATTTTTTCGTTTACATGATTGGTTTTGTACCTGGACAACCCTTTCTTGGAGATCTCAATAAGAGTCTTTACCACGATAGGTTAGATACGCCGCGCGTAAAAATAAACAAAGGATCTGTAGGAATAGTTGAAAAATTTTGCACGATATACACTTTCGAAAGTCCTGGTGGGTGGAATATAATAGGAAGAACCCCATCCGAACTATTCGATATAAATAAGAAAGACACAAGCATTTTATCACCAGGAGACACTGTAAAATTTAAGTCTATAACAAAAAAAGAGTTTGGATTTTTTAAAAATGAATAATTATTTTAAAGTTTTAAGACCAGGTATTAATTCTACTTTTCAAGATTTAGGTAGATTTGGTTTGCAGCATTTAGGAATTGTTGCAAGCGGCTGCATGGATCAATTAGCATTTTGTACTTCAAATAAATTAGTTGGTAATAAAATATCAGAAGGGGCCTTAGAGTTTGCGTATCAAGGACCATTAATAGAACACGTGGGAGAAACCGCACTGGTGGCTATTTCAGGTAAAGTTAATTTTAATATCATAAAAAAAAATAATGAAATAATAAAAGGAAAGCCTAATGAAAGTTTCCTAATTTCAAATGAAGAAAAGATTGATATTTTATCAACAATTGATTCTGTTTATGGTTATTTTTCAATTTTCGGTGGTTTTAAAATAGAAGAGGTTAAAGGCAGCGTATCAACATTGGTAAAAGCAAAAATTGGTCCAAACAATGGTGACAAACTCAAGGTTGGAGATAAAATTTTTTTTAACAGATCTCATCAAGGGGATAAAACAAATAAAATTCAATTAGATTTCGATAAAGATAACATCATCCGAGTTATGAAAGGATTACAAATTCATTATTTCTCAAAAAAAAGCCAAGAAGATTTTTTTTCAAAGGAATACAAAGTTACAAAATTAACTGATCGAATGGGAATGAGATTAGAAGGTCAAAAACTCGAAAACATAGTCGATAAAAATATAAAATCGGAAGGGATCACGAAAGGATCAATACAAGTCCCCGGCGACGGCCAACCTATAATTCTACTTTCAGATCACCCAACAATTGGTGGATATCCAAAAATTGCAAATGTGATCACAGCTGATTATGATAAATTAGTTCAAAAAATCCCTGGCACAACTATTAAATTCAAATTGGTCGATTTGCTTGTTGCAGAAAAAGCTTTTCAAGACTATGTAAGAAAATTCTAAATGAATTTTGTTTATAAAATACCTGGGCCTTTACTTATTCTTACAGGTGGATTTTGTTTAAGTTGGGGTGGGCTAATTTTAAGATCTTTCGAAAGCGCAAGTATATGGCAAATTCTTTTTTATAGATCAATATTCTTTCTCTGGGTTTTAATTGCTTTTATTTTGCTAACTTATAGAAAAAAAACATTAAAAAAAATTAAAGAAGCTGGAGTACCTGGTCTTATAGGTGGAGTGTTTCTATCAACTAACTTTGTTGCTTATATGTATTCTATGATGGAAACGACCGTTGCTAATGTAGTTTTTATTATAAGTACCCAAACAGTTTTTTTACCGATAGTAGCTTATATTTTTTTAAAAGAAAAAATTTCATCACGAGGATATGTTGCAATTGTATTAGCTATGATTGGTGTAACATTGATGATTGGTGACTCACTTGGGACCGGATCTTTAAAAGGAAATTTAGCCGCTTTGACAATTCCAATTAACTTTTCAGTTTTAGTTTTAATAATTCGGAAATATCCAAAAGTAGATATGATACCCGCAATATTTTATGCAGGTATATTGAGTTGTCTATATGGTTTATTTTTACTTGAAGATATGATCATATCAACAAAAGATGTTTGGTTATCATTTTTACTTGGTGTTCCACAATTAGCTTTTGGTTTTATTTTTATCACAATAGGTTCTAGAACGACCCCGGCCGTGATGGTTGGTTTGTTAATGCTGATGGAGTCTATATTTGCCCCCATATGGGTTTGGTTATTTTATGGTGAAATACCACCAGCAAGTGTACTTATTGGGGGAATCATTATTCTTTCCGCTGTAGTCATGAAAAGTTTGGATTATAAAAAAGTATAATTTATCTAAATTTTGTGTTATAAAAAAAGAATAACGGGAGAGACTATTTAAATATAGCGCCGAAGGAGCAACCTCCCTGGAAACTCTCAGGCAAAAGGACCGTTATTGTAATAACTCTGGAAAGCAGGCATAGCCTCACCGAAGGAGTAAATCTCTCAGGTTCTTAGACAGATGGGAAAAAAAAGGGTTATTACAAAATGGAAAAAACAGCTTTATATAATTACCATAAAGATCTTGGTGCTAAATTTGTTTCCTTTGCAGGTTATCAAATGCCGATACAGTACAAAGATGGAATTGTAAAAGAACATATTTCTACAAGATCATACGCAGGTTTTTTTGACGTTTCTCATATGGGGCAGTTTTTCTTAGAGGGAGACGGAACATTAGCTGATGCTTTAGAAAAAATTATTCCGGCAGATCTTAAATCTTTAAAACTAAATCATTCCAAATATTCTTTCTTATTAAATAACGAGGGTGGAATTATAGATGATTTAATTATTACAAAAACTTCTAAAGGATTCTGCATTATTTTAAATGCAGCATGTAAAGAGAACGACGTAAAACAAATCCAGAAATTTTTACACAAGGATCACAATTATTTTTTAAATAATGATTTATCTTTAATAGCATTACAAGGACCAAAAGCAGTTGAGATTTTAGAAAAACTTATACCTGAAGTTTCAAATTTAAAGTTTATGACTGGTGATAATTTTAAATTTGATAATGAAAACTTATATATAACTCGATCAGGATATACTGGTGAAGACGGATTTGAAATATCTATTCCTAATAACAAAGTTGAAAAACTCATTTCGTTTTTAAAAGAAAATAAAGTTATAGCTGTAGGATTAGGCGCCAGAGATACATTAAGACTTGAAGCCGGATTATGCTTATATGGTCACGATTTAAATGAGAAGATTAATCCAATAGAAGCTAATTTAAAATGGGCGATAGCCAAGAGAAGAAGAGAAGAGGGCGGCTTTAATGGTTGGGAAAAAATTAAAAAATTAATTGAAAACGGTAGTGAAAAAAAAAGAGTAGGTATTTTGCCCGAGGGGAGAGTAATTGCTAGAGAAAATACTAAAATTTTTTCTGAAAACGGAGAGGAGATTGGTTTAATAACTAGCGGAACATTTGGTCCTAGCGTAAATGCATCAGTTGCAATGGGTTATATAAATACAAAATATGCAGAGGTTGGTACAAAAATTCAATTGGAAATAAGGGGAAAGAAACATGGGGGGAAAGTTTCTGAACTTCCATTTTTTAAGAAGAGTTATGTTAAATAACAAAGGAGCAAATAATGAGTGAAAAAAAATTTTCAAAAAAACATGAGTGGGTTTCACTTGATGGCGATACTGCAACTGTGGGCATTACAAAACATGCTACTGAAATGTTAGGGGACATTGTTTTTGTTGAAGTACCTGAACCAGGTAAATCAGTTGAGAAAGATGGTCAAGCTGCTGTTGTTGAGTCCACCAAGGCAGCTAGTGATGTTTATTCTCCAATTTCAGGAGAAATTTTAGAGGGAAATAAATCAATAGTTGATGACCCAGGGAATGTAAACTCTGATCCTGAAGGAGCAAGTTGGTTTTTTAAAATAAAAGTTAAAGACAAATCTGAATTGGACACATTAATGAACAAAGCAGATT
>CACHHJ010000008.1 GCA_902579585.1 uncultured Pelagibacteraceae bacterium
AAAATTTTAAGTTTAAATTAACTAAGGGACAAAATAAAATATTATCAGAAATAGATAAAGATTTAAAATCTGATTCAAGGATGTTCAGGCTATTGCAGGGAGATGTTGGGTCAGGAAAAACGATTTTAGCATTAATCGCAGCCGCAAATGTTCTCGAAGATAATTTTCAAGTTGCATTCATGGCACCAACAGAAATACTTGCAAAACAACATTATGAATTAGCGAAAGACTTATTTAAAACAACCGATATTAATATAGGTCTAATTACTAGTAAAATTGTTGCAGCAGAAAAAAATAAAATTATAAACAATCTAAGTAACGGAAACATAAAACTTTTATTTGGTACACATTCTCTATTTCAAAAAAAAATAAATTTTTTAAATTTAGGATTTGTTATTATTGATGAGCAACACAAATTTGGCGTTAAACAGAGGATTAAATTGGCAAAAAAAGGTGGTGACAATTGTGATGTTTTAACTATGTCTGCCACTCCAATACCCAGGACTATGATGTTATCTTTTTTTGGTGATATGGATATATCAGTTTTGGATGAAAAACCAAAGTATAGAAAAGAAATTATAACATTAATCAAACCTGAGAATAAATTGAAAGAAATAATTCCATTAATTAAAAAACAAATTAAATTAAATCTTCAAGTATTTTGGGTTTGTCCATTAATTGAGCAGTCAAAAAAACTTAACTTTTCATCAGCTAAAAAAAAATTTGACGATATTAATAAATTATTTCCTGATAATGTAGGTCTTATACACGGGAATATGAGTATTAATGAAAGAAACAAAGTTTTAAATTTATTTATTGATAAAAAAATAAAAATTTTAGTTAGTACAACTATAATTGAAGTTGGAATTAATTTTCCTGACGCAAGTATTATCATAATTGAAGATTCTAATAAATTTGGTTTATCTCAGCTTCATCAGTTACGTGGAAGAGTTGGACGAGGAAGTTCAATTTCTTATTGTATTTTAACGTATAAAAAAAATTTGAGTGCGAATGCTAAAAAACGTTTAAAAATTTTAAGGGAAACAAATAATGGTTTTATTATTGCTGAAGAAGATTTAAAAATTAGAGGTCATGGTGATTTGTTGGGATTTCAACAAAGTGGTATTAAAAATTTTAAATTTGCTGATCCTGTTCATCATAAAGATTTATTTTTATCAGCAGAAAATAAAATTAACACTTTTAATTCTAATTCTTTAAAAAAATACGAAAAATTAATAAAGCTATATGATAGAGCAGATATAATAAATGAGATTAGGTAATATTAGTTTATGGGTTAAAACTTCCAGCAGAAACTATAAATTTCGATGCTTCTTCAAAAGACAAATCCAAATAAATAACTTCATCCTTAGGAAACATAAGTAAAAAACCACTTGTAGGATTTGGAGTTGTCGGGACAAAAACGTTTATTAGTTCTTTGCCAGCCTTGTTTTTAATTTCACCAGTATTTTCTTTGGTTGCAAAACCTACTGCATATACCCCTTTTCTTGGATATTCGATTAGAACTACAGTTTTTTTATCTGATTTGCTTTTTGTAAAAGTTTCTATTAATTGTTCAACTGCAGAATATATTGTTCTTATAATTGGTATCTTGTTTAATAAGCTTTCAAAAAGATTAAAAAGTCTTTTTCCTATAAAAGATAACGAAAGCCATCCAATAACTGTTATTAAAAATACTGCGATTAATATTTCTAAACCAGGAATATTGTAAGGCAGATAATAATTAGGGTTAATTTCTTTAGGTATTAACTTTGATGATACGTTTATTATAAATATTGTTAGGTAAAGAGTTATACCAATAGGTATTAAAACCACTACACCGGCAATAAAATTATTACGAAGTGAGGATAATAAGGATTTTTTCGGTTTATTTTTTGCCATTTCAATATTCTTTCAAATACAAATCAATTTTTTTTTGTTAAGATTCGGCAATGAAGAAATTGTATAACATAAATAGACGTAAATTTCTTGAGCTTTTTGGATGTTCCTGTTGTGGTATTTTAACGTCTTCCTGTGCAACAGTGCCAATAACTGACAGAAGACAACTCACAATATATCCTGAAAGTGCAATTAATGCTCAAGCAGCTAAAGCTTATGAAAAATTAAAAAATTCAAAAAAAGTTAAATTGATCGAAAAAGGTAAAGATCTAAATAATATTATTGATATTGGAGACAAGATATCAAAATCAGTATCTATATTTTTTAAAAATCAAAATTTACCAGATCCTACAAGGAATTTTACTTGGGAGTATATCTTGATCGATAATAAAAAAATTAAAAATGCATGGTGTATGCCTGGAGGTAAAATTGCTGTTTATACAGGGATATTAGACGTTACAAAAAATATTAATGGTTTGGCTGCAGTGATGGGACATGAAATAGCACATGCGGTTGCTAAACATTCAGTCGAGAGAATGAGTGCGGCTATGGCTGTAAATGTTACAACTCAAATAGCAGATATTTTTACAGGTGGTAAAATATCTCAAACACGTAATACAATTGGTAGGGCATCAGGAATGGACGTACTTCAGCTTGGTATTATGAATCCATTCGGAAGAAAACAAGAAAGTGAAGCTGATTATTTAGGATTAATTTTCTCTTCACTGTCTGGATATAACATTAAAGAAGCAGTTAATTTATGGAAACGAATGAAAGAAGCTAACAAAGGTAAAGAGCCACCACAATTTATGAGCACCCATCCTTCTAGTGATAATAGAATTAATAGTTTAAATAAGTGGATACCGAAGATTATATTAGAATATCCACCATTAAAAGTTTAAATGATGGTGAGCCGTGTTGGATTCGAACCAACGACACCTTCCTTAAAAGGGAAGTGCTCTACCAACTGAGCTAACGGCCCGTTAAAGAAACTCTTTTTATCTATAAACAAGATAAATTTCAATTAGTAAATATCAGTTATACTTATTTTTATATTTTTTGTAAAATGCTTCAAATGTCCCAGTTTTAATCGACTCTCTAATTTTCCTCATAAATTCTTGGTAAAAATTTACGTTATGAAGTGAAATCAACATTGAGGCTAAGATTTCATTGGTATTAATTAGATGGTTTAAATAGCTTTTTGAATATTTATTAAGATTGTTTATTTTGCATTTTTTATCTAGTGGATTTTTGTCTTTTTTGAACTTACTATTTCTAAGATTTACTTTTCCATCCCAAGTAAAAGCCAAACCTGTTCTACCTGACCTTGTTGGCATGACACAGTCAAACATATCAATACCATTTTTAACAGCGCCTAAAATATCTGATGGAGTGCCTACTCCCATTAAATATCTTGGCTTATTTTTCGGCATTAAATAAGTCGTATCCTCTAAAGTTTTTAACATTTGATCTTGGGTCTCGCCTACTGCTAATCCCCCTAAAGCATAACCATCAAAATTTAGCTCAAGTAATTTTTCTAAACTTTCATGGCGTAAATCTTTAAAAATACCTCCTTGGACTATACCAAAAAGGGCTTTTGAACTAGATTTTCCAAAAGCAATTTTGGATCTTTTTGCCCAATATGTTGAAGTATTAATAGCATTAGAAATAATTTTTTTATCTTCAGTTAGTTTTGGACATTCATCTAAAACCATTAATATATCTGAGTTTATTTTTTTTTGTATTTCAATGCTTTTTTCAGGACTTAATAAAAATTTTTTTCCATCAATGTGAGATGAGAAAAAAGCCCCTTTATCTTTATCGATTTTAGTAAATTTTGATAATGACATTATTTGAAAACCTCCGGAGTCAGTCAAAATAGGTTTGTTCCAATTCATATATTTATGAAGACCCCCAAATTTATTTATAATTTCAGTTCCTGGTCTTAAAAATAAATGATAAGTGTTTCCTAATATTATTTCAGTGCCAGTTTTCAATATATCGTCGGTAAAAATACTTTTTACGGTTCCTAAGGTTCCAACAGGCATAAAAGCGGGTGTATTAATGACTCCACGTTTAGTATGAATTTTACCAAGTCTGTAACTATCTTTTGATTTTATTAATTCAAAAAAAAATTTTTTTGAACTCATTAACTATTTTTTTATAGTAATATTTAAAATTTTATCAGGATTTGATACAGAGCCATTCGGGCCATCTCCCTTTTTAATTTGATCAACAAATTCCATACCTTTAATAACTTTTCCGAAAACAGTATATTGTCTATCCAAATGTGGTGCGGCTTCTAAACAAATAAAAAACTGACTATTACCACTATTAGGATTTGATGATCTTGCCATTGATACAGTCCCTCTTTCATGGGGTATATTATTAAATTCTGATTTAAGATCTGGAAGTGAGGATGATCCTGTTCCAGCTCTATCTAGACTAAAAGTTTCTTTAGTAGAGTTACCAAACTCTACATCACCAGTTTGAGCCATAAAACCATCAATAACTCTATGAAAAACAACACCGTCATATTCTTTATTTTTGGAAAGTGTAAGAATTCTCTCTACATGTTTGGGAGCGATATCACTAAAGAGTTCAATCTCAACAATGCCATATTCAAGTTTAATTAAAATTTTATTTTCCATAGCCATTAATTTAAAATTTG
Source organism: uncultured Pelagibacteraceae bacterium (assembly GCA_902579585.1). Taxonomy (GTDB): domain Bacteria; phylum Pseudomonadota; class Alphaproteobacteria; order Pelagibacterales; family Pelagibacteraceae; genus Anoxypelagibacter. The sequence continues at coordinate 4,568 of CACHHJ010000008.1, forward strand.
CAAATATTATAAATACAAATATTAAATAAATCTTTCTCATTCAAGTTTTTCTTTAATTGCTTTAATAACAGATTTAGATACGAATTTTTTCAAATCCCCTTTAAGTTTTCCTACTTCCTTAACAAATTTGGATGAAATAATTTCGTTTTCTATACTGGACATTAAAAAAATTGTTTCTATTTTATCGTCAAGTTTTTTATTCATGCCAGCTAATTGAAATTCATACTCAAAATCCGACACGGCTCGTAAACCGCGTATTATTATAGATGCATTAAATTTTCTACATAATTTAACTGTAAGACTTTGGAATGAAACAATTTTAATTTTATTTTTTTTAAGCTTTAAGTCATTGAATAATGATTTTTTTAAAATTTCTATTCTCTCGTCAGTAGAAAATAAATAATCTTTTTCTGAAGAATCTGATATTGCCACAACAAGCTTATCAACTACTTTTAATGATTTTTTGATTATATCAATGTGACCAAAAGTGATTGGATCAAAAGTGCCAGGGTATATACCTATTCTACTCATTAAGAAATATTATTATCTATCTTAATGGCAGAAACAACCTTTTCTTCACCAGATAATTTTATTATCCTAACACCTTGTGTATTTCTGCCAGCAATTCTTATTTCTTTAACATGACATCTGATAACTCTGCCTTTGTCAGTAGACAATATTATTTCATCTTCATTGGACACTATTAATGTCGATGTTACATTCCCGTTTCGGGTCGAATTAATAATTCCGATTATACCCTTGCCTCCTCTATTCGTTACTCTAAAATCGTGATAGGAGGTACGTTTCCCGTAACCATTTTCAGTAATAGATAAAATAAATTTATCAACGTTTTCTTTTTTACTGCCATTTTTTTTAATTATCGACTGTGTTTCTTTATTACTATCTACTATAGAAAGTGACATAACAGAGTCATTTTCGGATAAGTCAATACCTCTAATACCTTTCGAAGAACGACCTTTGAATAACCTCAACTTTTTAGACATGAAACGAATACATTTGCCATTTTTTGATCCCAGAATTATATCTTGATCCTCTCTACATTTTTCTACCCCAATTATCTTATCATTTTCATCAAGTTTCATTGCTATTTTACCACTTGCGTTAATATTTAAAAAATCAGCTAAAGAATTTTTTCTAATTTTTCCACTTGATGTAGCAAATACAACAAAAAGACTTTTCCATTCCTCATCGTTTTCAGGTAGTAACATTGTTGAGGTTATTGACTGATTTGTTTTTAAAGGCAGTAAATTAAATAATGATTTGCCTTTTGAATTTAAACTTCCTTTAGGTATTTTCCATGCTTTTAGTTTGTATGCCAATCCTTGTGAAGAAAAAAACAATACTTGACTATGTGAATTTCCAGATAGAATTCTTACAACAAAGTCTTCGTCTCTCGTTGTAATCCCTGTTTTTCCTTTTCCACCCCTTTTCTGTGTTTTTACTGCTGCAAGAGATCCCCTTTTAATATAACCTTGATTAGTAATATTTATAACAACAGACTCTTTTTGGATAGTTTCTTCGATATTATAATTTAGAACTGCATCAATAATTTTTGTTCGTCTTTTTACTGAAAATTTCGACTTGATTTCTTCTAGCTCGTTAATAATCAAGTTAAATAATTCTTTTTTTGATTTTAATAATTTATTAAAATAAATTATCTGCTCTGACAGTTTTTTAATTTCAGTTTCAATTTCTGTTATTCCTAAAGCTGTTAATTTTTGTAATCTTAATTCTAAAATTGAGTCAACTTGTTGGTTGCTAAGTTGATATTTAGAAATTGATTGTTTTTTTTCTATTAATGATATTAGCTTTGAACTTTTTTTAACAGCCCATTTTTTATTAAGAAGATTTTTTTTAGCATTTTCTGTATCTTTTGATGATTTAATAATTTTGATTATTGCATCAATATTTTCAACTGCTGTAGCTATACCAATAAGAATATGTGCCCTTTCCTCAGTTTTTTTTAAATCAAATTTTATTCTTCTAATTACAGTTTTTTCCCTGAAATCTACAAATTCAGAAATGAATTCTTTAAGATTCAAAACTTTTGGTCTGCCATTAACAATTGCTAAAGTGTTAAAACCGAAAGAAGACTCAATTGAGGTAAGTTTATATAATTGTCTTTTAATTGTTTCGGGTTCAACTCCCCTTCTTAAATCTATAACAACTCTAATTCCATCTCGATTAGACTCGTCTCTAATGTCACTTACACCTTCTATTTTTTTCTCCCTTGAAAGATCTGCAATTTTTTCATTTAAGATAGATTTGTTTACTTGATATGGTATTGATTTTATTATTAGACGCGTTTTACCATTTTTTAATGACTCTTCACCTATCTCACCTCTAATTTTAAATGAGCCTCTTCCTTTGTTATATCCTTGTTTAATTATATCTTTGCCAATTATAATCCCCCCTGTAGGGAAATCTGGTCCAGGAATGTGCTTCATTAGTTGAGATATCGTTATGTCTTTATTTTTAATAAAATCTATTGTTCCATTAATAACTTCGCCTAAATTATGAGGAGGAATACTCGTAGCCATTCCAACAGCTATTCCCCCGGCGCCATTAACTAATAAATTTGGATAATGTGATGGAAGAACAACTGGTTCTTTCTCTGTATCATCATAATTGTTTCGATAATCAATTGTATTTTTTTCTATACCGTCTGTTAAAAATTGTGCAACTTTAGAAAGCTTTGTTTCTGTATATCTCATTGCTGCAGGTGGATCACCATCGATTGATCCAAAATTTCCTTGACCTTGTATAAGAGGTAAACTCATTGAAAATTCTTGAACTAATCTCACTAAAGCATCGTAAACTGCTTGATCTCCATGCGGATGATATTTACCAATTACATCTCCAACTATTCTTGCTGACTTTCTGAAAGGTTTACTCCAATCATATCCGCCTTTATACATCGCATAAATTATTCTTCTATGAACTGGTTTAAGACCGTCTCTTACATCCGGTAAAGCTCTACTAACAATAACGCTCATTGCATAAGATAAATATGATGAGCTCATTTCTTGGTGAACTAAAATAGAATTAGGTATGGTATTATTTTTAATCTCTGATTTTTGCATCTAACTAAAATGGAATTTCGTCGTCAAGATCTGAATTTTCTTGTGAAATTTGATCATTTGGTAAACTACTTTTGTCTTGATTATTTTCAGAGCTTTTCATTGACTGATTATTTCCACCCAACATTGTTAGAGATGAATTATAGCCTTGCAAAACGACCTCAGTTGAGTATTTGTCTTGACCTAATTTTTCATCTCTCCATTTTCTAGTACTTAACTGTCCTTCTAAATAGACATTTGCACCTTTTTTTAAATATTGTTGGACTATATTTACTAATCCTTCATTGAAAATTACTACTCTATGCCATTCTGTTTTTTCTTTTCTTTCACCTGTAGATTTATCTTTCCAAGACTGACTCGTTGCTATGCTTAACCTTGCGACGTTTTTTCCATTAACCATTTGCTTGATTTCTGGGTCTGCTCCCAATCTGCCTATTAGTTGTACCTTATTTAAACTTCCTGACATAATAAATTAGACTTATTATAATGATAAAAATAACTATAGCATATTTACATTGTAAATATAAGCTCATTCTGTTTTAAGATGTGTAAAAGATGTTGAAAAAGATATTGATTAAAGGGGCTAAAGAGCACAATTTAAAAAACATCTCTTTAGAAATTCCAAAAGATAAATTAGTGGTAATAACTGGTCTATCAGGATCAGGTAAATCGTCATTGGCATTTGATACTATATACGCTGAAGGACAAAGAAGGTATGTGGAGAGCCTTTCTGCTTACGCTAGACAATTCCTAGACAAAATGAAAAAACCAAATGTTGATTTAATAGAGGGTCTGAGTCCAGCTATATCAATAGAACAAAAAAATGCTCCTAAAAATCCAAGGTCTACTGTAGCAACTGTAACTGAAATTTACGATTATATGAGAGTTCTTTATGCAAGAATTGGAATACCTTATTCACCATTTACAGGTAAACCAATAGTTTCACAATCTGTAAGTGATATGGTTGATAAAGTAAAAACTCTTCCAAAAAGCTCTACTATTTTTCTTTTGTCGCCTGTGGTTAGGGGTAGAAAAGGTGAGTATAAAAAAGATGTTTTAAATTATAAAAAGAGAGGATTTCAAAAAATTAAAGTTGACGGTGAATATTATGATATTGATGATTTTCCTAACTTAAATAAAAAAGTTAAACACGATATATCGATAGTAGTAGATAGAATAGTTTTAAATTCGAAATTAGGAAATAGATTAGCCGACAGTATAGAAACAGCATTAAAACTATCTGATGGTTTATTAATTGCAGAATATGAAAATGAAACTATACCAAAAAAATTTAGAAAAAAAGAAAGTATAACATTTTCTTCAAAATTTTCTTGTCCTGAAAGTGGCTTTACTATTGAAGAAATTGAACCGAGGCTTTTTTCGTTTAACAGCCCTTTTGGAGCATGTGAAGAATGTGAGGGTATAGGTCATAATCTTAATGTGGATCCAAATTTAGTTATAGCAGATAAAAACAAAAGTATTTCGGAAGGTTGTATTGAGCCTTGGGCAAAATCTACATCAATGTATTATGCTCAAACATTAGCTTCTATAGCAAAACATTATAAATTTGATTTAGATACTAAATGGAAAAAATTACCAAAAAAAATGCAAGATATAATTTTGTATGGATCTGATGAAGATGAAATAAAATTTCATTACGATGATGGCTACGAAAAATATGATACCAAAAAAACTTTTGAAGGTGTTATCAATAATTTAGAGAGAAGATACCTTGAAACTGATAGTGATTGGAAAAGAGAAGAAATATCTCAATATCAAAGTGAGACCAGTTGTGACAAATGCAAAGGTATGAGATTAAAAGATGAGGCTCTTTGTGTAAAGATTAATAAATTAAATATTAGCGAAGTTACACGATTTTCCATTGAGGATGCTCAAAACTGGTTTGATAATTTAGATAAAATTCTTTCTCTAAGAGATAAAAAAATAGCACAACATATCTTAAAAGAAATTAATGAAAGATTAAATTTTTTACTTAATGTTGGTTTAAATTATCTAACTTTATCAAGGGAGTCTGGAACTCTTTCTGGAGGAGAATCTCAGAGAATAAGATTGGCCTCACAAATAGGTTCTGGTTTGACTGGTGTTTTATATGTTTTGGATGAACCATCTATTGGTTTGCATCAAAGGGATAATAAAAAATTAATTGCAGCTCTGAAAAGACTCAGAGACTTAGGAAATACTGTAATCGTTGTTGAACATGATGTTGAAACTATGGAAAGTGCAGATCATATTATAGATTTAGGTCCTGAAGCTGGAATAAATGGTGGAACAATTACAGCTGAGGGTTCGCTAAAAAAAATTATTGAAACTAAAGAAAGTATAACTGGAAATTATTTGTCAGGTAATAAAATAATTGAGGTACCAAAAAAAAGGAAAACTGCAAAAAATGGAAGGTTCTTAGAAATTTTAGGCGCGTCTGGAAATAATTTACAAAAAGTAGATTTAAAAGTGCCAATAGGTACATTTACTTGTGTAACTGGGGTTTCAGGCAGTGGTAAATCTACATTGGTATTACAAACTCTTTTCAATGCACTCAATTTATTACTTAATAATAATAAATCTCGAAAATTACCTAAATCATTTAAAAATTATAAAGGTACTGAATTAATAGATAAAGTTATTGATATTGATCAATCACCAATAGGAAGAACTCCTAGATCTAATCCAGCTACTTACACCGGAGCTTTTGGTCCAATTAGAGACTGGTTTGCTAACTTGCCCGAGTCAAAAACAAGAGGTTATAAACCTGGAAGATATTCTTTTAATGTGAGAGGTGGTAGATGTGAAACTTGTGAAGGAGATGGAGTAATAACATATGAAATGCACTTTTTACCAGATGTATATATACCTTGCGATGCTTGCAAAGGAACTAGATATAACAGAGAGACTTTAGAGATTAAATTTAAAAATAAAAATATAGCAGAAGTTTTAGATATGACAGTAGAGGAAGGTTGTGTTTTTTTTGAAAATATACCAGCGATTTATTCAAAATTATTAACCTTAAAACACGTTGGTTTAGGTTATATAAAAATTGGTCAACAAGCTACAACTCTTTCAGGCGGCGAAGCCCAAAGAATTAAATTGGCAAAAGAACTATCAAAAAGATCTACCGGTAGAACCTTATATATTCTAGATGAGCCTACAACCGGTTTACACTCCCACGACATTAAAAAACTACTTGAAATATTAAGAGCTTTTGTAAATACAGGTAATACAGTTATAGTAATAGAGCATAACTTAGACGTAATAAAAACAGCCGATTGGATAGTTGATATGGGACCTGAAGGTGGTTCAGATGGCGGAAAGATTATTGCTGAAGGCCCACCTGAAAAAATCATGCAAATTGAGGGCAGTTATACGGGTAAATTTCTTAAAAACCTTATTAACAATAAAATGAAAAAAACAGCATGAAGATTAAATTTTATGATATAATTAATTATGGTTAATATTTTACAATCACTATCAAAAACTATTCATCTGTCCGTTATATTAGCCATTCTATTATTTGCTGGACTTTTTTTTGCTGGCGGAGACTGGGCTTTTGATAGACTATTTTGGAGCTGGTTATTTAGATATTTGCATGTCGTAGTTGGGATAATGTGGATTGGATTATTATGGTATTTAAATTTTGTTCAAATACCAAATATGCCTAAGTTCACAGATGAACAGAAACCGGCAATTACAAAAATTATTGCACCAGCTGTTTTATTTTATTTTCGATGGGCTGCTTTAGCAACAATTGTGACTGGTTTAATCGTTGCTTACTTAAATGGCTATGTACATGATGCTATGATACTTGGTGTTGGAAGTGGTGGTAAAAATACTGCTATTGGTATCGGTATGTGGCTAGGAATAATAATGGCTTTTAACGTATGGTTTATAATTTGGCCAAATCAAAAAAAAGTTTTGGGAATAGTCGAATGTCCTGCTGAAGATAAACCAAAACATGCAAAAATTGCTGTAATTACTTCAAGAGTTAATACATTGCTCTCATTACCAATGTTGTTAACAATGGTCATTGCGCAAAATCTTTATTAATTTTTTTCTTTTTCCTTAGAAATAGTTTTATATGAAACATTTAAGTACTTAAGTATAGGACTGGCAACAAATATTGAAGAATAGGTACCAATGATTACACCAATAATCATTGCAAGAGAAAAGCCTTTTAAAATTTCACCCCCAAGAATAAAAATTGAAATTAAAGCTAACAAAGTGGTTGTTGAAGTTATAACTGTTCTAGATAAAGTTTCGTTAATTGATTTATTTGAAATTTCACCGATCTTTAAACTAGAATATTTAATTAAATTTTCGCGTATACGATCATATATTACAACAGTATCATTCATTGAATAACCAACTATCGTTAAAACTGCTGCTACAATTGATAAGTTTATCTCAAGAGATAATAATGAAAATAACCCAATTGTAATTAAAACATCGTGAAATATTGCTATTATTGATCCAATACTAAATTGCCATTCAAATCTAACCCAAATATAAAAAAGCATTGCTGCTAAAGCTAAACTGATAGCTAAAAGACCTGACTCTAAAAGTTCTTTGCTCACTTTTGGCCCAACATTCTCAACTCTTCTGAAATCAATATTTCCTTGAAGTTTATTTTTAACGTTTTCTTTGATAATTTTAATACTATTTTTTTCATCAAAATTTTTTCTTTCAAACTTAATTAAATAATCTCCTTTTTTACCAAATTCCTTTACATTTACATCTCCGAGATTAAGGTTGTTAAAAGAATCTCTGACATCACTTATTTGAATATTTTCGGAGTCACATCTTAATTCAATAAGTGTACCGCCTTTAAAATCAATTCCAAAATTTAAACCTTTGAAAAAAATCATAAATACACTAGCAAGAACAAGAAATAACGATGAAATATTTGCTAGTTTAAAATTCTTTTCAAAATTGAAATTATTAATCATATTGTAATTTTGTTATCTCTATTTTTAAAAACAATTCTAGAAGCAAGGTGCCTTGAAATAAAATATGCTGAAAACAGTGTTGTTAATAATCCAATAGAAAGAGTTACAGCAAATCCTTTGATAGGCCCCGAACCAAAAATAAATAATATAATAGAGGCAATTAAAGTTGTTATATTCGCGTCTAATATTGTCACTATTGATTTTTTAAAACCTAAATCAAAAGCTTGTATGTTTGAGTTTTCATTTCTTAACTCTTCTTTGATACGCTCAAAAATCAAAACATTCGCATCAACGGCCATACCTACAGTTAAAATTATACCTGCAATTCCAGGAAGAGTTAAAGTTGCCTCCAATAAAGTTAAAATGCCCATTAGCATTAAAAGATTTGAAATTAAGGATATATTAGCAATTATTCCAAATATTTTGTATTTATAAGTCATAAAAAGAACGACTAAAATAAAACCAATGATTAAGGACACCACACCAGCTTCAATAGAGTCTTGGCCCAAATCTGGTCCTACTGTCCTTTCTTCAACAACAGATAAAGGTGTTGGTAAAGCACCTGATCTTAACAATAATGCTAAATCAGTTGCGGTTTGAAAAGTAAAATTTCCTGATATTGTTCCGTTTCCACCAGTAATAGAGTCCTGAATTACTGGAGCACTTATAGCTTCATTATCCAAAACTATTGCTAACCTTTTTCCAATATTCTCTGTGGTTACTCTACCAAATCTTTGCGATCCTAATCTATCTAATGAAAAAGAAACAATAGGTTGATTATTTAGATTATCAAATTTTGGTTGGGCATCGATTAAATTTTCACCGCTTAAAATTATTCTTTTGCTTACTGATATTTCCTCTTTAGAATCTGTTATAATAAATTTTTCACTACCAAATTCATCTTCTCCTTTTGTAACTAGTCTAAAAGACAACTCTGCAGTTTTTCCAAGCAATTCTTTGATTCTTTCTGGATCTTTAATTCCTGGCAGTTCAACTAGAATACGATTGTTTCCTCTTTTAAGAATTGATGGCTCTTTAGTACCAATTTCATCAATTCGTCTTCTTACAATTTCAATAGACTGGTCTACTGCAGCTGAACGTAAATTTATAACCCCATACTTAGATAAATAAATCTTAATTTCATTTTTGTTTTTAGAATATTCTAATTCAAATGAATTATATTGATCAAGAAATATATTAATTTCATTTGAACTTTTTTTATTTATTATCTGCTCAAAATTTTTAAAGTTGTTTTCATCTATTTTAAAATTAATAGAATTTTCATTTATTATAAAATTTTCAAATTTAATTGATTTTTCATTAAGTTTTTTTTTTAATGGAACGACTCTGGATTGAAGACGTTTTTTTTCAAGTGATGAGCTATCTACTTCCAAAAGTAAATAAGAACCACCCTGTAAATCAAGACCTAAATTTATTTTTTTTTTTAAAAAAGAATTGTCAATATTAATAAAGTTAGTTAATGAAAATATACTAATTAAAATGAATATTAAATAAATTGAAAGAACTTTCGAATTTGAAAAGTTTAACACAAAAAATTATTTTTTTACTTCTTTTTTAAGATGGCTTTGTACTGTATTTTTTATTACATTGACTTTAACGCCATCAGAAATTTCTATTTCTAGTTTATCATCCTCATAAACTCTATCAACCTTTCCAATAATACCGCCTGAAGTAATTACTTCATCACCTCTTTTAAGGTTTTTAACCATCTCTTTATGTTCTCTAACTCTTTTTTGTTGAGGTCTAATTAAGAAAAAATAAAAAATAACAAAAATTAGTACTAATGGAATAAATTGCGCAAAATTTGAACTCATAATTTTAGAATAAATATATTATTAATAATGTATTAACAACTAATTTATTAAATAGTTAAATTTTGTCTAGATTTTTCATATACCCCCTTAAGACTTCGGGTATTGTAATTGAGCCATCTGAATTCTGATAATTCTCCATAATTGCTATTAAAGTTCGTCCAATGGCCAAACCAGATCCATTAAGAGTACCAAGATAATCAGATTTATTTTTTGAATCTTTATATTTAGCTCTCATTCGTCTTGATTGAAATTGTCCACAAGATGAGCAACTTGAAATTTCTCTATACTTATTTTCAGAAGGTATCCATACCTCAAGGTCTATTGTTTTTTCGGCACTAAAGCCCATGTCACCAGTACATAGTAAAACTTGTCTGTAAGGTAATTTCAGTCTTTTAAGAATCTCTTCAGCGCAAGTTACCATTCGATTTAACTCTTCATTACATTTATTTGGTTCAACTATGCTAACTAATTCAACTTTGTAAAATTGGTGCTGTCTCAACATACCCTTTGTATCTTTTCCGTAACTTCCCGCTTCTTTTCTAAAGCAAGGAGTTGAAGCTACTAATCTTTGTGGTAGATTTTTAATGTTAATAATATTTTCCTTAAACATATTAGTTAATATTACTTCAGCAGTAGGAATTAAATATTTTTTTTGATTTCCATCCATTTGAATTTGGAATTGATCGTTTTCAAATTTTGGTAATTGACCTGTGCCATACATTGTATTTTCAGATGCGATTAAAGGTGGGGATATTTCATTATAACCAAATTCTTTTGTATGAATATCAAGCATAAAATTAGAAATTGCTCTTTCTAGTTCAGCCAATTTACCTTTTAAAAAAACAAACCTAGCACCCGTAGTTTTTGATGCCAGATCAAAATCTAACAAATCTTTTTTTTTACCCAAGTCATAATGTGATTGAATTTTAAACGAGAACTTGGGTATTTCACCAATTAGTTTCAATATTTTGTTTGACTTTTCATCAGATCCAACTGGAATATCATCTAAACCAACATTGGGTATTACATCTAATATTTGAGAAATTTTTTGACCTATTTTTTTTTCTTCAATTATTAATACATCGATCTCTTTAGAAATATTTTTTGATTTTTCAAATTGTTTTTTGTCTTGAGATTTAGATATAATTTTCTTTTGTTGTTCTAATTTTTCTTTACTGCCAATTATTTCTCTATATTTTTTATCTAACTGTATTAGTTCGTCAAAATCAATTTTTGTATTTCTTTTAGAAATTTTATCTTTAAAAGTGCTTAAATTTTCCCTTATTAATTTAAGATTGTGCATTTTCTTTATCTCTATTTTTTTCAGTTAGTTTTACTGATATAATAGATAATTCATACAATATTAACAATGGTATTGCTAAACCTATTTGAGTAATAGGATCTGGTGGGGTAAGTATCGCTGCGGCTGCAAAAATAATAACTATAAAATATTTTCTTCTTATTTTAAGATATTCCGAATCAATTACACCAACACGAGCTAAAAGATTCAAAAGAACTGGCAACTGGAAACTCAAACCGAAAGCAAAAATTAATCTCATTATAAGTGACAAATATTCATTTACTTTTGCCTCTAACTGTATAGGTAAAGTGTTACCTTGGCCCACTGTCTCGAAGGAAAGAAAAAATTTAATGGCAAGAGGCATAACCAAATAATAAATCAACATCCCCCCTAGCAAGAACAAAATTGGTGTTGCAATTAAATATGGTAATAAAGCTTTTTTTTCATTCTTATAAAGACCTGGTGCCACAAATTTCCATAATTGAGTTAAAATAACTGGACACCCTAAAAAAATTGCAGCAAAAAAAGCAACTTTTAAATAAGTAATAAATGTCTCATGTAAAGCCGTGAAGATCAGTCTTCTCTCTATCCCGTCATTTTGAACAGCCTTAGCGTATGGTTCAACTAGAAAATTATAAATATTTTCAGCAAAAAAATATCCAATTATGAAAATTACAAATATAAATATTAAAGAATTAATTAATCTACTTCTTAACTCTGTTAGGTGACTAACAAAAGAACCTTCTTTTGATTTATCAGTCATTATTGTTTTCTACTCTTTCATTGTTCTTTTTTGAATATTTATCTTCAGGATCATCTACAACATCCTCTTCTAGTTTTGTCATTTTGTTTTGAATATCACTGAAATATCTTTTTGTAGACCCTATCCAGCTCCCAACTTTATTTAAAACTTTTGGAAAATCTTTAGGACCAATTACTAAAATTGCAACAACAACAATAATTAATATTTCAAACCATCCAATTTGTGGCATTATTGTCTATTAATTTTGTGAATTTGAGTCTTTATCTGAATCTGATTTGTTGTCTTTTTCGTCAGAAGACAAACCTTTTTTAAAACTTTTAATTCCTTTTGCTACATCACCCATTAAACTAGAAATTTTTCCTCTGCCAAAAAGTAAAACTACTAGTACAACTACTATAGCTATTTGCCAAAAACTTATTCCCATAAATTTAACTATATACAATAATGGGGATTAAATAAATATATTTATTCTTCGCTTTTAGGTGTGTCTTCTATAACGTTATCTATTTTCTCATATAAGTCATCTTTTTTTTTAGATGACTGTTCTTTGAAGAATTTGCTAGTACCAAATATAGAGGAGTCAATTGAAGCATCGTCGATTAAACCAGCTGAACTTAGTTCTTCAACACTTGGTAGATCAGTTAATTTTTCTATATTAAAGTGTTCTAGAAACTTTTCTGTTGTGGAATATTGAATTGGCTTTCCAGGAACATTTTTTCTTCCAGAGGGGCGAACCCAATCTAATTCAAGTAAAATTTCTAAAGTATTTGAGGAAAAAGCAACTCCACGGATTGACTCTATTTCTGATCTAGTAACTGGTTGGTGGTAAACAATTATTGCTAGTGTTTCAATTGTGGATTTTGATAATTTTTTTTGAGTAGATTTTTGAAGAGACATTAGTTTTGATAAATCAACCGCAGTTCGGAATGACCATTTATTAGATTTGTAAACTAAATTTATACCTCTCTCAGAATATTCTTTTTGAAGATTTTCTAAAATTTTTTTAATATTTGATGAAGATCCAACTCTTTTTTCAATAGTATCTAGATCAAGCGGTTCATCTGCGGCAAAAATAATTGCTTCGACTTCTCTTTCAATTTTAGACTTTTTTTTAGGAAAATTTATTATATTGTTTTTTTTGTCAATTTTGTTCATTTTTTTTATTTTTCTCTTAACTTAAGAGGCGTATGTTTGGCTGTTCTAATATAAACGTCATCAAAAAGTTTATTTTGCATTAAATTAACCACACCATCTTTGACCAATTCTAGACTTGCAGAAAAAAGCGAGGCTAACCCAGTTTTTTTAAAATTACCTGATGTTTTAAAAGATTTTGGAATTAATTCTTGAATTTTTTTCCAATCGTCAATTTCCGTCATATTATTTTTTATTTGCTTAATTCCCTCTTGTGTAGTCATTACTGGTAATTTTGGAATATTAATTGTTTGATACAATGATTGTACTTTTATGCTAGAGTAACTTTTTAATAATTCATATAAAGTGACTTTATAAACTGTATTATTTACAGCTTTAATACCGCCTTTCATGCCTCTATAAAATATTGTTTTGCCTATTCTTTCCCTTTTAAGTAATTGGTCTGACAAAAGTCTTATTAATTCTAATTTCTTTAATTGTAACTTTAATTTCTCAGCAATATCCGAAGCTTTAAATTCATCTTCCTCATCCTCAGGTAATAAAAGCTTTGATTTTAAATATGCAAGCCAGGTTGCCATTATTAAATATTCAAAAGCTAGATCTAAATTTTTAGCTTTTTTAATATAATCAAGAAAATGATCTGCTAATACAGTGACAGAAATTTGAGTTAAATCTACTTTTTGATTTTTAGCAAGATCAAGTAAAGTTTGAAGTGGACCTGAATAGTTTGGTATGTCCACCGATATATCTAGATCATTTTTTGATTCCATTGCTAGACTCTATCTTAAAAACTCGTAAAATTGTTGTGTTTTTTTTACAGTAAATTTATCAATTTTATTAATACCTTTTAACAACAAAGATGAATGCTTTGTGTTACCTCCACAATACAACACAAGATTACAGCCAGAAAGAAGGCATTTCTTTGCATTTAAAAGCAAATCTCCCTTTAAAGCTTTCATGCATATATCATCTGATATTATCAACCCTTTAAAATTTAATTTTTTTCTTATAATTTGATTAATAATTATTCGTGATTGCGTTGCTACAAAATTAGGATCGATTTTCTTAAATAAAACGTGTGCTGTCATTACAAAATTTGAATTTATATTTTTAAAAGGTGAAAAATCAACAAATTCTAGCTTCCTCGGACTATCTAAAACAACCGGAATAGCTTTATGGCTATCAATATTTGTCGATCCATGTCCAGGTATGTGTTTTGAAACAGATCCAATTTTGTTTTGTTTTAAGGTATTAATACATAGATTTCCCAATATTTTAACGTCATTTTTTTTTGGTGAAAAACATCTATCTTTTAATATTTTAGTAGTCTTTTTTTGCAGAATATCTAAAACAGGAATAGTATTTATATTTATTCCGATTTCCCTCAATACAGAACAAATTGAATTTAGATAATACTGGTAAATTTTTTTTCCATTTTTTTTATTTTTTTTGTATAAATTGCCAAAAAAAACTTGAGATAACTCTTTACTATTTATTAATTCAGATAATCTAGAAACTGAACCTCCCTCTTCATCAATCATGACAGGAAAATATGGATCTTTGAAAATCATTCTAATTTCTTTAGTTAAACTTTTAACTTGCTTAAATGACCTAATGTTTCTTTTAAACAGAATTATTCCCCAAGGTTTTTCCTTTTTGAAAAGCATCTTTTCAGAAAATGTTAAGTAATAGGTTTTTATACTTGTAATAATTGGTTTTCTATTCATTTGAATTTAGTAAATCCCAAAACGATCTTTTTTTAATCTTTTCCAGATTTGTATCATTATTTAGATATTCAATAATATTCTTTGTGTCATTAATTAGAAAAGGCAGCTCATCTAAGCTTTTGCTAATCTTTGATGATAAATTAACACGATTTTTGTTAATTTTTTCAACATTTTTATCAGAAAAATAATAGAAATTAGTTAATAATAAAAATGAGATTATTATTAAAAATTGAAAAATAGTTAATACTTTATTTAACATTACATTTTTTTTGGTAATGAAACTCCTAGAATAGACATCGCATTTATTAAAATAATAGTTACTAGTTGAAATATTTTAAATGAAAGTTCGTTTTTAATTTTGCCATTTAGAATAAATTTAAATTTTGGATCTTCATTTCCTTTGCTCCAGTATGAGTGAAAAATAGTTACTAATTCATATAAATAAAATGGAATTCTATGAGGTTCTAATTTTTTTGAGGACAAATCTATCACTTTTGGCCATTCAATAATTTTTCTTAATAATCTATATTCATAAACATTAGGAGCAAAATTTAATTTATAAGTGTTTTTAATTTTATTGGTTTTAATATTTAATGAGGTGTACAATGAATTTATTCGTGCATAACAATATTGAACATAGAAAACGGGGTTTTCCTTATTTTTTTCAAGTACTTTATTAAAGTCAAAATCTAATTCAACATCATTACCTCTACTTAGCATCATAAATCTTAAAGAATCTTTGCCAACTTCGTTTAAAACATCTTTAATTGTAATAAAGTCACCTTTTCTTTTTGACATTTTATATGGTTGTCCGTCTTTAATAAGTTTTACAAGTTGGCATACTTTACAAATTAATATATTTTTATTTCTTGATAATGCATTTACAGCAGCTGTAATCCTTTTAATATAACCAGCATGATCTGCACCAAGAATATTTATTAAAAAATCATATTTTCTTGAAACTTTATTTGAATGATATGCCAAATCATTTGCAAAATACGTCCATGTATTATCGTTTTTGGTTAGCGCTCTGTCAGAGTCATCCCCATACAAACTTGACTTAAAAATAAGTCTTTTCACTTTTTTCCAATTTGTATTATCTTCTCCTTTAGGAGGCTGCAAATATCCGTCTTGAATTAAATTCTTTTTTTTTAATACTTTTATAACTTTTTCTACAGATTTTTGTTTTACTAAATTAGTTTCAGAAAAGAAAATATCATGTGAAATTCCTAAATCCTTTAAATCAGATTTAATTAAATCCATTGAGTATTTAAGTCCTTGTTTTTTAAGGTTTTGTTTAATTTTTTCAAAATCTTGAAGATTAATATTTGGCTGACTTTTTAAAATTTTCTTTGAAATTTCTATAATGTATTCACCTGGATAAAGATTATCATCGTTAGGAAAATTCGTTTTAAACTTAATCTCTTTTAATCTGAAATATATTGATTTAGAAAAATCTTCTATTTGTTTACCATAATCATTAACATAAAACTCTTTTATTACTTTATTGCCATTAAATTTTAATAGATTAGATAAAACATCACCAAAAATTGCTCCTCTGCAATGACCTATATGTAAGGGTCCAGTGGGGTTAGCTGAAACAAATTCTATATTATATTTATTATTATTTTTGTTTGATCCAAAAGTTTTCTTATTTTTTTCAATATTGTTTATAATATATAACCATGCATCTGTTGAAAGTTTAATATTTAAAAAACCAGGACCGGCAATTTCAATTGAAGAAAAATGATTTATTTCATCAATAAGAATATCTTTTATCTTATCGGCAAGAATTCTTGGATTTTGATTTATACTTTTGCCTAAAATTAAGCAAAGATTTGTTGAAAAATCACAATTAAATTTTTCAGGCGGCACTTCAACTGTAATTTTATTTAAAGTCTGATTATCTTTTATATCTAATTTTTTTTTATTTTTAATTACAGTTTTTTTTATTTTGTCTAAATATATATTAAAAAAGTTCATTTTATTGTTTTATATAGATTTATTGCATATCTATCAGTCATTCCAGCTATAAAATCACATACTCTCCTCTCTTTTGTGAACATTTTAAGATCGTTATTTTTGATAAATTTATCAGGTTTTTCTTTAATTTTTTTAAAAAGTAACCTTATAATACTTGAACCTTGTTTTGTTTTTTTAAGAACACTTGGATTGTTGTACATGTTCTTATTTAAAAATAGTTTTATATTTTTATCAAATAATTTCATTTCACTTGAGAAATTTACTAATTTTACTTTTGTATTATATATATCTTTTATATTTTTAATTTTCTCCTTTTTGATATTATAATTAGTTGTATTAACCACATCGCTAACCATTTTATTAATAAGATCCCTTGTTATTTGCCGATAAATTAATTCTTTATTATTTTTTTTTAATCTTTTCACATGTAATTTTACAATATCAGATATCAATGGAATTTCTCTTAGATGCTTTAAATTAAAAAAACCAGCATTTAGTCCATCCTCTAGGTCATGACTATTATACGCTATATCATCAGAAATTGATGAAAATTGAGCTTCTAATGAAGGTCCTTTTGTAAAGTTAATTTTATTTTTAAATACATTTTTTCCTAAAATATTTTGATAATTTTTAATATTGCTTATTGGTCCATTATGCTTCAATAACCCATCTAAAGTTTCTAGAGTTAAATTTAAACCATTAAAATTATAATATTTTTTTTCTATTATAGAAACAATTCTTAAAGTTTGAATATTATGATCAAAACCACCAAAATTTTTCATACAATTATTTAGTTCTTTCTCACCGGCATGGCCAAAAGGTGGATGACCCAGATCATGTGCTAAGCTTAGTGTTTCACATAAATCATCATTAAGCTTAAAAATTTTGCCTAAAGTTCTAGCGATTTGAGAAACTTCCATTGAATGTGTTATTCTTGTTCTATAATGATCGCTCGCTGTATTTACAAAAACTTGTGTTTTGTGTTTGAGTCTTCTGAATGCAGTTGAGTGTATTATTCTATCTCTGTCTCTTTGATAATATGTTCTGAATTTGCTAGTTTTTTCTTTATAAATTCTCCCAGCAGATCTTAAGGGTGTGGCTAATAATGAGTAATCGTTTTTTTGCATTAAAGGTATTAATTGGTTATAATACATTATTTGAAAATAAAATGAGTAATAAAATTCAGTTTACAGACACAGCAAAGAAAGAGATTAGCAGAATAATCGCTCAGGATTCTTCAAAAAAATACTTTAGAATTTCAGTTCTTGGAGGAGGATGCTCTGGTTTTAAGTATAATTTCTCATTTGAAGATAAAGTTCAAGACAATGACAGCCTTTTTGAACAGACTGTTATAGATAATAACTCTCTTAAAATTATAGAAGGTTCAATTGTAGATTTTAAAAAAGAACTGATAGGTAATTCTTTCACAATAAATAATCCAAAAGCCAATTCCTCTTGTGGCTGTGGCTTGTCTTTTTCTGTTTAATGAAAATAACATCTTGGAATGTAAATTCTGTGAGAGCCAGAATTCTTAATATTAAAGATTACGTCAAACAATCAAATCCTGATATTTTAATGATACAAGAAATTAAAACAGAGGAAAAAAGTTTCCCTTTTGATGACTTTGATAGCCTAGGTTATAACTGTTATGTATATGGTCAAAAGAGCTACAATGGAGTAGCTTTTATAAGCAAAAAAAAAATTGATGGAATTGATAATAACTATATTAAAGACCCAAAAAAACAATCTAGAATAATAACAGCGAATATAATTAATAAATCTATTAAAATAAAATTAATAAATATTTATGTACCGAATGGAAATCCAATCAATACTGAAAAATATACATATAAATTAAACTGGCTAAATTCTTTTATAAAAAAAACAAAAAAAATATTATCAACAGATAAAAATATAATTATTGGTGGAGATTTTAATGTGATACCTGAAAAAAACGATGTTTATGATTATAAAAAATATGAGAATGATGCTCTATTTAAATTAGAAATAAGAAAAAAATATCAAGAATTAATTAATTTAGGTTTTCATGACGTTTATCGTTATTTTAATAAAGATAAGTATGAATATACATTCTGGGACTATATGGCAGGTTCTTGGCAAAAAAATAATGGCCTAAGGATAGATCATTTTTTAGTATCAAACAATCTTTTAGATAATATCAAGGGGATTAGTATAAATAAGAAACCTCGTGGAAAAGTTAAACCATCTGACCACACCCCTATTGAACTCGAGATTGCTTAACTCTTCCGTATATATCTTGATACCGTACAATATCTGTCTCTTTTAAAATTGAACCTTTTTGAATCTCTAAAATTTTGACAGTTTTTTTAAATGGATTTTCTATTCGGTGTATCGCACCTTTAGGTATAAAAATTGACTCATTTTTATATTTCATTATTTTTTTCTTGTTTAAAGTAATTACCGGCTTACCTTGGACAATTAACCAGTGTTCAGATCTATGATAATGTTTTTGAAGACTTAATACCCCCCTCTTTTTGACTTTAAGTTCTTTTACTAAAAAATTTTTACCTTTAAATAAATTTGTATAGCTTCCCCATGGTCTGTGAAAGACGTTCTTTTTTTTAAAATACTTTAGTTTATTCTTATTAAATAAAATTGATATTTCTTTCCATGAACCCAAATCAGACCAAGGAATATCTAACTTTATTGCATTAATATTTTTTGATTTTTCAAGAATTGCATAATCAAAAGATTTTTCTACACATTTATTAAAGGCAGTTTTATTCAAATAATAAACATTGCTTCTATATTTAGATCTATTTATTGATTGTAAACAATTTTGATATGTTGTTGGTTGAAATTTCTTAAAATTATTTATTACTGAATCCTTTCTCAAAAGAAACATTCCAGAATTCCAATAACCTTTTTTTTTTATAACTTTCTTTGCTTTAGAAATGTTAGGTTTTTCAATAAACTTAGAAACCTTATTAATTTTATTTTTAATTTTTTTTGTATAAAAATATCCATATTCACTAGATGGGTTCTTTGGTTTGATTCCAAAAATAAATATATTGTTAGAATTTAAATTAGAGAAAACCTTTTTTATTGATTTGTTAAAAACATTTTGCTTTTCTATCAAATGATCTGCACTTAAATATATTAGAGGTTGATTATATTTAACATCTTTAATAAGCGCTGCTGCTAATATTGCGGGTGCAGTATTTTTTTTTACAGGCTCCAAAATAATCTTATATTTTTTAATTTTTGCTTCTTTCAATAATTTCTTAACTTTAGATAAATACTTGCTGTTTGTGCTTAAAATTGGAAAGTCGAAAAAAGGATTTTTTATTCTTTCTAAGGTTTTTTGCATTAAAGACCATCCACCAAAATCTATGAATTGTTTTGGTTGATGGTGATTTTTATCTTCCCAAAGTCTTGTTCCTGAGCCACCACACAAAATAACTGGTCTAATTTTCATTTAGATATCTGCGTAACACTTAATTTCTTCTTTTCCACCAGGGTGTGTTGATGCACCGAGATATGCTGGTCCGACTGTTTGTGCGTACTTCCAAAGAGTTCCGTTTCCAAAATTAATTTTTTTGGGTTTCCACTTTTTTTTCCTTTTTGATAATTCTTTTCTTGAAAGATCAACATTGATTACCCCTTTTTTAGCATCTATATGAATTACATCACCATTTTTTATTAATCCTATAGGACCACCTACTGATGCTTCTGGCCCTATATGTCCAATACAAAAACCTCTAGTTGCTCCAGAAAATCTTCCATCCGTTATAAGTGCAACTTTCTCTCCCATTCCCTGACCGTATATTGCAGCGGTTGTTTGCAACATTTCTCTCATGCCTGGTCCACCTTTTGGACCCTCATATCTGATCACAATTACATCGCCTTTTTTATATTTTTTATTTAAAACTGCTTTCAATGCTGCTTCTTCAGTATCAAAACATCTTGCTTTACCAGTAAAACTTAAATTTTTAAGTCCAGCGATTTTAACTATCGCGCCTTCAGGTGAAAGGTTACCTTTAAGTCCTACTACACCACCATCTTTTGATAAAGGATTTTTATAGCTTCTCATGACTTTTTGTTTTTTATTAAATATAACATTTTTTAAATTCTCTCTCATGGTTTTTCCTGTGACAGTTAAACAATCACCATGAATATATCCGCCATCCAACATTGTTTTAAGTAACATCGGTATGCCACCAGCTTTCCACATATCTTTTGCAACATATAATCCACCTGGTTTTAAGTTTGCAAGATAAGGTGTCTTTTTAAATATTCTTGCAACGTCCATTAAATCAAATTTTATTCCTATTTCATTTGCAATAGCAGGGAGGTGTAATGCTGCGTTTGTTGAACCTCCAGTCGCTGCAACTATTGCCGCTGCATTTTCTAATGATTTCCTTGTTACTATATCTCTTGGTCTTATTTTTTTTTTTAATAAATTCATAACCATCTTTCCACTATCAAATGCATATTTATCTCTTTTTTGATATGGAGCTGGTGTTCCTGCAGAATAGGGTAAAGCTAAACCGATTGCCTCTGAGACACAAGCCATTGTGTTTGCTGTGAATTGACCACCACAAGCACCGGCACTGGGACATGCTTTCAATTCTAATTTTCTCAAAGCGTGTTCAGTAATTCTTCCAGATGAATATTCGCCAACACCCTCGATAACATCTTGTACTGTTATATCTTTACCATTTAATCTACCTGGTAGTATTGATCCTCCATAAATAAAAACACTCGGTACATTTAATCTTACCATTGCCATCATTAATCCGGGCAATGATTTGTCACAACCTGCCAGTCCTACTAAAGCATCATAACAATGCCCCCTAACAGTAAGCTCAGTTGAATCTGCAATTACGTCTCTTGAAACTAAAGACGATTTCATACCTTCATGACCCATAGCTATTCCATCGGTGACAGTGATAGTACAGAATTCCCTAGGAGTACCACCAGCTAATTTGACTCCTTTTTTTACTGACTGTGCTTGTCTCATTAAAGCAATATTGCATGGGGCAGCTTCATTCCAAGTT
>CACHHJ010000009.1 GCA_902579585.1 uncultured Pelagibacteraceae bacterium
ATTTTAAAAGCTTTGATCTAATAGTATCTCCTGCAATGGGTGGTGTTGTTATTGGTTATGAAATTGGTAGAATTTTGGGTAAAGAAACTATTTTTGCTGAAAGAGTAAATGGAAAATTTGAACTGAGACGTGGTTTCAAAATACAAAAAAATCAAAAAATTTTAATAGTTGAGGATGTAATTACTACCGGAAAATCAAGTCTTGAATGTACTGAAATGATTAATAAGCACCATGGGAATGTAATTGGATATGCATGTATAATTGATAGATCAAATGACAGGTCTTTAATTAAAAAAGATTTTGTATCTCAGATTAAAATTGAAATACCCACTTATAATAAGAACGAGTTACCTGATCATTTAAAAAAATTAAACCCCACGAAACCTGGAAGTAGAAATTTATAATGGGTAAAACAAGATTAGGTATCAATATAGATCATGTTGCTACCGTTAGAAATGCACGGGGCGAAAATTATCCAAGTCCATTAAAGGCCGCACTTCTATCCCAAAAATATGGTGCTGACTCAATTACAATCCATTTACGGGAAGACAGAAGGCATATAATCGATCAAGATTTAATTGAAATTAGAAAAAAATTAAAAATACCTTTAAACCTAGAAATGGCTCCAACAAAACAAATGTTAAAAATTGCATTAAAATATAAACCTGCTTTTGTATGTATTGTCCCGGAAAAAAGAAAGGAAATCACAACTGAAGGCGGATTAAATCTAAAAAAAAATTCGAATTTTCTAAAAAAAATAATTAATGGACTGAAAAGTAAAAGAATACGAACAAGTCTTTTTATTGAACCGAACCTTAAATCTGTTTTACATGCAAAAAATCTTGGAGCCGAATGCATAGAAATACATACAGGTAAAATTTGTAATTTAATAAATAAAAGAAAAAAATACTCTAAAGAATTTAAAAAAATATTAAATAGTGTGAATTTTGCAAATGATCTGGGCATAGATGTCCACGCAGGTCATGGCATAACATTTGAGTCTGCAAAAATTTTATCAAAAATTAAAGGAATTAAAGAGTTTAATATAGGACACTTTTTAATAGGCGAGTCAATATTTGTAGGTATTAAATATTGTATAAAAAAATTTAAAAAAATAATTAAATGATTGCAAAAATTATAGATAATTTAAAAACTTTATTAATAGCACTATTCATTGCAATTATAATAAGATCATTATTATTTCAGCCTTTTTATATACCATCATCCTCAATGGAACCTACTTTATTAGTTGGGGACAGAATTTTTGTCTCAAAATATACCTATGGATACAGCAAACATTCATTTCCCTTCAGTCCACCAATACTAAATAAAAGAATATTTTATTCTGAACCCAAATATGGTGATCTAATAGTTTTTAAGACGCCCTCAGATAATAGAACTGATTTTATTAAAAGATTGATTGGTTTATCTGGAGATGAAATTCAAATTAAAGATGGTGACCTTTATATTAATAAAGAAAAAATTGATAAAGAAAAATTTACATATAATTTTGAAATAAAATGTGGAGGGGAAAATACTGATGTAATATCTTATACTGAAGTACTACCAAATAAAATAAAACATACTGTTGTTTACAACACAATTGGTAGCATGGTTAACTCAGATGTATATACCGTTCCTAAGGATCATTATTTTTTCCTAGGAGATAACAGAGATTGCTCAAGGGACAGCAGATTTCTCTCTAGTGTTGGCTATGTCCATAAAGATAATTTAGTTGGTAAAGCACAACTAATATTCTTTTCAAATGATACAAGCAAAGGAAGTGTATTTAAAATTTGGAATTGGAAAAATTCTTTTAGATTTGAAAGACTATTTAAAAAATTAAGATGAAAAGTAATATAAAAACAATTGAGAATAATTTGAAAATAAACTTTAATAATAAAAAACTTTTAATACAAAGTTTAATTCACAAAAGTTATGACGAAAAATATAATAATGAAAAACTAGAATTTCTAGGTGATCGAGTGATAGGTTTAGTAATTGCCAAAAAGTTATTGAGTCTTTATCCTGATGAGAACGAGGGAGTGATAGATAAAAAATTTTCCTACTTAGTAAATAAAAAAACCTGCAGTCAAATCGGAAGACAGCTTAATATAAAAAACTTTATCAAATTAGGAAAATCATTAAGAAATCTCAGGGAAAACGATGAAAGAATATTAAGTGATTGTTGTGAGTCTGTAATTGGAGCTTTATATTTGGATCAAGGATATAGTGTTGTAGAAAAATTTATTTTGAGAAACTGGCATAATTTTTTAAAAAAATCTGTTGTTACTCGTATTGATCCAAAAACAAAACTTCAAGAGTTTTCATTAAAAAAATTTAAAAAATTACCTATATATAAATCATTCAAACCAATCGGTCCAAACCATAATCCAATTTTTAAGGCTCAAGTAAGTATTTCAAATTCAACAAAATATTTTGGACAAGGAAAATCAAAAAAATTGGCCGAACAAAATGCTGCATCAAAATTAGTTAAGAGTCTAAAAATTTAAATGAACTGGGAAGATGAAGGATTTGTTATAGGAAAGAGAAGATTTAGGGAAAATGCAGTTATTTTAGATATTTTTACTGGTAAGTTTGGTAAGACTAGCGGGATTGTTTACGGAGGTACTTCAAGAAAAGTTAAAAATCATCTTCAATTAATGAATAAAATTTTTATTATACATACATCAAAAAGTGAAAATAAAATTGGTTATTTTAAAACAGAGTTAATCAAACCTATTTCACCTAAATACTTTGATAATAAAAATAAAATTTTATGTTTAAATTCACTCTCTTCGATTTTAAAATCCACTTTACCAGAAAATCAATCTCATAAAAAAATATACGACTCCCTTTGCTTTCTTTTAGATAATTTTAGCAAAGATAATTGGATGAATTTGTATTTAAATTGGGAGGTACAGTTAATTCAATATTTGGGATTTGGTTTTAATATAGATAAAACTGATACACAAAAAAATTTTAATGAAAACACGATAAGTATAAATTTAGATAATGTTTCGTATAAAATACCAAAATTTCTTATTTCAAAAAATGAGAAAAAACTAGACAATAATGACATATATAACGGACTCAATTTTGCGAGAAATCTATTAGAAAATAAATTTTTTAATCCAAATAATTTAAGATTTCCTTATTCAAGAAAACTATTAGAAAAAAAATTTATTTAATTCTTTTTGCAATCTCTAATGCAAAATAGGTTACAATTGCAGACGCACCAGATCTTTTAATTGACATCAAACTTTCTAAAATTACATCATTATTAAGATCACCCTTAATGATAGCATTTTTTATCATCGAGTATTCACCGGACACCTGGTATGCAAATACGGGAATTTTAAATGTTTCTTTTATAGATTTAATTATATCTATGTAAGGTAATGCTGGTTTAACCATTACAAAATCAGCACCTTCTTTTATGTCTAAGGCAACTTCTCTTAATGCTTCACTCGAATTTTTATTATCCATTTGATAAGTTTTTTTATCTCCCTTTAATTTACTGTTAGATCCTATAGCTTCTCTGAATGGTCCATAAAAATTTGAAGCATATTTTGCGGCATAAGATAAAATTTGAACATTTTTGAAATTATTTTTATCTAATGTTTTTCTTATAATACCGACTCTTCCGTCCATCATATCTGATGGAGCTATAACATCACATCCCATTTGAGATTGGAGAAGTGCTTGTTTTGATAAAATATCAATTGTTTCGTCATTAAGAATTTCTTTATTTTTCAAAATACCGTCATGACCGTGATCTGTATACGGATCTAATGCAACGTCTGCCATAACTCCAATATTAGGATTAATTTTTTTAATTTTTTTTATCGCTCGACATACCAAGTTATCTTCATTTAGCGCTTCACTTCCAATAGAATTTTTTTTCACACTAGGAGTGTTTGGGAAAATGGCAACCAAAGGTATTTTTAATTTACTTGCAGTATTAATTACATTATTTAATTTATCTATTGTGTATCTGTTGCAACCTGGCATACTTTTGATCTTTTCAATTTTGTTTTTTCCTTCTTTAACAAAAACAGGAAGTATTAAATCATCAACAGTTAAGTTATTTTCAGCTACTAATCTTCGAGACCAATTGTACTTGCGATTCCTTCTCAATCTAATATCCGGATATTTCCCCAATATTTTCATATTTCAAACTTATAAAACTTTGTTTTGTGCGACAAATATAATATTATTTAAATTATTAAAAAATGTAATAAGATAATCCATATGACAGATACAACCACACAAACAGACTTTTACCAAGTACCTAATTTGTCATTTGATATAAACAAACTAAGGTCCACTTTAGAATCAATTTTAAAAAAATCAAAATACCAAACTTTGAATATTACAAATTTTCACGCAATACCTATGAATAAAGTTCCAGGTAATGACGACTCAATTAAAGGTCATAACGTTAGAGGAGTTTACTGGACAAAACCAGATGAGACTGGAAAAGAAGTTATGAGAGACAAACCAATTGATGAGTCAAAATATACTGAACTATTACCAGAATTTAAAAATACCTACTTTGAAGAAGTTTACAAAGCTTTAAAATCAAAATTTAAAATCGGAAGAGTTAGAATTCTTTTAAAAGAACCAAGGTCAACTTTAAGTTGGCATAAAGATCCTGAGCCTAGATTACATATACCTATAATTACAAATCCAGGATGTAAAATGGTAATAGAGGATGTTGCTAAACACATGCCAGCAGATGGAAAAGTTTGGATCACAAATAACACAAGGTATCACAATTTCTTCAATGGCGGTGAGCAAAATAGAATTCACATTGTGGCTTGTATGTTAGAGGACAGATTCAATTAATTTGAAATCCTTATTTAAAAAAATATCACTATCATCAGATCACGCGGGTTTTAATTTAAAAGAAAAAATTAGAAAATATCTATTAAAAAAAAAAATTAAAGTGCTTGATTTAGGACCAACAAATAACAATTCTGTAGATTATCCTGATTATGCAAAAAAGGTAGCTAGAAATGTTATATCTAAAAGAAGCAATGTAGGTATATTAGTATGCGGATCCGGCACTGGTATGGCCATCTCAGCCAATAAATTCAAAAAAATACGAGCTGCCGTTTGCTATAATATAGCATCTACACGTTTGTCTAGAATGCATAATAATGCTAATATACTTGCATTAGGATCTAGATTAACTAATAAACAAAACGCAATTAAATTAGTTAATGTGTTTCTAAGTACTAAATTCGAGGGAGGAAGGCATCTTCGAAGAGTAAAAAAGATTTAATATTAATTATGTCAAAAATTAAAAAAGATATTAGTAATTACTATCAGGATTATTTTGATAAAAATTTATCCGAAAGAGATCCAGATTTATATAATTCAATTAATGAGGAGCTTAATAGACAACAACAGCATATTGAATTAATCGCATCTGAAAATATCGTCTCAAAAGCAGTGCTTGATGCTCAAGGGTCAATTTTAACAAATAAATATGCAGAAGGTTATCCTGGTAAAAGATATTACGGTGGATGTGAATTTGTAGATAAAGCAGAAGAGTTAGCTTTAGATAGAGTTAAAAAATTATTCAATTGTAAATTTGCTAATGTTCAACCTCATTCAGGGGCGCAGGCAAACGGAGCTGTTTATCTTGCGCTTTTAAATCCAGGCGATCCAATTCTTGCAATGAGTTTAAATTCGGGAGGTCACTTAACTCACGGAGCAAAGGTGGCTCAGTCGGGAAAATGGTTTAAAGCATTTCATTACGAAGTAGACAAAGAAACTGGTCTAATTAATTATGATCAAATCCAAAAACTAGCTACAGAGCACAAACCCAAGATATTAATTGCTGGTGGAAGTGCATATTCAAGAATAATAGATTTTAAAAAGTTTCGCAAAATTGCAGATAGTGTTAATGCATATCTAATGGTTGATATGGCCCACTTCTCAGGTTTAGTTGCTGGAAAGGGATATCCCAATCCTGTTGAATATGCCGACGTTGTTACATCTACAACTCATAAAGTTTTAAGAGGTGGTAGAGGAGGAATTATTTTAACCAATAGAGAAGATTTGCATAAAAAATTTAACTCTGCAGTATTTCCTGGTTATCAAGGCGGACCCTTAATGCATGTTATAGCAGCAAAAGCAGCAGCATTTCATGAAGCCTTACAACCAAACTTTAGAGAATATATAAAATCTGTATTAGAAAATGCTAAAATTTTGTCAGAAACACTTAAAAATAATGGGTTCAAAATTTTTTCAGGTGGAACAGATACCCATTTAATGCTTGTAGACTTAAGACCTTTTAAAGTTACAGGCAAAGCTGCTGAAGTTAGTTTGTGTAATTCAAATATTACATGTAATAAAAACGGTATACCTTTTGATACTGAAAAGATGACAATTACATCTGGAATTAGACTTGGATCACAAGCAGCTACAACAAGGGGATTTGGATTAAATGAATTTAAAAAAGTTGGCGAATTAATTACGAAAGTAATCAAAGGTTTATCTACTAATCCTGATGATAATTCCAAAACTGAGTCAGAGGTTAGAAAAGAAGTGATTGAACTTTGTTCTAAATTTCCTATATATAATCATCTGTTTAAAAATTAAATTATGATTTGTCCATTTTGTAGAGAAAAAGACACTTCAGTAGTAGATTCCAGACCAACAGAAGACGGTACAGCAATAAGAAGAAGGAGATTATGTCCTTGTAGTAAAGCAGTAAGATTTACCACATTTGAAAGAGTTCAGTTTAGAGAGCTTTCTGTAATCAAAAAAAATGGAAGAAGATCTCCTTTTGATAGAGAAAAATTAGCCAAATCACTGTTTACTGCACTTAAAAAGAGACCAATTGATCCTGATACCATTGAAAAAGTTGTTTCAAGAATTTCCAGAGATCTAGAGGAAATGGGCCAATCAGAAATACAATCAAGTGTTATCGGAAAAAAAGTTATGGATACCTTAAGAGAATTAGACAAAATTGCCTATGTAAGATTTGCTTCAGTATACACAAATTTTAAGGAGGTAGGAGAATTTGGTGAATATATTGAGGAAATAGATGGAGAGAAAAAAAAATTTTAAATCAAAACATTCCTACTTTTTAAGCTTAGCATTTGAACAAGCAAAAAATAATTTAGGATCAACTAAAAACAACCCATCAGTTGGGTGTATTGTTGAAAAAGATGACTCTGTAATTTCATCAGGATACACATCTTTTAATGGACGACCACATGCTGAATATAATGCTTTAAATAAAAAATTAAATTTTAACAATTCAAATTTGTACGTAACACTTGAACCATGTTCTCATTATGGTGTTACACCTCCATGTACAAATTTGATAAATAAAAAAAAAGTCAAAAAGGTTTTTTTTTCTATCCATGACTCTGATACAAGGTCCAAAAATAAATCTAAAAATATTTTAAAAAGAAGCAATATTTCTGTTAATTCCAAAATACTCGAAAAGGAGGGAAAAGATTTTTATGAAAGCTATTTTTTACAACATAGTGATAAACTTCCTTTAATAGACGCTAAAATAGCAATATCAAAAGATTATTTTACCATAAACAAAAAAAAAAGATGGATTACCAATCTTCATTCAAGAAAAAGGGCACATGTCATAAGATCAACATACGATTGTTTAATCTCTACATCAAAATCAATTAATTATGATAACTCAATACTTAATTGTCGTATTGAAGGTTTGGAAAAAAAATGCCCAGATCTTGTTATTATTGATAGAAACTTAAAACTTAAAAAAAATTTAAAACTTTTTAATAATATGAAGTATAGGAAAATTCTATTAGTTACTTGTAAAAATGATTCAAAAAAACTATCTTTCTTTAAAAGCAGGGGTGTAAAAATAATAAAAGTTGGACAATTAAATTTGTTTAAAGATTATAAAAATCTTTTTTTTAAACTCAAAAAAAAATATTCTAGAATTTTAATTGAAGCTGGTCTTAATTTTACAAATTTCCTCATTAAAAATGAATTAATAAAAAATATCTATATTTTTCAATCATTTTATAAACTTAAAAATCAAGGCACTAATAACTCAAGCCCTAATATTATAAAAAAAATTAAATTAAAAAACCAAATAAGTGTTAATCTTTTTGGAGATCAAATTTATAAGGAGAAAATTTAATTATGTTTAATGGAATTGTATACAACCAAGGTAAAATAAAAAGTTTAAGAAGAAATCCAAAGTATGTAAGAGGAAGCTTAGTTATTGAAGTAGCATCTAATATTAAATTTAAAAAAACAGATATTGGTGAGTCTGTAAGCTGCGACGGTGTTTGCTTGACTTTAATTAGAATCAAAAAAAGTTCTTTTCTTTTCTATCTATCTAAAGAAACTTTAAATAGATCTAATTTTAAAAATATTAAAATTGGTAAAAATATAAATATCGAAAAATCTTTATACCATGGAAAAAAAATTTCCGGCCATTATGTTCAAGGACATGTTGATACAACTGCTTCCGTGAAAAGCATTAAGATTATAGATAGATCTTGGTATGTTGATTTTTCATTAAATAAAAAATATAAGAATTTTATTGTTGAAAAAGGATCAATCTCAATAAATGGTGTATCACTTACAGTTTCTAAAGTTACAAAAAATAGTTTTCAAATTACTATTATCCCACACACTCTAAGACTTACAAACTTAGTTAAACTGAAAAAGGGAGATAAAGTTAATGTTGAATTTGATATTGTAGGAAAATATTTAAATAATATTTATAAATGAAATGAAAAAAAACTCATCATCTATAGTTGAAATTATTAAAGATGCCAAAAGAGGAAAAA
Organism: uncultured Pelagibacteraceae bacterium; assembly: GCA_902579585.1. Taxonomy (GTDB): domain Bacteria; phylum Pseudomonadota; class Alphaproteobacteria; order Pelagibacterales; family Pelagibacteraceae; genus Anoxypelagibacter. The sequence goes on from CACHHJ010000009.1 coordinate 8,808, forward strand.
TGTTTATTTTGGTTGACAACAAAGATAGAGAAAATGAAGGAGACTTGGTAGTACCGGCATCAAAAATTAATCCCAAAAAAATTAATTTTATGGCAAAACATGGTAGAGGTTTAATTTGTTTAGCCTTAACTTCCAATAAAGTTAAAAAACTAAATTTACCACTAATGTCATTAATAAATAAATCTAGAACACAAACAGCTTTTACTGTTTCAATTGAGTCAAAAAAAGGTATTTCTACCGGGATATCTGCACACGATAGGTCGAAAACAATTAAGGTAGCTATTAAAACCTCATCAAGTAAAAAAGATATAGTCTCACCTGGTCATGTTTTTCCTTTAGTCGCAAAAAATGGTGGTGTACTAGAAAGGGCAGGTCATACTGAAGCTTCAGTGGATATTTCAAAATTAGCAAAGTTAAATCCCAGTGCAGTAATATGTGAGGTCATGAATGAAGACGGAACTATGGCTAGATATAACGACCTGATTCCATTCGCAAAAAAACACAAATTAAAAATTGCTAAAATTGAAGATTTAATTTCCTACAGATTAAAAAATGAAAAATTAATAAAAAATGTATCAACAAAAAAAATTAAGATAAGAAAATTTGGAAATTTCGATATTAAAACTTTCAAAAATAAATTAGATGGTTTAGAACACTATGCACTGATAAAAGGTAAATTTAATTTAAATAAATCCATAAGAGTGAGAGTTATTTCCACGAACATACCTAGTAGTTTTTTTAATTTTAACAAAAATATTTTTAAAAACTCTTTAAAATATTTAAATAAATTTGGAAATTTTGCTTTGATACTTGTAACAGGATCTAATACAAAACCAATTTCTTCTGAAAACAATAGAATTCTAAGATATTATGGTGTTGGTGCTCAAATAATTAAAGAATTAAAGATAAAAAAAATGATATTAGTTTCAAGAGCAAAAAAACGTGTTATAGCACTTAAAGGCTACGGACTAGAGATTAAGAAACAGGAAATTATTAAATGAAACCAAAAATTTGTATAATTATTTCAACTTATAATAGCGATATTACAAAAAAATTACTTTTTAGTGCTAAAAATGAATTAAAAAGATACGGAGTAACTAAAGCAAAGGATTATAAGGTACCTGGTGCCTTTGAGATACCAGTCGCTATAGCCAGACTTGCTAAAAAATATGATGCCTTTATAGCAATAGGATGTATCATTAAGGGTCAAACAGCAAATTTTAATTTAATTTCAAGCGCGGTAACAGATGCAATAATGCATTTGTCTATAACCAATAAAAAGCCAATTGGAAATTCAATTATTACATTATTTAACAGAAACCAAGCTTCAAAAAGATATAACAAAGGTAAAGAGGCAGCAAATGCTGTTATGGAGGTTTTAAAGATTAAGTAATGGAAGGGTTCAATCCTAATAATAACCCAAGAATAATTGTTATTCAAAAATTATACGGTTACTATTTAAATAAAAATTCAAATATTGAAATTCAAAAACATAGATATAAAAAATTTATCAAAGATACCATATTTGGAACTATTGAAAGAGAAGAGCTTCTGCTTGAAAATTTAAAAACTATCCTACAGAAAGAGTTTAATCCACAAAGGACTGATCTTATTCTCAAGTTAATGATTCTCTCAGCAACTTATGAGCTAATGTTTAGCCACAAAACCCCAGTAAATGTCATAGTAAGTGAATACGTTAAAATTTCAGATTTTTTTTTGGAGAGCGCTCATAAAGGCTATTTAAACGCTGTTTTAGACAAAATCTCACAAAATTTAAGAAAAGACAATTAATTATTCTTGCCTTTTACAGTTTTTTTTGGCAATTTCGATTTTTTTAACAGTTCATTAGTGGAGATATATCATTGGAAAATTTATATTTAATTATTTTAGCTGGCATTATTGCAGTCGTTTATAGTTACTTTTTAAGCAATCAAATAATTTCATCTAGCCCTGGTAATACAAAAATGCAAGAAATTGCAGAAGCAATTCAAATTGGAGCAAAAGCATATTTGAATAGACAGTATAAAACTATAGCTATCGTAGGTGTAGTTGTTTTAATTATTATAAGTTATTTTTTTAGTTTACTTGTCGGATTAGGATATCTGATAGGAGCATTGTTATCTGGTGTTGCTGGCTATATTGGAATGTTAATTTCAGTTAAAGCAAATGTTAGAACAGCTGAAGCATCAAGAAAAAGTTTACAAAGTGGACTTACTATGGCATTTAAATCAGGAGCCATAACTGGACTTTTGGTTGCTGGCTTAGCACTTTTAGCTATCTCTTTATATTACTGGGCTCTTTTGGCTTTTAACGTAGATAGTAGAGAATTAATAAATGCATTAATAGCTTTAGGTTTCGGAGCTTCGCTAATTTCAATTTTTGCAAGATTAGGAGGCGGAATTTTTACTAAAGGAGCTGATGTAGGCGCAGACCTGGTCGGTAAAGTTGAAGCTGGAATTCCAGAAGATGACCCAAGAAATCCAGCTGTGATAGCTGATAACGTTGGAGATAATGTTGGCGATTGTGCAGGAATGGCAGCAGATTTATTTGAAACATATGCAGTGACTATAGTTGCTACCATGGTTTTAAGCTCAATTTTTTTTGTAAGTAATGCAGATATGATGGTCTATCCTCTCGCCATAGGTGGTGGATGTATAATCGCTTCAATAATAGGAACATTTTTTGTGAGACTAGGTAACAGCAAAAATATTATGGGTGCCCTCTATAAAGGTTTTATAGTGACAGCTATAATATCATTAATCCTTCTTTATCCAATTACATCACATGTTATTGGATTAGAAAATATATTTAGTGTAGGGGATAAAAACTTTTCGGGCATGGACTTATATTATTGTGGAGTTGTAGGTTTAGCAGTAACTGGATTAATTATATGGGTTACTGAATATTATACAGGTACAAATTATAGACCTGTAAAAAGTGTAGCTAAGTCTTCAACAACTGGTCATGGAACAAATGTGATTCAAGGCCTAGCAGTATCGATGGAAGCAACAGCTCTGCCGGCAATTATAATAGTTGCTGGAATAATAATTACTAATCAATTAGCTGGTTTATTTGGAATTGCAATCGCTGTTACAGCAATGTTGGCATTAACTGGAATGGTTGTTGCATTAGACGCTTACGGACCAGTAACAGATAACGCTGGTGGAATAGCCGAAATGTCTAAATTACCAAAAAATGTTAGAAAAACTACAGATGCTTTAGATGCTGTAGGAAATACTACGAAAGCTGTAACAAAAGGTTATGCTATTGGATCAGCTGGTTTGGGTGCATTAGTTTTATTTGCTGCATATACGGAAGATATAAAATTTTTTTCTAAAGTATCAGGATCATCTTTAGAAGGTATTGATGTGAGCTTTGATTTATCTAATCCATTTGTAGTTATAGGATTGTTGTTTGGAGGAATGTTACCTTATTTATTTGGATCTATGGGAATGCAAGCTGTCGGTAGAGCAGGCGGAGCAGTGGTTATTGAAGTAAGAAGACAATTTAAAAAAATCCCTGGAATTATGAAAGGAAAAAGAAAACCTGACTACGGTCGATTAGTTGATTTGTTAACTAAAGCTGCGATTAAAGAAATGATAGTACCATCTTTATTGCCTGTGCTTTCACCAATAATTTTATATTTAGTTATTTATTCTATTGGGGGATTAGAAGCAGCTTTGTCTTCTGTTGGAGCTATGCTTTTAGGGGTTATAGTTACAGGTCTTTTTGTTGCAATATCAATGACAGCCGGTGGTGGAGCTTGGGATAATGCTAAAAAATTTATTGAAGATGGAAATTATGGTGGAAAAGGTTCCGAGTCTCACAAGGCCGCAGTTACAGGTGATACTGTTGGAGATCCATATAAAGACACAGCCGGTCCCGCAGTAAATCCAATGATTAAGATTACAAACATCGTAGCTCTTTTGCTACTAGCCGTAATATCACATTGAAATTAAAATAATTATTTATCTTTATTTCTTGGACTATTTGCTCTCATTTTATTTCTTAAACTAGATAAAAATGAGTCTAAAAAAGTTCCTCTTGTAACAACATTATCAGTGACTTCTTTCGTAAAGTTATGATTATTCATTTTATCTTTATCATAAAAAAGTTTTTCTTCTAAAACACCAAACTTGTTAAATTTTACAACTAAAATATTATTATTTAAAAAAATATCATTACCCAATCTATGAACACCACCCTTTGTTTTAGTTCTTTCTATGTAGAACCAAGTATTATCGTCTTTAATTGATTTAACATGTGGCTCACCCAATATATCGATAACATCATTCTTATTGCTTAGATTGGTTTCTATAAGTTTTTCTCTTTTTTCAAGAAATATTATGCCGTGACTTTTTACAACTTTATTATTTTGACAATTGAATAAAGTAGCAGATAAGAATAATAATATAAAGATTTTAAAATGTTTACTTCTTATAAAAAACATACAAATAAACTCTACAATAAATTAGTAGAATTATCACGAAATAAATTCTTTTATAGCGATGTTAAATTGGCAGATAATTTCGAGACAAGGGTTTTGTTAATTTTCTTTCATTTTATTATTATTTTAAGATTAAAAAAAGAGAACAAACTTAAAAAAAATTTTCAAGATTTATTTGATAACATCTTTCAAAATATTGAAATAAATATAAGGGAATTAGGGTATGGTGACACCAAAGTCAATAATACAATGAAAAGCCTAAACAAAATATTCTACGATATTTTATATAAATTGGATAAAAAGAATGAAGCTTCATTTCAAGAAAGATTAGAGTTGTTAAACAAATATTTCTTTAATAATAAAAAAAACACCGACCAAAATACTGATAAATTGGCTAAATATATGGATCAATTCAATGATTTTTGTTTTGATTTAAATATCGATAATGTGTTAAACGGTTCTATAGATTTTAAACTTAAATAATTTAGCTATGGCTGTACCTAAAAGAAAAACATCAACATCTAGAAGAAATAAAAGAAGATCACACCATCGAATTGTTGGCGCAAATGTCATTGAAGATAAAAAAAGTGGTGAATACAGACTGTCTCATCATATAGATCTGAAAACAGGCACGTATAACGGAAAAAAAATTTTAGACAAATAGTCTAAATTGAAAAAACCTACATGTTAGATAAAGTTAAAATATCAATTGATGTAATGGGTGGAGATAATTCTCCTTATAAGACGTTAGAAGGTTTAAATCTATTTGCAAAAAGAAATCAGAATATCAATGATTATATTTTTTATTTATTTGGAGATGAAACAATTATAAATCAGAAATTAAGTAATTTTAAATATCTAGAAAATAATTATAAAATTTTTGATACAAAGATAGTGGTTTCCAATGAATTATCTGCCATGTCATCTATAAAAAAAGGAAAAAATTCAAGCATGTGGAAAGCTATTCAATCCCAAATTGATTTAGCTGCTGACGTTACTTTGTCCGCTGGGAACACTGGCGTTCTATTAGTCATGTCAAAAATGATTTTAAAAACACTTCAGAATGTTGATAAACCAGCATTAGCTGGTCTGTGGCCTAATGAAAATAACATGAATATTGTTTTAGATTTAGGGGCAAATGTTGAGTGTAGTGAAAAAAATTTAATAGATTTTTCAGAAATGGGCTCAGCACTTTTTAAATCACTTTTCCCGAATGAAAAAGCAAAACTCTCATTATTGAATATTGGATCAGAAGAAATTAAAGGTACTGGAATTTTAAAAAGCACTTATGCAAAATTAAAACAATTAGATCAATTTGGCGATTTTGAATTTTGCGGTTATATCGAGGGAAATCATATTACAAAAGGAGACGTTAATGTTATTGTAACTGATGGTTTTACTGGAAATATAGCACTCAAGACTGCTGAAGGAACCGCTGATTTTTTAACTAAAAATTTAAAAAAAGCTTTGTCTGAAAATCTTTTTTCAAAACTGTCAGCAGTTTTTTCTTATTTTTCACTAAAAAGATTTAAAGATCGTCTTGATCCAAGAAAATATAATGGAGCAATTTTTTTAGGTTTAACCGGGCCCGTCGTGAAAAGCCACGGAGGTACAGACGGTTTAGGATTTTCCTACTCTGTTGAGCTTTGCTATAAAATTGCAAAAGGAAAACTTATGGATAAAATTAAATCTAACCTTTCTCATACTCAAAATTTAGATGAAAAGATCTAATATAACTAAAAATGAAATCATAAAAATTATTAATAGTTCGCTCGGTACACCTTTATCTCTTTCTGAAAAAATTTTAGATGAAATTTTAAATATAATTGTAGATGGTCTTAACTCTGAAAATATTGTGAAGATAAAAGGTTTTGGAACCTTTAAAATATTGAATAAAAACCCAAGAATTGGTAGAAATCCTAAAACAGGCCAAACACACAAAATAGATGCCAGAAAGACAGTCACTTTTTATCCATCAAAAAATTTCAAAAGAGTGATCAATGAATAGGGAAAGAAAAATATATAAATCAATTGGGGAAGTCTCAAAAGAAATTTCAATTTCAACACATACATTACGATTCTGGGAAAAAGAGTTTAAACAAATAAAACCGATCACTTTTGATGGTAATCGAAGATACTATACAGAAAAAGATATAGATATATTAAAAATTATTTATGAACTTTTAAAAAAACAAGGTTATACAATAACTGGCGCAAAAAAATTACTAAATCGAAGATCAGATAAACTTGACGAACATTTAGATTCAGATATAAAGAGAAAAAATTTTCAAAGTTCCTTGAAGTACAAAGCACAAAGAATTAAGATTATTTTAGATAAAATAAAAGGATTTAAAAGTGGCTAAAAAAAGTTCAATTAAAGTTAGATTAGTGCCGGAAGCTAAACCTGATAGCTCTTTTTTCTATTATGCAAAAAAACCTACAAAAGGTGAAAAAGCAAAAGTTAAATTAAAAGTGAAAAAATACAATCCAAGTACTAGAAAGCACGAGTTTTTTGTTGAAAAAAAACTACCACCCCATAGCAAATAATTTATTTTTTTTTAAAATTTTTATATTCATATTCTATAAAACCTTTAATCATTGATTTCCAAACCCTTTTGGTCAAATCTGGATCAATTTTATTTCTAATTGATTTTTTTCTTATAGTTTTATGAATTTCTTTAATTCTTTTTTTATCAACAATTTGATTTTTATATTTTTTGTTTTTTAATACTTGATTAACGAGATTTACTCTTTTCTTTAAAATTACAAGCAGTTTTTCATCTAAAGCATCCAGTTTTTTTCTAAGTTTTGATAGATTATTTTTTTTCATATAGCGACATTTATGTTAATAAAAATTTATAGAATATAATATAACAAATGCAACTAAATGATTTTAGAAAATAATAATTATAAGAATTATGTAAGTTTCTGGCTGCTATCCTTATTAATTTTTTTAACAATAATAATTGTAGTTGGTGGACTTACAAGACTAACAGACTCAGGTTTATCTATTACTAAGTGGGAGTTATTTACCGGAATTTTACCCCCACTCTCAAATGAATCTTGGGCCGAAGTATTTGCTCTCTATAAACAGATCCCACAGTATAGTCAGTTATTTCCAACTATGACTTTAAGTGAGTTTAAAGTTATTTATTATTGGGAATATATACATCGAATTTTAGGAAGAGTTTTTGGACTTTTATTTTTAATCCCGTTTGTTATTTTTTTGTCAAAAGGAGTATTTAAAAAAGAATTTATTATAAAATTTTTTATTTTATTTTTATTAATACTCTTACAAGGTTTTATTGGCTGGTATATGGTTAAAAGTGGATTAGTAGAAAATACTACTGTAAGTCATTATAGATTAGCTATCCACCTTAATATCGCGCTAATTTTATTTGCATCTATTTTTTGGTATTTTTTAAATATAAAAAATAATCAAAATAAATATTTTTTTCATTTTTTTAAAAATGGATCTTTATTTAAATTTTTTGTGTTACTAATTTTTATCCAAATTACTTTAGGGGCTTTTACATCTGGACTAGACGCTGGAAAAATTTACCAAACATGGCCTTCCATGAATAATAACTTTTTTCCAGATGATATAATTATATCAAATTTATTAAATTCAAATTTCTTTTCAGAACCCTCGATTGTGCAATTTTTACATAGAAATATGGCATATATAATTTTTATATATATTTTAGGATTAACTTTTTATATTTTTTCCAAAAAAATGAAATACCTATATACACCTTTGACCTACGTATTGGTTATGGTTTGTGTACAAATATTTTTAGGAATAATTACATTGGTAAGCGGTTTAAATATTGTTTATGCTTCTCTTCATCAAATTTCTACCACGCTATTACTAATTACTTCTATTAATTTGAGTTTTGCCTTTAAAAAAGAAGAGTTTGTAATTGACACCGAAAATAAAAACTTGTAATTATGCGCAAGTTTTATGACACCGTTTACAAAAAAAAAAGATTTGAAAAATAACTGGTATTTAGTTAATGCTGACAATGTTGTTGTTGGAAGATTGGCCGCATATATCTCAAAATTATTAAGAGGCAAAAATAAACCTCAATATAATCCCAACATAGATAATGGTGATTTTGTAATTGTCACAAATATTGAAAAAATAAAATTTACTGGAAAAAAATTTACTGACAAAAAATATTACAGACATACTGGATACCCTGGCGGAATTAAAGAGACAAAACCTTTTAATCTTAAAGAAAAAAATAAATCTCAAGATATTCTTAAATTTGCAGTTAAGAGAATGTTGCCAGGTGGACCGCTAGCAAAAAAACAATTAGGAAAACTCAAAATGTATTATGGCGACAAACACCCTCACTCAACACAAAATCCTGTTGAAATAAATTTTTCACAATTAAATAAAAAAAATTCCTTGAAATCATATGAATAATCCAAACGTAGAAATTGCCTCGAAAAAAGTTGAAAAAATAAAATTAGATTTTAAAGATAGTAAGTACGCTACCGGAAGAAGAAAAAAATCTATTGCGAGGGTTTGGGTTAAAAAAGGATCTGGAAAAATTTATGTTAACGGAAAGCAGATGCAAGATTATTTTAAAAGACCTGTGCATCAGATTTTAGTTGTAAGACCTTTGAATGAAATTAACGCATCAGCTGAATATGATGTAAAATGTAGCGTAACTGGTGGTGGCTTGTCTGGCCAAGCTGGCGCAATTATACATGGCTTATCAAGAGCTCTAGTAAGTATCGATAGTAACCTTAAAAAAACACTCAAAAAAAACAAATTAGTCACTAGAGACTCAAGGAAAGTCGAAAGAAAAAAATACGGTCGTAAAAAAGCCCGAAGAAGTTTCCAATTCTCTAAAAGATAAATCGTTTATTTTCATTAACAACAGAAGTGATATAAGGAAATTATGTCATTAAATAAAATTAATATAACAGTTGCTGGAGCAACTGGATATGTGGGATTAGATTTAATAAAAATACTTTCTTCTCATCCAAGAGCAAGAATAAAATATCTTTGTGCGCAAAAAAACATCGGTAAAAACATTCAATTCTTTGATAAGAGAATTAAAAAAAGATTGCCCAAAATATCTAATTTAAAAAATGTAAATTGGAATGAAATTGATGTTCTTTTTTGTTCTTTACCAACAGGTGCGTCACAAATACTTGCAAAAAAATTAATTAAAAAATATAATTTAAAAATAATTGATCTTTCGGCTGATTTTAGACTAACTAATAAAAAAGTTTTTTATAAATTTTATAAAAAAAAACATTCTGCACCGGAATTATTAAAATTTTCAAAATATTCACTTACAGAGTTTGCTAAAAAAGATTTAAAAAAATTCAAAATTATAGCTTGTCCCGGTTGTTATCCTACTTCCATACAATTACCAATATTGCCACTTTTAAAAAAGAAACTATTAAATACCAAAGATATGATAATTGACTCCAAGTCAGGTTATTCAGGTGCTGGAAAAAATCTTAAAAAGAAGTTTACACATAAAAACATTTTTTCTTCAATAAAAGCTTACGGTATATTAAATCACAGACATACAGCTGAAATTGATCAAGAATTTAAAAAGGCAACTAAATCAAAAATAAATTATAACTTCACTCCTCATTTAATACCTACTTTTAGAGGAATGTTATCAACTATTTATGTTGAGCCAAAGGAAAATGTCACAATTAACAAAATTCACAAAGAACTCAAAAATTTTCATAAAAAAAATAACTTTGTAAAAATATTACCAATTAACAAAAACTTAGGTACAGAAAATGTAATAAATACAAATTTATGTGAAATTAGTGTTTGCAAATTAAAAGGCAGTAAAAAGATTATGATATTATCTGCAATAGATAATTTAATAAAAGGTGCATCAGGACAAGCAGTTCAAAACATGAATATTATTTATAATTTAAATGAAAAAACTGGTCTTAAATGAAAGTTATAAAAATTATACTTTTTCTTTTCATAATTCAGTGTGCTGGACCACTAAATAAAGTTGAAAAAGTTTATATATGTGGCGACCACAAGTGTGCAAATAAAGCTGAAGCTGAAGAGTATTTTAATAATAATATCTCTATAGAAATTTATACTATTGATACTAAAAAAGAGGACGACGAATACTTTGATTTAGTTGAATTAAATCTTCTTAAAGATAAGTTAGCAACTAAAAACAAAATTATTGTAAAAGACGAAAAAAAGAAAATAGATGAAAAAATAAAGGAAAGAAAAAAATTGGCTAAGTTAAAAATTAAAGAGATTGAAAAACCAGTTGAAAAAATCAAACAAGATCAAGTAAAATTAAATAATATAAAAAAAACCAAACCAAAAAAACAAAAATCTAAAATAACTTTTATTAGAATATGTAAAAATTTAGAGGAATGTGATATAGACAAAATATCTAAAATAGTTATGGAAATAGGAAAAGAAAAAGACTTTCCTGATATAACTAATTAAATTCTTTATGAAAAAGAAACTAAATATTGCTATTATTGGTTTAGGCAACATAGGTTCCTACCTTTATACTTTTTTAAAACAAAAAAGGAAAATTCTCTCCAAAAAATCCCAAGTGGATTTAAATATTGCTTTTATATGTGACAAAAAAAGAAAATTTAAAGTACCAAAAAACAAATGGTTAAAAAATTATTTAGATGCACCCAAAATTAGAAAAATAGACTTAATAGTTGAGTTAATAGGAGGTGCAGAGGGACCAGCAAAAAAATTAGTATTCTCTGCATTAAAGAATAAAAAACATGTTGTTACAGCCAACAAGGCACTTATATCTAAATATGGAAATCAATTAGCAAAAATTGCTGAAAAAAATAAAGTAAATTTAGAATATGAAGCTGCAGTTTGTGGAGGAATTCCTGTCATCAGAAGTATTAAAGATGGTTTGATAACGAATGAAATTAATAAAGTTTATGGAATATTTAATGGAACAACCAACTTTATATTATCCTCTATGGATTTTGATAAATTGAATTTTGAGTCTGCACTTAAAAAAGCACAGAGCCTCGGTTATGCAGAAAGAAATCCCAAAGCAGACTTAGCTGGACTTGATGTTGCTGACAAACTAAGGATACTTTCAGCACTATGTTTTAATAGCGTAATAGATTATAAAAATATTCATATCGAGGGAATAAACAATATAGATCAATTCGATGTTCAATACGCAAATCAACTTGGATACAAAATTAAACTACTTGGCTTAGCAGAAAGAAATAATAAATTTATCGTTCAAAAGGTCTTCCCAGCTCTACTTAAAAATAATTCAAACACAGCTAAAATTAATGGTGTGTTAAATAACGTTGTTTTAGAGGGCAAACCAATAGGGAGAGTAGAAATGATAGGTGAGGGTGCTGGTCCGAAAGCAACTGTTTCAGCAATATCATCAGATATTATATCAATAATGAAGGGTGGTATTAAATTACCATTCAACACGCCAATAAATGAAAAAAATAAATATAAATTTAAAGATATTTCAAATGAAAATTATGAAGCTTATTTAAGATTTGACTTAAATTTAAAAAATATGAATTTAGCCCAAAGTATAATTGGTAAATTAAAAAAAAATAAAATTCTTATTCAAAAAATTATAAAAAAAAAGAATACTTTCAATAGACTTTTTTCTTTAATATTAATCACAAAACAATCTAAAGACTTTAAACTTAAAAGAATGATAAGAAATTTCAAAAATAAAAAAATATATAAGAGTGTAAAATTTATAAGAATCGAAAAAGTTTGAATGACACTTAAAAACATCTACTTAGATCAATTTATTAAAGTAGCAGAAAGAGCTGCTTATGGAGCTTCAAAATTTAGAGGAAAAAATGATAAAATTTCAGCTGACCAAGCTGCCGTTGACGAAATGAGAACAGAAATAAATAAAATTAATATTAAAGGGAGGGTTGTTATCGGGGAAGGAGAAATGGATGAAGCCCCAATGTTATTTATTGGTGAAAATGTGGGTACAGGAATTGGTGAAGAAATCGATATAGCCGTAGATCCACTAGAAGGAACAAATTTTACTGCAAAAAATTTACCAAATGCTATTTCAGTACTAGCAATTACAAAAAAAGGAGGCCTATTATCTGCTCCAGATACATACATGGAGAAAATTGCAGTCGGACCAAATCTTCCAGATAATCTTTTAGATTTAGATAATTCGGTTGAAAAAAATATAAAACTTCTTGCTGAAGCTAAAAATACTCAACCCGATAAACTAACTGCTTGTGTTCTTAAAAGGAGCAGGCACGATAAAATAATTCAATCTTTAAAAAAACTGAATGTAAAAATTAATTATATTCAAGATGGAGATGTAACAGGTGTTATTTCTGTTGCTGATAATAATTCAAATACAGATATTTATTTAGGAATAGGTGGTGGCCCAGAAGGTGTATTAGCCGCTGCAGCACTTGATTGCTTAGGCGGACAAATACAAACTAGACTTGTTTTAAGTGATGACGCAGAGGTAAAAAGGGCAAGAAAATTGGGGATTACTGATTTAAAAAGAAAGTATAATATTTCCGATATGGTAAAAGGTGATGTCATATTTTGTGCAACAGGAGTTACAGACGGAGATATGTTGAAAGGCATAAACCTAATAAATGATAATGAATTTGAAGCTACAACATTTGCATTACATAAAAGTCAAAAAATATCAAAGATTGTAAAAAACAGTATTAAAAAATGAGTATGAGTTCCGTTCTTGGCAAGGATTGGGTTTCAAAAACCTATAACGAAGAGTCTGTTAATTTTTTAAAAGATAATTTAAATTTGAGTGAAATAACATCAAAGCTAATAGCAATTAGAAAAATTAAAGTTGCTGATGTTAATTTATTTTTGAAACCTAAAATTAAAAATTTAATACCAGATCCTTTTATATTAAAGGATATGGAAAAAGCTGTTTCCAGAACTGTTGAAAGCATACAAAAAAAAAATAAAATTGGAATATTTGGAGATTATGACGTTGATGGAGCTACATCTTCAGCTTTATTGGGAAATTTTTTTAAATCAATTAATCAAGATGTAGAAATTTATATTCCAGACAGGAAAACCGAAGGTTATGGACCTAGCAAAAAAGGTTTTGAAAAGTTAATTAGAAATGAATCAAAATTAATATTTACTGTAGATTGTGGTACCTTATCTTTTGAAGCTATTAATTATTCTAAAACTAAGAATGTAGATGTATTAGTATTAGACCACCATCAATCAGAGTTAGAACTTCCTGATGCACATTCTATAGTAAATCCAAACAGATTCGATGACAATTCGAATCTAAAATATCTTTGTGCTGCAGGAGTATGTTTTATGTTTCTTGTTGCTCTAAATAAAAAATTGAGAGATTTAAAATGGTTCAAAGATAATAATATAAATGAACCAAATTTATTAAATTATTTAGATTTAGTATCTCTAGGAACAGTTTGTGACGTAGTTCCACTAGTTGGACTTAATAGAGCATTTGTTAAACAAGGTCTAGAAATATTTAAAAAAAAAACAAATTTAGGTATTAAAACTTTAAAAAATATTTGTGGAATTGAGAGCAATATAAATACTTATCACCTAGGGTATATTCTTGGTCCTAGAATAAATGCTGGAGGAAGAGTTGGAAAATGTTCTCATGGAGCAAATTTGTTATTAAGTGATAATTCAAAAGAAATATTTAAAATTGCATCTGAACTTGAACTATTTAACAAAGAAAGAAAGATCCTAGAGAATAACATGTTAAATAAAATTGAAAAAAATATTCAAATAAATCAAAGTGAACCAACTATAGTCTTATCTGGTCACAATTGGCATGGGGGTGTAATTGGCATTATAGCTTCAAGATTAAAAGAAAAATATAACAAGCCAACAATCATAATTTCTGTAGAAAACGGACTTGGAAGGGCTTCAGCTAGGTCTGTTTTAGGTTTTGATATAGGTGCTTTAATAATTAAGGCTCACCAAAAAAATATAATTAATAAAGGTGGTGGCCACAAAATGGCTGGTGGTTTTTCTTTACAAGAAGAAAAAATATCAGAATTCAAAGATTTTATAAATTTAGAATTTTCAAAAATTGAAAAAAAAATTAATAGAAAAAATAATCTATTTTACGACTCTAAGATTTCACCATCTGCATTAAATGAAAACTTTTATTCTGAAATTAATCTTCTCTCCCCGTTTGGATCAGGAAATCCCGAGCCACGTTTTGTTATTGAAAGCCTTGAATTATTAAAATCATCGATTGTTGGAGAAAAACACATTAAAACAATCTTTACTGCTCCAGACGGATCAGTGGTTAAATGCGTCACTTTTAATGCTATTAAAACTGATTTAGAGACTTATTTATTAAGAAAAGACAGAAAAAAAATTAATATTTTAGGCAAGTTAAGTCTTAATGAATGGAAAGGTCAGAGAAAAGTAGAGTTTATTATCGATGATATTTCTGTTAATAAGGCTAACATTAATTAGGTCCCATCGTCTAACGGTTAGGACAGATGGTTTTCAATCATCTAATCGGGGTTCGATTCCCCGTGGGACCGCCAAAATATTATGTTTAAAATCGGAATTGTAGAAAATTTTCACAAAGATGGAATAAAACTTTTAGAAGACCATCCAAATTTTGAGTATGAAATTATTGATGATGTCTCAAAAGAAAACCTAATTAAAGAGCTACCAAAATTTGATGGTTTGACTTTACGTGTTGCAAAATTAGGCTCTGATGTTTTAAGCAATTGCAAGAAACTTAAAGTTATTTCTCGTCATGGGGTTGGTTATGATAACGTTGACACTAATCATCTAAAAAAAAACAATATAACTTTACTCATTACTGCTACTGGTAACGCATTAGCTGTTGCAGAGCACGTGATGTACATGATGTTATCATTATCAAAAGGAGTAACTTTATACGATTCTGAGGTGAGGTCTGGAAATTTCAAAAAAAATGCAAATAAAATAGAAACATATGAACTTTATAAAAAAGAAATATTAATTGCAGGATTTGGCAGAATCGGAAAAAATTTAATTAAGAGATGTCTTGGTTTTGATATGAAAGTAAATGTTTTTGACCCTTTCATTGATGAGAGCACTATTAAGTCTTACGGCGGCAAAAAAGTAGATAATCTTGAAACTGCAATAAAAACATCAGATTTTGTTTCAATACATATGCCTTTAAACGAAAAAACTAAGAATCTTATTGATGCTAAAATATTAAAAACAATGAAAAGCAATGCTATTATTATTAATACTGCACGGGGTGGAATAGTAAATGAAGTTGATTTAGATAACGCTTTAAAATCAAAAATAATATATGCAGCAGGTTTAGACGTTTTTGAAAAAGAGCCACCAGATTCAAACAACCCTTTGTTAAAAAATAAAAATGTTTTGTTAAGTCCACATTCTGCAACTTTTACAAACGAGTGTAAATCAAGGATGAGTGTTGAAACAGTTCAAAATATAATTGATTTTTTTGAAAATAAAACAAAACCATATATGATAGTAAAATTATGAATAATTTTTTTAATAAATTTAAAAACTATGGTTTATTGGAACTATTAGTATTTTCATCAGCAGTTTATGTTGTTGGTATGTTACTGTGGACTGCGTCGACAAGATCTGCAGTTGAGGAAAAAGCCAATACTGTAAAATCAAACCATAAACAAATTGTTGATTTTATAAATTCAGAAATAAATAATTGTGGTCAAGGTGATGAAAATTTAAAGACAGCCTGGGGCGATCCATGTAATGGTGAGTGGATGTCCGTAAAAGTTATTGAATATATTAATAGTAATATGAAAATGGTAAATCCTTATTCATCAAGCAAAGAAATTTTAAAGCAAGCACAGGATCCCAGACTACAAGCAGAGGGAAAAGCTGGTCAGTCAACTGAGATGGGAGTTATTTTTTTAAGTTCTCAAAATATTAGTTCAGAAGCTGGATCGGAGTGGGTGATTGGAACTTGTGTAAAATCTCCATGTGTAGCAGCTGGAAATAATGAACTTACTTCTGTTTATAGATAAAGTTATTTAATGATTTCAAATCCAGCTTTAGTTGCGGTTTTTTTTAGATAAGTATAACCTTTTTTTGCGTACTCAAATGGGTTAGCTTTTTTTGGGTCTTGTTCAGCCTCAACAACTAACCAACTATTATAATCATTTTTTTTAAGTTGATCTAAAACAGGTTTATAATCTATGCAACCATCACCCGGAACAGTAAAAGCGCCTTCAAGAAATGCGTGTCGAAAACTTAAATTTTTAGATATAGATTTTTTTAAAACATTTTCTCTCATATCTTTACAATGCACGTGAGCAATTTTTTCTTTAAAATTTTTTATTATTTTTAAATAATCCCCACCTGCAAATAACATATGCCCAGTATCAATTGTAAGTTTAACTGAGTCATTGGTTTCTTGCATCAATCTGATCGTGTCCTCTTCTGACTGTATAACAGTACCCATATGATGATGATAAGCTAACGGCATTTCTTCATCTTCAAGTCTTTTTCCAATTTCATTAATTTTTTTGCAATAAGAAATCCAAGTATCATTATCTAGAGTTGGTCTTTTAGATAATGGCTTATTTTCGTCTCCTTGAATTGAGTCGGTTACTTCAGCAAAAACTATACATGGGGCTTTACAATCTTTAAATAAATTTAATTGACCTCTTATATTTTCCATTTCTTCTTTAACTGTCCGTTTTAATAAATTTGCTCCATACCAGCCGGAACATAATTTAATATCAAATTTATTTAATATTGGAATTAATTCATCTGATGTTCTTGGAAATTTACCCCCTGACTCAATACCAGTAAACCCAGCCTGTCTTGCTTCAGACAAACAGGTTTCAAGAGATGTTTCACCACCAAGTTCTGGCATATCATCATTACTCCAGGCTATTGGTGCTATTCCTAATTTTACTGACATTTTATTTATATTTGTTAGGATAATGCAGATATCAGTACTAAAAACAATAAAAAATTTATAAAATGAAAATTAATGTTGCATTATTTGGCCTTGGGAGAATTGGGATAATGCATGCTCAAAACTTAAAGGTGAATAAAAAATTTAATCTTAAGTATGTTTTCGATATCAATAAGAAACTGT
>CACHHJ010000010.1 GCA_902579585.1 uncultured Pelagibacteraceae bacterium
TAATATTGAATAAGCTTTAACCGGTTCTCTTGATTTTTCAATTAAATCAAGAACTATTTGCTGATTTTTTGTAAGATTATTTTCTTTATGCATTTTCGTCATTGTAATGATTCTTAGTTAATTTTTCAATTTAATCGATTGTTTAATTTTTAATAATGAAAGTATGAATAGGAATAAGGCAGCTGCTATAATTGAGGGACCTGAAGCTGTATTAAATTCTAAAGAAGAAAACAATCCTATTAAAATTGATAATAATCCTCCAATCGTAGATAAAAGAGCCATTTGTACAGGGTTATTTGAGATATTTCTTGCTAACGCTGCTGGAATAATAAGCATTCCAGTTATTAAGAGAAGCCCAACTATTTTTATTGAAATAGCAATTATTGCTGCCATCAAAATTGTAAAAATTGCATTATATCTATCAGGATTCATTCCTTCCGCTTTAGCTAAATCATAATTTATTGTTGAAGCAAACAAAGGTTTCCAAATAATTTTTAAAATTATTAAGATAAATAAGCCACCGCCCCAAATTAATAATAAATCGTTTTGACTTACAGCTAATATATCGCCAAAAAGTAATGCCATAACGTCAAATCTAATAGTTGTTAAAAATCCAATGATTACAAGTCCTATTGCTAGTGATGAATGAGCTAATAAACCTAATAAAGCATCGTTAGGAAGATTTGTTTTAGTTTGTAATTGAAGAAGTAAAATAGCTATAACCGCTGATATTAAAAAAACTGATAAAGCAATATTAAGTTCAAATACCAAAGCCATAGTTACACCTAATAAAGCTGAATGTGCAAGTGTACCTGCAAAAAAAGACAATCTTCTCCAAATTACAAAACATCCTATTGGACCTGTTATTAAAGCTATTCCAATTCCTGCAAGTAAAGCTCTTATAAAAAAATCATCAAGCATATTATTTTTGATCTATTGTCCCGTCCGGAGAGTGAGTATGATCATGTTTATGTTCGTAAAGGGATAAGATATTTGAAGCTCTATCACCAAATAGCTCCTTATACTTGCTATCTTGAACGACATGATGCGGTGTTCCAGAACAACAGACATGTCCATTTAGGCATAATACATAATCAGTAGCAGACATTACTACATGTAAATCATGTGAGATTAAAAGTATTCCACATTTCATTTTGTCTGAAATTTTTTTGATTAATTGATATAAGGCAATTTCACCTTTAAAATCAACACCTTGTACAGGCTCATCAAGAACTAATAATTCTGGTTTTTTAGAGATGGCTCTTGCTATCAATACTCTTTGAAACTCTCCTCCAGATAAATTACTTAAACTTTTATTTTTTAAATGTTCAACACCTGTTAAATTTAAAGCTATATTTATTTGATCTTGGGTTAATTCTTCTGTCAAAGTCATAAAATCCGAAACTCTAATTGGTAAGGTCCAATCTATTGAAATTTTTTGAGGCACGTATCCAATTTTATTAGTGTATGTTTTAACTTTGCCATCTATTTTTTTATATATTCCCAGTGCAATTTTTGCTGTTGTTGATTTTCCAGAACCATTTGGACCTATCAACGTAACTATTTCACCTTGTTTAACTTCAAATGAAACACCTTTAACTAAAGATTTGTCATTCATAGAAACGCCGACATTTTCAACCTTTAGTAGAACTTTTTTTTTATTTTCCATAATGAAACCCTTGACCTTAAATATGTTATATTATAACAAACGTTACATTATAACACTATGTTAAACAAATTTTTAAAGCTTACAATTACTTTATTTTTTACTTTTGCCATAAATTTTTCAGCAAATGCTGAAATTAAGGTTGTAGCTTCTATTAAACCTATACATTCTTTAGCAAGCTATTTAATGGATGGTGTAGGTAAACCAGATTTAATTGTAGATGGATATAATTCTCCTCATGGATTTGCACTAAAACCATCGCACGCTAAAATGTTACAAAATGCTGACCTAGTTTTTTGGGTTGGTGAAGACTTAGAAGCTTTTTTAGAAAAACCATTAAAATCATTAGCAAAAAAAGCTGAAAAAATAGAATTAATGGAAATTAAAGGATTAAAAAAATTAGAATTTAGAGAAAGAAATATATTCGAAGACCACGATGATCACAAAGAACATGGTCATAAGGAAGATAAGCATGATGATCATAAAGAACATGGTCATAAAAAAGATAAACACGATGATCACAAAGAACATGGTCATAAGGAAGATAAGCATGATGATCATAAAGAACATGGTCATAAAAAAGATAAACACGATGATCATCATGGACATGCTCATGGTGAACACGATCCACATATTTGGCTTGATCCAATGAACGCAAAAGTAATTTTAAGTGAAATGGCAGAACATCTAATCGAAAACGATCAAGAAAACTCATCTAAATATAAAGCTAATTTAAAAAAAGCACACAAAGATTTAGATAAACTTACAAAAGAAGTAAAATCAGAGCTAAATAAAGATTTCAAATCAATTGTTTTTCATGACGCCTACCAATATTTTGAAAAAAGATTTGGTGTTAATGTCTTGGGGGCTTTTACAGTAAATACAGATGTATTACCTGGTGCAGAACAATTATCTGAGATTAGAGAAGTAATTGAACATGAAAAAGTAAGCTGTGTATTTTCTGAACCTCAATTTAACCCTGATATAATCAAAGCAGTAGCAAAAGACACAAATATTAAGACTGGAGTCATTGATCCTTTAGGAGCAACTTTAAATCCAGGGAAAACTTTGTATTTTGATTTAATTAAGAATATGTCTTCCTCTTTTAAAGGCTGTTAAAGACCTTCTAATTATAAATTATCTCCCAAGTAAATTCCTAGTGAAAGAGCAGTTTCTACTAATGAATCTTTTCTCTCAACATTTTTATAAGTTTTAATTCCTTCGTCAATTGGGACATCTATTACTCTTCTATCTTTCCAAGCAACCATACGATCAAATTTTTTTTGATTTAACAAATCCACCGCATAAACTCCAAACGCACTTGCTAGTATTCTATCGCTTGCAATAGGTGGTGCTCCTCTTTGAACGTGACCAAGTGATGTAACTCTGCACTCTACGTCTGTTTTTTTCATAAGTTCCTTTGCTATGTAGTCTCCTATACCACCAAGTCTTTGTTCACCGTCAATATATTTGTGTACTACTTGAGATCCATCTTCTTTTTTAACAGCCTCGGCAACTACAATTAATGAATGTTGAATATCGTGTTTTTTCATTGAATTTAATTTTTTAATTATTCCATCTATCGAATATTTTATTTCTGGAATTAAGATAATATCTGCTCCGCCTGCAATTCCTGCATTAAGTGCAATATGTCCTGTATCTCGACCCATAACCTCAAGTATCATTGATCTTCTATGACTAGCAGCAGTAGATTGAAGATTGTCTAAAGCTTGAGTTGCAACATCTACCGCAGTATGAAAACCAATTGAACTTTCTGTTGCTCCTACGTCATTATCGATTGTTTTTGGTATAGCTACTATTTTCATATTACCATCTTTTGCTAGCTTCTTTAGGATTTGCATACTTCCATCTCCTCCTATAATTACTAAACCGTCAAGTTTCATTGAGTGATAGCCTTCAATTATTTCTTTTGATTTATCGACGTGTTTGCCATCCTCGGTTGGAATTTTAAAAGGATTTCCCTTATTTGTTGATCCCAAAAAGGTTCCACCTTGTCTTAACAGATATCCTGCGAAAGTTTTGTATGTTAATTGTATTGCATCTACTGGTCGTTTAATTAATCCAGCAGTGCCATCTCTAATTCCATATACTTCCATGTTATATTTATTTTTTGCTCTATAAAATATTGATCTAATCGCTGCATTTAGACCCCCGCAGTCACCACCACTTGTCAAAACTCCAATTTTTTTACTGCTCATTAAAATTAGTTATTCTTAAATATTTTTTTTTATAGGAAGTGGTGTTATAACATAAAAATCTTTAAATGGAAAAAAAAGCAAAAATTATAGCCACTCTAGGTCCAGCCATATATAGTGAAAATAAGTTAAAAAAGCTTGTAGATCTCGGTGTAGATGCATTTAGAATTAATTTTAGTCACAATACCAATGGGATTAATAAAATAGTTTCAAAAATCCGTAAAGTTGAAAAAATAAATGGAAAAAAATTATCTCTTATAGCTGACCTACAGGGTGTAAAACTTAGAATAGGTAAAGTTAAAAATGAAAACCAACAAATCAAGTTTAATCAACGATTTATATTTGATAGTAAAAAAATTCCTGGTGACTCAAAAAGAGTTAATTTTCCTCATCCCAAAATAATTAAAAAATTAAAAAAAGGTAATAAGATTTTAATTGATGATGGAAAATATTTATTTACAGTTATAAATAAAAAGGGAAATGCAATAATAACAAAATGTCGGAGTCAAAATTGTATTTTAAAAAGTAATAAGAGTTTTCACGTTCCAAATTTAGATATTGCTTTTAACAAACTAACAGGAAAAGACAAAAAAGATATCAAGACTGCGATTAAACTTGGTTGTAATTGGATTGCCTTGTCTTATTTACAAAATGAAAAGCTGATACTTGAAACAAGGAGATTAATAAAGAAAGACATGGGTATTATTTCAAAAATTGAAAATAAACAAGCTCTTAAAAATATTAAAAAGATTATCCAAGCGACAGATTCAATAATGATTGCCCGGGGAGATCTGGCAATTGAAATCGGTCATAGCGAAGTTCCAAAAGTTCAATTAAGTCTTATAAAAAAAAGTTCTCAATTTTCAAAATCTGTAATTGTTGCTACTCAAATGTTAGAAAGTATGATTAAAAATACTACAGCTACACGGGCAGAAATAAATGATATTGCAACTGCGATATTTCAAGGTGCAGATACATTAATGTTGTCTGCAGAGACAGCTATCGGCAAATTTACTAATCAAACTGTTTCTACTATGACTCAAACTATTCAATCTACTGAAAAATACAAAAGAGAGCATATAGAAGATTTTAAAAATTCTATTATTACAAATAAAGATCCAGTTAAATCTATTCTTCGCTCTGTTAAGGATATTGCATACAACCCAAATGTTAAAGCTATAATAGTGTTTTCTAATTCTGGTAAGTCTGCAAAACTTGTTTCATCAATGCGTCCAGCTGCGAAAATAGTAACGATTTCACCTAATATAAATGTAAGCAGACAAGTATCATTGCTTTGGGGAGTGCAATCTATAAATAGTAGAGATGCAAATGGATGGAAAGATATGATGTCTATTTCTAAGGAAATTATAAAAAAACTTAAATTTATTAAAAAGAATGACTTTGTTATTATAACGGCAGGTTTGCCTTTTGGTAAAGCAGGCATGACTAACATGGTTAGGTTATATAAAGTTGGTTCTTAATGAAAAAAAATTTGTTTAAACTAGAGCGATTAGAGATAGAAGAATTTATTTTTGCCAAAATTACAAATTAATGTATATATATGCGGAAAAGCCCTCGTGGTGAAATGGTAGACACAAAGGACTTAAAATCCTTGCCCGTATGGGAGTGACAGTTCGAGTCTGTCCGAGGGCACCAAGAGCTATTTATTTTTTCTATAGACTTTAGAGAAGTGTTTTGAGCTAGATCTTAATTTAATAAATTTAAGAATTTTTTTGTTTCCTTTTTGTTTGTTAGTTGGAGCATAAAAAACTTTTTTTCTGTTTAACAAATCTTTTTTTGAAGGATTAATTAAATAATATACTGCCATACTATTTCTAATTACTTTTCTTTTTGGCTGAAGAACGCCATGCCAACTATGATTTGACACATCAAAAAAGACAGCTCTATTAAATTTTGGATAAATTTTTGTAGTTAAATCTCCAGGAAGCTTAATGTTTTTTTTGTTTTTTTTATAAAAACAAATTTCACCACCCCAATTTTCTTTCCATCCTTTTGACAGAAAAACAATTAAATTGTATTTTCTCTGTAAATTTGCTTTAGGATGTATAAAATAATCTAAATGAGGATTTAATTTACCTTTGTGATGCATTAAATGCCAACCACCACCATGAAGCCCATAATCTGGTATCACTTTTGGTATTTTAAGTTTTTTTGATAAGAATTTTGTTGTTTGGCTTGAATTTAAAAGAGAAAAAACTTTGTAGGTAAGGGGTGGAAAAAAATTCCAATTATTTGAAGTTTTTTTTACTTCACAATAATTTTTGTATTCGTGTAATCTTTTATCTTTATATTTCGGAAATTCTTTTTCTAATTTATTTGCAATAGAGGGTTTAAAAAAATTATCTATCACTGCATAAGGAAAAGGACTTTTATTATAAAAAGTCCTCATACTTTTGCCCAAATTCTTTAAATTAATATAGTCACGCATAAATTTATGAATATACGACTATTATTTATAGCCTAATATTGTTAATAGTAAATGTTTTAATTTGTATCACCTTATGAAAGTTTTTGATTGTACGACATTTTATAATGAAAATATGATGTTGGAATTAAGATTTAATATTCTTGATCCTTACGTAGATAAATTTGTTATTACCGAATCCAAATATTCCCATAGTGGAGAAAAGAAAAAACTCAATTTTGATATAAATAAATTTAAAGATTTTAAAAAAAAAATTAACTATATCGTAGTTGAGAATGAGCCCAATAATCTGTTTGATGAAACTAAGCAACATTTAGACAAATCAGGCAAAAATCAAATTAGAGAAAATTCAATAAAAAGAATTGCCCTCCAAAGAGATAGCCTGACCTCAGGAATTGAAGAAGCAGATGAAAACGATTACGTATTTTATAGTGATAACGATGAAATTCCTAGATTTGAAAATATAGATTTAGAAAAAAATAATAATAAAATTTTAGCTTTTAAACAAAAACTTTTTTATTACAAATTTAATTTATTTTGCGATAGAATAGAGTGGTATGGAACTAGAGGATGTAAAAAAAAGCATCTCAAATCTTTTAGTTGGCTAAGAGACCTTAAAATTAAAAACTACCCAATTTACAGAATTGATACACTTTTTTCTGATACAAAATATACAAATATTAAAATCATAACAGATGGAGGTTGGCACTTTTCACAAGCCAAATCACCTGAGGATCTTTATATAAAATTAACAAATAGTGAGGATCACGCAGAGTTTAAAGATAACAAACAAACACTTGATGACGTTAAAGACATGGTAAAGAGGAAAGTAATAAATTTTGATCATCAAGCTAAATCAACAGAATACAAATACTCTAAAGAGTTTAAATTAAAAACTTTATCGGTTAGTGAGATGCCATCTTTTATACAAAAAAATTTAGACAAGTATTCTGATTGGTTAGATCTTGAAAATAATATATGAAAAATTTTAAGATATCAGCTCATATTCCTTTATATTTAAAAAAGCCATATAATAAAAAAAAAATAAAAAACTTTAAAAAAGTCTGTAAAAGTTTACTTAAATTATCGAATAAAACTCAAATTTTTGTTCACTCAAATCAAAAATTTAAAAATACAAATAAAAAAATTACATATTTTTATTACAATTTTAAAAAAGATCATCCATTTAAACTTACATGGTACTGTAGAAATTTGATGAAATCTCAAAAAAATATTTTTGATATATTTATATATTGTGAGGATGATATTCTATTCGATAAAAAAAACTTTAATTATTGGTTAAAACATAAAAATACTTGTATTAAGAATAATTATAATTTGGGGTTTTTAAGATTTGAAATAAATAAAAAAGATAAAAACTTGTATTCAACTGATCAAGTGGAACAATCATCAAAATATTTAAATTTATCAAAAAAGAAATATTTAGTATTAGCAAATTCATACTGTGCCTTTTGGATATATGATAAAAAAGAATTTAATAATTTTATTAAAACAAAGTTCTATAATTTTAATTGGAGATGGATTTCAATTTCTAATATTTTATTTATTAGAGAAATGTCTGCAGTCGGGTGGCACGGTGAAAATATGAACGGGTTAAGCATGGGCAGGTATTTAGCTACTATTGTACCATTTCAAAATGACAAGTTAGACAAAGGTTCATTGACAAGACATCTGTCAGATAATTATGCAAATGCGCCACAAGGTTTATTTGGAAAATTAAAGATTAGTCAAATTTCACATAACAATCTCGAAAAATTTTCACCATCGACACTATTTACCAAATTTATTAAAAGAATTAGTTATATAGCTTATCATTTATTTAGATTTAATTTAAAAAGGTACTTTAAAAAGGATACCTTGCACAAAGATCTAAAAAGTGGATTATTTTTTAAATAAAAAAATTTATGAACAAATGTCATTTTATATTCGATAAAAGTAAAAAGTCACAGTTATTGAAGAAGAGATTAAAAAACTTCAAAAAATATTCTATTAAAAAATGTAATACTATTATCGTGGCTGGCGGAGATGGCTTTATGTTAAAAAACCTTAAAAAATTCTACAATTATCAAAAACCTTTTTACGGTATTAATTGTGGAACAATAGGTTTTCTAATGAACAAAAACCAAAAAAACCACTTACTTAAAAAAAAAATAATCAAAGCAAACAAATTTGTTATCAATCCTATTCAGGTCAAAATAACAAATCTCAAGAAAAAAATTTTTAAAATGATAGCAGTTAATGAAATTTCATTGCTTCGACAAAGTAAGCAAACTGCCAATTTACAAATTAAAGTAAATCAAAAAAATTTAATTAAGGAATTAGTTAGTGATGGCGTTTTAGTTTCAACTCCAGCAGGGAGCACAGCTTACAACCTTTCAGTTAATGGACCAATATTATCACTGGACTCAAAAAAAATTGCCCTAACTCCAATTAGTCCGTTTAGGCCCAGAAGATGGAAAGGTAAATTAATTTCAGATAGATCAAAAATTAATATCATTAATCTCCAAAGTGAGAAAAGACCAATATCAGCTGTAGCAGATAATAATGAAATTAGAAATATTAAAAAAATTGAGGTGAAAGTAAATAAAAAAATAAAAATTAATTTACTTTTTGACGTGGGAAGCAGTCTAATAAAAAAAATTAAAGAAGAGCAAAAAAAAATTAATTAAAATATGATTAAAGCAATTTTAATATTAATTTGTTTGTGTTTTTTAGCAAATTATATAATTCTTCATATAAAAGCTATTAGTACAGACAAAGAAATAGAGAATGATCAAAACTTTTGGATGTTTACTTATGACTTTAAAGAAAAAAAAAGAGACTCAATATTTGATAGGGAGTCAGAAACTATTATTAAAGAAAAAAATAAAAAGAATAAATTAATTGTAATATTATATTTTGTGACAGTATTAATTTTTGTATATGCTATGTATTTTTTTACAAAGTTGATTTTTCTTATTTTAAATTAATAAAAAAGTCTTAAATGAAAAAATTTATTTATTATTTACTTAATATGTTTGCCCATAATATGGAGACCAAAATAGTAGATATCTTGAAAAGAAAAAAAAAAATAGTTATTTTTGATGTCGGTTGTTTTAAAGGTGTTTTTTCAAGAAAAGTATTAAATTTAATTAAACAAAAAAAATCTACTTTTTATTTATTTGATATTAATAAAAATACAAAAAATTATATTTCTGATCTGATTTCTATGAAAAATATAAATTTTAATGAAATTGCATTAAGTGATAAAAATGGAACTTCAAATTATAATTTTAATAGATTTTTTGAGTCATCAGGATCTTCATTATCCAATTTATTTAAGAACGATTCTAAATGGATATTTTCAAGAACAATTTTTTTAAAAATGCTATTTCAAAAAACAATGAGTTTTACTAAGTATAAAGTAAAAACTATAACCTTAGATAGTTTTGTTAAAAAAAGTAAGATTAAAAACATCGATATTCTTAAAGTTGATATAGATGGTTCTGAGCTTGAATTTTTGAAAGGAGCAAAAAATACATTAAAAAAAAATAAAGTTAAGCTTATACTTATTGAAATTAACGATAAAAAATCAACTTTTTACCAAAAAGAAAAAAAAATAACAAAAATGTTTAACTCAAATAATTACCATTTAATAAAAAAACATTCCAATCACTCAGTTTCATTTTTTTCAGATGCTAGATCAGGTGATTATCTTTTCCTTTGTAATGCTAATTAATAGAAAATATTTTATTTAAAACTTTGCAGATATAATCTATTTCAAAATTTTTAATTCCAACTCCAGAAGGTAAATAAAAACCATTTTGAGATAAATATTCTGAATTTGGGTATTTTTCGTTTTTTTTAAAAATTTTCATTTTCTTAAAAATATTTTGTTTGTGCATTGGATAAAAAAATGGCCGTGTTTGAATATTATAATTTGATAGTTCCTTTATAATTAAATTCCTTTTAATTTTAAAACCTGGTTTTATAACCACTCCAAATACCCAATAAATATTTTCAGAAAACCCATTTCTTGTTGGTTGAATATAAATTTTAAAATTTTCTTTGAGCAGTTTTGTGTATCTTTTTCCGATTTCTCTTTTTCTCTTCAAAATCCAAGAGATATTCTTAAGTTGTCCACAACCGATTGCAGCTTGAACATTTGTTAGTCTATAATTCCAACCTATATCGTCATGATTAAATCTTTCCGTATTTTTCCCAAAACATAAATTCCTAAGTGAATTACATTTATTATAAATTTTTGTATCATTTGTTACAATCATACCACCTTCACCAGTTGTTATATGTTTATTTGCGTAGAAACTAAACGTGCTAAGATCTCCAAAACTACCACACATTTTATCTTTATATTTTTGACCAATCATTTCTGCGCTATCCTCAATTATTTTTATTTTTCTTGCTCGTGATATTTTAATAATTTTAGCCATATCAACTGGAAAACCGTAAATATGAGTAATAATAATAGCTTTGGTTTTTTTATTAATTTTTTTTACAACTTGATCAGGTATCATATTCCAAGATTGTAGATCACAATCTACAAGTATTGGTTTTAAACCCAATTTAATCACACAGAGTGCTGTTGATATTATAGAGAAAGTTGGAATGATTACTTCATCATTGGATTTTAAATTAAGAGACTTTAATGCAATTTCTAACGCTGCAGTTCCGTTTGAAACAGCTATTCCATATTTTCTTTTATTGTATTTTGCAAATTCATTTTCAAATTTTTTTACATATGAACCTTCCGATGATATCCAGTTTGTATCTAAACAATTTTTGACATATATTTTTTCTTCTTTGAAAATTTTGGGAACATTTACTGGAATAAATTTAATTTTTTTTAATTTTAATTTTTTTTTCATTTACCTCATTAAATTTAACTTTATCTTTAGCAATATTAAAAGGTCCTTGCTTTACCTCTATCATTTCAACATCTTTGATAACTTTGAAACCATGACCTCCGTGAACTAAAAGTATAATACTATTTTTTTGTAAAATCTTACTAAATAAATACTTTTGTTTTTGATTATAAAAATCTACTCTTAAAGTCCCTTTTAAAAGCAAAATAACTTCTGTAGTAGTAAAAATTTTTGTTATCCTTTTTTTATGCTTATGTGGTTTTATAATATGTCCCTTTTTGTGTTTCATAAAACCAAATTGTTGTGAAGCACTATCTGGGGTAAAAAATGTTATACCTTTTTTATTTCTATAATTACCGCTAACTATTAATGCAAAAAGTTTTTTTTTATAAATTACTTTTTCAATCATTTTTAATCTTATTCTCTAAGAATCATTTGGATTAATCTTATAAAATAAAAAAAACCAAACTGCAAAAATTTTCCTATATTTGGAAAACTTTTACTATTTCCCTCTAAATCTACTGGATGGGTATAAGGAATTTCAAGAATTTTATTACCCTTTTTTTCGGCTCTATATAAAAACTCAATTATGAATTCTCCATGACCTTTTGCTACGGGAACAACATCTTTTAGTACATCTCTTTTCATTAAAAAAATTCCACTGCTTAAATCATTTACTTTTGATCTTAATATTAGTTTACTAAATTTATTAAGCATATAGCTAACAAAAACTCTAAATTTTCCCCTCTCATCTTTGCCGCCTTTAATGTATCTCGATAATATTATAATATCATTATTTGTTAAATAACTTTGCATTTCCGGAAATTTTTTAGCAACTTGACCCATATTTGAGTCTAACCATCCAATTAAATCTCCTTTTGCATTAATTAATCCTAATAGAAAAGCAGAAGCCAAACCTTTAGTTTTAGGTCTAGAAAAAATTTTCAAATTTACATAGTTTATTTTTTTTAAAACTTCTAAAGTTCCATCAGGAGAATTATCATCTACAACAACAATTTCAACACCAGGCAAATACTTTATCAACTCATTAATTGTAAATTCTATAGAGGGTTTTTCATTATAGGTTGAAAGTATTATTGAAATATTTTTACTCATCAATACGTATATAAACACCTAATTTAACAAACTACAATTATATTCGTATTTTAATTAATTTTTCTAACAACAGATAAAATTGTACCATTTCTAGAAACTTTAAAAATATCTTTCCCTTTATGTTTGTCAAAACAATTTGTTAAATTATCTGCTTTGTAAATGTCATTCTTTTTAAGAGTTACTCTGTTAGTCATCATCATATAAGTTGAATTTGTTTCATTACCAAATCTTACTTTTGTAAATCCACTTTTTTTTAGGTAAATTTTAGCATTATTTTGATTTATTCCACATGTAGCAAACTTTATTTTTGAAGCTTTATCGAAATCTATTTTTTTGATTAGTTCTTTTAATGAAGCGCCCCAATAATCGTTTTCAAACCTTTTATGTCTTTCTTCAATTTTCCCATTAAATGCATTCAAGTAAGTATATTGATAGGGTGTTAATAAAAAAAAATTGAAAAGAAAATAAATTATTAAAAATGAAACAAATGATAATGTAATTTTTTCTTTTATATTTTTAATATTCTCAAGCAAATAATAAACAACTAAAGCTGGAATAATGCACATGTATGGTAACATCCACAATACATGTCGTAAGCCATCATAAATTGAAAACGGGGTAAAATACAACAAACAGAAAGGGAAAATTATCATTGATAATATTAATGTTAATTTATAAATAAAAAACGAAAATTTTTTTTTATAAAAAGAAATCGAAGTGAGAATAATAACTGGAAATAAAGTATACAAAAGA
Organism: uncultured Pelagibacteraceae bacterium; assembly: GCA_902579585.1. Taxonomy (GTDB): domain Bacteria; phylum Pseudomonadota; class Alphaproteobacteria; order Pelagibacterales; family Pelagibacteraceae; genus Anoxypelagibacter. Next base: position 13,081 of record CACHHJ010000010.1, read on the forward strand.
AGAAAATATTCTGGCGATCTTAAAATTATGTTTATTAACAAATATGCTTTAGGTATATCTTTGTACAAATAATAATCTCCATTAACTAAAATATATGGATAACCAACCCATGGGAAATCATGTGAAAACCATTCTAAAAATAATTTAAATGGCAAAATTATGATATTTTGGTGAGTATCGATCCAAAAAATAACCAGCAACAAATAAAATACTAAAAAACCATACAAGAGATTTATCATTAATCTTTTTGTATCAAACTTTTTGGATTTAATTTTTTTGAAAATATAAAAGTCTAAAATTAAAAAAATAAATAGTGGTAACAAAGAACCTAGAAAATACAAATTAATGCCACTTCCAACTGAAGCTAAGATTGCGATATAATTTATATAATTATTTGTTTTTTTTTTTATTATGTTGGTTTTTCAAATATTTTATACTCAAATAAAAAATCCAAACATGACAAAGAGCAAGAATTGTATCCTTACTATTAAAGCCCATATGCCCATTGAAGGCAGGATAAAAAAACAATATTAAGAAAACTATAATACTAACTTTATCATTGAATAACTCTTTAGATAATTTTTTTATACCAATTATAGTACATAGTGAAAAAAAAAGGTTTGTTAAATGATTTGCTTCAATTTGATATTTTGTTGAAAATATTTGGATAAATAAATATTTTAATGAGTAATATATTGGAGAATAGTACTCTCTAGCAAAAATTTCCTCATCAATATTACCTAATGATAACAAATAATTTGTAACTATTTTACCCTGTAATAATAAATGGCCCTCATCCCATGCTTGACCAATTGAGATAGCGCAGTAAACAGAAAATAGTATTAAAAACAAAAATAAATAATTTTTTTTTGTTTTAATCATTGATTATGGAAATATTATTTACTTTCAACTTCTTTAAATTCGTTTTTAATTTTTAAATATAATTTATATAAAAGTATTTTATCTTCTTCATTTAAGATATTATCTTTATTTAGACCTTTTTCGATTTCTAATCTTATTTTATCTTTAACGTTATCTATGCTTTCTTTGTTATTAAGCATTAATAATTTATTTATATTTTCAAGTTTTTCAGCAAATATAAGATTATATGTTACGTTAATAATTATTATTATCGCAAAGGTTATTGCAGCTAATTTAATCAAAAATTTTTTTAATGTCAGATTTGTTATTGTCTTTATTCATACACTTAATACCAATTTACAGTATATTAAATTAAAGTAAAACTATTTCTCGATTATAAATTTTGAAGTATAAAAATACCTTTTGATATAGTAAATATGTAAAATATAATTTAAATGAAACACAAAACTAAAAAAGTCAATTATTGTTTGCTTTGTAAGAATAAAAAAATCAAAAAAGTATTCTCTCTGGGCAATCTTTATGTAAGTAATTTTGTAAATAAAAATCAAATTAATAAAGGTATTAAGTCTCCACTAACTCTAATGTATTGTTCAAATTGTACACTGTTACAACTTTCACATATAGCTCCACAAGAAATAATGTATAAAAGATTTTATTGGTATCGATCTGGTGTAACTAAAATTATGAGGAGAGCTTTAAAAGATATTTATTATTCAAGTTTGAAATATATAAAATTAAAAAAGAATGATGTTGTTTTAGATATTGGTGCAAATGATGGCACCTTACTTAAATACTTTGGTAAAAATATAAAAACTATTGGTTGTGAGCCGGCTAATAATTTAATTAGCAAACTTAAAAAAAATTGTGATTTTGTCTTAAATGATTTTTGGTCATATAAAAAATTAAATAAGTTAGTAAACAAAAATAAACTTAATAAACCTAAAATTATCACCGCGATTGGAATGTTCTATGACCTTGAGGATCCTAATAAATTTATTAGAGACTCAGTTTTAGCTTTAGATGACAAAGGTATTTTTATTGCTCAATTGATGTGCCTCAAGTCTATGATAGAAAAAAATGATATTGGTAACATCTGTCATGAACATATTGAGTTTTACTCATTAAAATCACTTAAATACTTGTTCGAAAATAATGGGTTAGAAATATTTAAAATAGAGGAAAACGATATCAATGGAGGAAGTTACAGAATTTTTTGTAGAAAGTTCAATAAGGGCAGCATAGCTTTACCAAAAGAAAATGTTCTTACTTCAGTCAAAAAATTTGTTAAAAGGGCTAATAGAAATAAACAAATTACAATGAATTTTATTAAGAAACAGATTAAAAAAGATAAAAAAATCTTCTTATATGGTGCTTCAACAAAAGGAAATACAATTCTGCAGTACTATAAATTAAATAATAAGATCATCCCTTTTGCTGCTGAGAGAAGTCCTGAAAAATGGAAAAAATATACTGTAGGAACAGGAATTAAAATAATTAGTGAAAAGGAAGCTAGAAAACTAAAACCAGATTATTTTTTTGTAACTCCCTGGGGTTTTATAAAGGAATTTATAAAAAGAGAGCACTCATGGTTAAAAAAGGGAGGGAAGTTTATTGTTCCGTTTCCTAAATTTAAATTAATAAAATAAATATGAGAAAAAAAAAGGCACTAATATTAGGAGTCACTGGTCAAGACGGTTCTTTCATGGCCAAATTATTACTTAATAAAAAATATATTGTACATGGATTAGTAAGGAAATCAGCAACTGGTAATTTGAAAAATATTTCAGATATTTTAAACACAAAATCATTTTTTATTGAACATGGAGACCTTTTAGATACAATATCTTTAACAAATATAATTTCCAAAATTAAACCTGACGAAATTTATAATTTTGCTGACCAAGATCATGTTAAATGGAGTTTCGAATTACCTTCATATTCATTCTCAGTTACTGGAAGTGCAGTAATAAATTTATTAGAAATAATAAAAAAATATTCAAAAAAATCAAAATATTTTCAGCCACTTTCCTCAAATATGTTTGCAGGAAGTAAAAAAACTAGTCAGAATGAAAACGAGCCATTAACACCTGTAAGTGTTTACGCACTTGGAAAAGTAACAGCTTATCACGCCTGCAAATTATATAGAGATACTTTTGGTTTAAAAATATATGGTGCAATTTTTTATAACCATGAATCTGAAATAAGACCAGAGGAATATGTTACAAGAAAAATTACAAAATCTGTAGCTAGAATCTTTTATGGAAAACAAAAAATTCTTAAACTAGGGGACGTAAATACAAAAATTGACTGGGGTTATGCAAAAGACTACGTTGAAAGTTCATATAAAATCATGCAATTAAAAAAACCTGATTTTTTTTGTAATAGCATCAGGAAAGAAACACTCTGTGTTAGATTTTGTTAAAAAAAGTTTCAAATATGTTGGTTTAAACTATAAACAATATTTAAAAATAGATAAAAAACTTTTAAGACCTAGCAAAACAGCATCTTTAGTTGGAAATATTAATAAAGCAAAAAAAACATTTAAATACAGACCAAAAACTAATTTGGATCAGTTGATTTCTATCATGATGGAAAACGATCTAAATAATGAAAAAAATAATTTTTAAGTAATTAAATCTAATGAAAAGATCTAAAACTAATACCGGTTTACTATATTTTTTTGAAAGAATTGTAAGAGGGCATCCTTTAATATATTTTTTTATTAGAAGATTGATAAAATACACCAAGATTTTTGAAGAAGATGCGAATGGTGTTTCTTTTTTAAATTTCTCAGACAAAGTGAACATTATAGATGTTGGAGCCAGTGACGGGATTGCAATAAAGTTTTTCAGAAGAAAGCTTAATGTAAATAAAATTATTTGTTATGAACCTTATAAGCCATATGTAAAGATTTTAAAAAAACTAAATATTAAAAATTTAAAAGTAAATGCTTATGGAATTGGAAGATTTAATAAATATCATAACGTTTTTTTTCCTAGATATAAGTTTTTCTTAAAAAATTTAGACCTAATTACTTATACTTTTTACGACAAAAAAAGTTTGTTAAAACAGATAAACCTTGATTTTAAGTTTAAAAACAACATTTCTATAGTAAAAGAAAAAATATACTTAAAAAAAGTCAAAAAAATCAAAATTAAGATTGATCTAATTAAAATTGATGTAAACGGACACGAGTTCTCTGTTGTAAAAGGTTTGGAAAGTATAATTAAAAGAGACAAGCCCGTACTAATTGTTGAAACAGGTGATGATATTAAAAATATAGACAAGTACTTGAAAAATTATGGCTTTAGAAAATATTTATTCTCAAATAAAAATCACAAATTTTTTAAAATTAAAAATTCTTATCCCTTGAATACTTATTTTCTTCAAAAAAAACATTTAAGTATTTAAAAATAAATTTTTTTATCAATATTTGTTGATTTATTTTTTTTTTCAGGTTATGAAACAAAAAAGCCCTCATAGCTCAATTGGTAGAGCAACTGATTTGTAATCAGTAGGTTCGCGGTTCGAGTCCGTGTGAGGGCACCAAACTATGCCCAAAAATGTTTTTGATATTTTAGTTGTCGGTAGTGGTTTATCAAGTATGATATTTGCAGAAGAATATCTTAAAAAAAATCGTAAAATAAATCTAATTTCACCTGATTTTAAAAAAAAAAATAAAGATAATTTGCTAAACAAAATAAATTATAAATCTTTACCACCACAATTGAAGAAAAATTTTGATAAAATTGAGGATTATTTTGATTACAATCAACTTTTTTTTAACAAAAAAAATTGTAGTTTACTTGGTTCGCTTGAATTTGGTGGTTTATCAAATTATTGGGGTTTACAAATAGATAAAGATATCGGTGAAGATTTAAATTGTTTCGGAAAAAAAACAAAAAATGAAATTTTAAAATGTTTTATTGAAATTCTTAATGAAAAATCCTTATCAGGTAAATTTAAAAATTTTAATAATGAATTTAATATGAATGAATTTTACGAAAAAATTATTAATAAAAAAAAAAGAAAGTTTAATGATTTAAGTGCTGAAAAATCAATATTGGCAATCAATCAAAAAAAAGAAAACTTCAAGAAATTAGTGCCAGAGTTGATTCTGAAAAAAATTAAAAAAAAAGTAATTTTTCATAATTATTGTGTTGAAAGTATAATAAGAAAAAAAAATTTAATATATTTAAATTGCATCAATCAAAAACATACCAAAGTTTTTGTAACAAAAAAATTAATATTAGGTGCCGGTACATTAGTTACCACAAAATTATTGATGCAATTTTTAAAAATAAATAGCGAGGTTCCAATAAAACACCATCCAAGATTAATATCAGTTTATTTAGCAAGAAAAAAAATTTCAAGTTCTATGAAATTTACTCCTGGTCTTTTTCAAATTAAAAGTAAAAAAAAAAATGATATATTTTCAGGCGATATTAGACCAGCAAATAAAATGATATTAGATATGTCTTTAAAAATTTACAGTATTTTCAAACCAGCAAAGACTTTTTTGATGTTGATAAAAAATTACATATTATTTTCAAACAACCTTTTAGGAACAGATTTTAGTAATTTATATATTAAAAAAAAGGGAGACAAATTTAATATATATTCAAAAAATAAAATGACCTTAAAAATATTAAAAAACAAACAAAAAAAAGTTTATAATTACTTAAAAGATAATAAAATTATTTTCCCATTTTTTAAAAATTTTTTTCCAGGAATTGGAGCAGACTACCATTATTTTGGCACCTTAAATGTTGGATCCAAAAAAAAATTATCTGTAAATAATATGTGCCAACTACATAATAATAAATCGATTTATATAATTGATGGCTCGGTTTTTAACTTTAGAAATAACTTATATCCTTATGGTTATGTAATGGCTAATGCAAAAAGAGTAGCAAAAAATTTAAAAAAGTGAAAATTTTCAGAATTAAAATATACTTAACAATATTGACATTTTTAAAGTCAATTTTTTTTAATAAAATTAATTTTCACAAAATAGATAGAATTCTTTTAAGCCAGACTAAAAAAAAATATTTAGTATATACAAGTCAACTTCGGTCTTCATTTCTCCTAGTATTGATGTATTTAAAGAAAAAATTTAAAAAAAAAAATGAAGTTATAATTTTGTCTTACAATCTTAAGGAAATGATTAATATTCTATCAAAGTTAGAACTTAAAGTGATTTTTTGCGATATAGATTTAAAAAATGGTTCTATGAAATTAGATGATTTAAAAAGAAAGACTACCAGAAATACATTATGTGTTGTATTAACAAATATTTTTACCAGTTATAAATCAAGTGTTGAAATAAAAAATTTTTGCAAAAAAAAAAACATTACTTTGATTGAAGATAATGCAGTATATTTTGATAATTTCACACATAAAAAGAAAAAGATTTATGCAGGCTCTTTCGGTGATTATTGTTTATCAAGTTTTAATATAATGAAAAATATTTCAGGTCTTTACGGGGGGTGTGTAACTTTTAATGATAAAAATTTTTTGCTTTTTGTCAGAGATAATTTAAAAAAATTTACTACATTTCCAATGTTGTTGTATTTTAGACAACTAATTACTTTTCTTATTTTAAAATCATTTTCAATAAATCTAATTTACAAAAATTTAATACATTATTTGTTTTACTTTTCTTTTAAAAACAAAATTAATTTCATTCAGAATACAGTCTATCCCAGCTTAAGATTTAGAAAAGTCCCTATACCAAATTATTATTTAAGCAACATTTCAAATTTTTCAAAAAAATTAATTTATTATCAGTTAGTTGACGAAGATAGTAGAAAACGAAATCATAATATTAGAAAAACTAATAATAAATTATACTATAAATATTTAAAAAAAATTAAATCAGATCAAATTCATCTTTTTCAAATTGATGATTTTAATTTTCAAAATTTTTTGGATTTTCCAGTTTTATTTAATAATAGAGAAAAACTTCACCTACATTTATTTAAAGAAGGATTTGATACAAAAATAGTTCATTATTTTGATTGTAGTAAATTATTTAATTCTAAAACAAAATGTAATAATTCGAAATTAGTTGAGAAAAAAATACTCTGTCTGCCAAACCATGATAAAATAAATAAATATTATATTCAAAACATAGTTAGGAATATTAATTTGTTCTACCAAAAAAATATTTAATTGATAAATTTAAAAGTTTAAAAAATGACGGAACTAAATTAATTTTTTCATAATTCTTGTTTTCAGTAAAATTATGTAATTCAATCTTTTTAACACTTTCTTTTAAAAAATCTAAATTATATAAATATAGAAAGCAAATTTTTGTAGCTTTAATGTCTTTATCTAAGTCAATAGTTCTCTTGTTGTAAATTTTTCCAACGTCATATTCTTTATTCACTTCGTGGAAAGTTAAGTCTATTTGATCCCAATTAAAAATATATTTATAAAAAAAAATAAATGAGCCTCTTTGATTTTTTAGTGATCCAAGATGAAAATTGTATATTTTAAATTTTTCAAGATTTATTTTTTTTAATCCATAAATATTTAGACCATAATCGTAATTATTATCTACTTTATTTATTAATTTGCAATTTTTGTGTTTACTTAAAATTTCTTTTATAGATATTTTATTTTTAAATTGTCTATAAAATTCTACAATTGAACCAAAAAAGCAAAATACGATTAAAACTTTTATTTTTCTCAACAAACTAGAATTGTTTACAATTATATCAAAATTGTATGACTTAAAATCCTCTTCAGATAGTAATTTATCAACTAATTTTAATGATACAACTTCATCATTTGTTGTATATATAATTATATTTTTCATAAACAAATTTTGAAAAAATGTATTCATATTTATATAGTTTTATACAAAAATTAATACTAAAAAAATCTTTAAACTCCGATGCAGCGAGTTTATTAAAACTTTTAAAAGTTAAAAATGTTATTGATATTGGTTGTGGTGACAGTGATGTTTTAAATTATTATAAGTTTGAAAAAAATCAAAAATACTTTGGCTATGAAACCGAAGGTTATTTTATTAATAAACTTAAAAAAAAGTTTAAAGAAAAACATCTTCTTTTTTTCAAAAAAAATATTAACGATATTGATTTTGATAAATTTAATCCTAAAAATTCGTTAATACTTATGATAGGGGTCCTTCACCACTTAGACGATCTGTCTATTAAAAAATTTTTATCAAAGACAAAAGAATTTAAAATATTATCTATAGATGCAGTAATTTTACCAAATCAAAGTTTTATAACAAAAATTTTGTATTACTTAGATAGAGGTAATTATATTAGGTATTTGAATGATTATAAAAAATTATTAGTTAATTTTAAATTTAAATTGATACACAACAGGTATTTAAGATTACCGTATGATCATGTTATGTTTTTTAAAAATATAAAAAAAACAGATATAAATAATCTTATTGATAGTAATAAATAGACGATAATAAGAAAAAACCAAAAAATAAAAAAGCAAAAGCGCATTTTTCAAAATTAAATTTGTAATCATTTTTAAATAACAAAACACCAAATAATAGAATATACGGATCAAAATACTCTTGCATTAGGGGAAATAAAAAAATCGATAGAAGATAAAAAAATAAAACTATTGCCAAATTAATTAAACGAGAACCAACTACCAATAATATTATTATTATACTTACAAAATAAATAATTAAATTAAAAAATAATGAGTAAAATCTGTTTTCAAATATTAAATTACTTAATTTATGCGAGTATCCAAGACCCCAAAAATTTTTATATCCCCCATGTTCATAAGAAAGTTTATCAGTATAGTCATATAAATCGAAATACAAAAAACTAACAAGGTAAATTAAAAACAGAGCAAATAAAATTATGTTAATGGGGTTTATAATTTTTTTCAATGCCTCTAAAATATTCCTTTTAAAAATTAGAAGTGGAAACATATATAGCCCAATAATATTTGTGGCGAAGAGAATATTCACAAAATGAAGTTTACTACCTAAATGTGTTCCTTGAAGATAATTAGCGTTCTGTGTTTTTATAGGAACCAGACCGCCCCATTGAAAAATTAGCAATATAAAAGGTATCGCTAATATAAAATAAATAACTGAAGTTTTTACTTTTTCTTTAAAAGTTAAATTTGAAAAAATTATTTTTATATAAATGTAAAGTGGTATTAAAATTAATTTTAAATCAAAATAGACAGTACAAGAACTAAAAAAAATAGATAAAAAAAGATTACTTGAAGAAATTTTTTTAATGTTGTCTTCCTTAGTAAAAAAGTAAATTGCTAAAAGTGCGGAAATAATACCGTATTGTATTTCCATGCCCCAATAAGCACTTGTTCTGTAGAATGGACTCAACAAAACAAGTAGTGATACCAAAATTAAATAAATATAATTTGTTTGTTTAAACCTATTTAATAAACATAAGTAGAAAACATAAGATGCTATAATTGAAAAAAAAGTTATACTTAATCTGTAATTATCAATATTGTTTATAAATGGATTAAGGTAATAATTAATTATGTATAGTAAGTGAGTTCTGTTTCCGAAAAAACTTTCATCTCTTATTGCGTCAATAAAATTTTGTTTCCTAAAAATTTCGTAATTTTGCCATATCCATTCTAGGTCACCTCTATAACCGCCCGAACCAATAGAATTCTCATCTACATAATATCCAAAAAAATATGAAAAAATTATTATTGCTGAACAAAATATTATTATATTTTTATGTAAATTATCCATTTATAAACTTGTGTTCTAATAGAAAATTAAAGAAATACTATATGACACATTTAAACTTTTTACTCTTTTATAAATATATAGTAAAGCCTTCATAGTTAAATTGATAGACAAATGATTTACATCGATTAAATATATTTATCATTCTTTATTAGTTTAAATTTGTGTTAATTTCTAATAATATTAATAATTACTTAAAATGATATTTCCAAAAGAATTTTATCCGAAAAGAATTAAAGATTGCAGTATTCAAAAATCAAGAAAAAAATTTAAAAACAAAAAAAACAAAAATACTATTTTTTTGTTAGAAGAGAGATTTCTTTGGATGAAAAAATATTTAAAACGAAAAAAAATTATAATTGAGCTAGGATGTGGTAATGGTGCAAGCAAAGATATCTTGAATAATAAAAATATTTTATTAACAGACATTCAAAAATATCCTTGGATTTCAAAAAAAGTAGACATGGTTAAGTTAAATTTGGGAAAGAAATATTTGAAGAAAGTTGATGTATTTATAATTAATCATGCATTACATCATTGTCAAAATCCTTCTCTATCTTTAAAAAAAATGTCTAGTTATTTAAAAAAAGATGGGCTTATTTTATTGAATGAACCCGAAACATCTTTTTTCTTAAAATTATTTCAATATTTGTTGGATGATGAGGCATGGTCTTACAAAATAAACATATTTAATTCCAAAAAGAATATATTTAAATCTAACTCTCCTTGGGACTCAAACACAGCTGTTGCTCAACTTTTATTTAAAGATGAAAAAAAATTTAATTTTTACTTTCCTTATTTTTCTATAATTAAAAATGAATTATCTGAGTTTTCAATTTTTCTTAACTCTGGAGGTGTTGTTCAAAATACTTTTCATATTCCTGTAATTAAACCAATTTTTAATTTAATGAATTTTATCGATAAATTATTAATTACGTTAATGCCAAGTATATTTGCTTTAAACCGAAGAGTTGTAATAAAAAAAATAAAATAAATTACTTACTATTAATTTCTCGGTTTATATGGTGAAAAACTATTGAGGCTGAATTTGATACATTTAAACTTTCAACTTTTTTATTAATATCTATAAAAAACAAAAAATCTGCATTCTTTTTAATTTGAAATTTTAGACCTTCTCCTTCTGATCCAAATAAAAGAACATTTTTACCTTTCCAGTCATTTTCTGTAAAATTCTTACTACCATCAGTGTCAAAAC
>CACHHJ010000011.1 GCA_902579585.1 uncultured Pelagibacteraceae bacterium
GGCAACAAGTGCTTTTGAATATTTATAATCTGATATTGCAGCTGATTGTCTCCCTAAAACTCCGTAAAGAACTGGTCCAATTTTATTTTTTCCACCCTTTGCAACAACATGACATGCAGTACATTTCTTAAATACTTTTTTGCCATGTTCTAATGTTCCCATTGCTAACAAAGCTTTTATGTCTACACTCCCAGTACCAGAAGAAGCAGAAGTTGTAGATTGGATTGTTGGGGCTTCAACCACATAAGCGGCTTGAGATGGCTTTTCAACGTTAAATATTATGTCAGAAATTTTTCCTATTCCAAAAACAACTAATACAGTGAAAATAAGAGCTGCAATAATTTTATTTATTTCAAAACCGTTCATAAATTTGATAATTAATATGGTAGATATATCACGAGTTAACAAAAAAAACTTAAAGTAATTTTGTTGATATTGCGTCTTTGAGCCGCATAAATATTTATGAGTAATACAGTTGTAATAATACCTTCACGTTTAAAAGCTAAAAGACTTCCTAATAAACCCTTAAAAATGATTAATAAAAAAGAAATGATTCTTCATGTATGTGATTTAGCCAAGAACTCAGGTGTTGGAAAAGTATTAGTGGCTACTCCTGATAAAGATATTTATCAGCTGATCAAAAAAAATAATTATGATGCTTTTTTGTCGTTACAAAATCATGAGACAGGAACTGATAGAGTTTTCGAAGCTTATAAAAATTTTTTCTCTGAAAAACCAAACATAATTATAAATTTACAAGGAGATATGCCAAGCTTAAAACCCTCCACAATTACCAAATTAAATGAACATCTAGCAAAAGGCTCTTGCGACATGGCAACCTTAGCCTCTAGTATTAAAGACGATACCGAGAATGCAAATAAAAATATAGTAAAAGTAATAACTAAGGATGATATTAAAAGTTCAGAATTTTCTATTGCAACTGATTTCATTAGAGATCCAGTACAAGATAAAAAATTATTCTTTTACCATCATATTGGAATTTATGGTTTTACTAAAAATGCATTAAATAACTTTATTAAATTGAAAAGAAGTAATTTGGAAATAAGAAGAAATCTCGAGCAAATGAGAGCACTTGAAAATAATATGAAGATTGACGTACTTTATACAAATTCAAACCCACTAAGTGTTGACACACAAGCAGACTTAGAGGAAATTAAAAATTTAATGGAAAAATAAAATGTCAAAACTAAAAATAGCTTTTCAGGGAGAAATGGGTGCTTACTCGCATATAGCATGCGAAGCACTTTTTCCTGGAGCAGATATAAAAACTTGCCCTACTTTTGAAGAAACATTTAAAATTGCTCATCAAGATGATACTTATAGAATAGTTATTCCTATAGAAAATTCTCTAGCAGGTAGAGTAGCAGATATTCATTATCTATTGCCCAAATATAAATTACAAATTTATGCTGAACATTATCAGAAGGTCGAACATAATCTTTTAGTAAAAGAAAATACCAATATTAATGATATAAAATATGTCAGAAGTCACGCCCAAGCTATAGATCAATGTCAAAAAATAATTCAAAAGCATAAGTTTAAAACTATTATTTCAGCAGATACAGCAGGCTCAGCTAAAGAATTATCGAGCGGAAAAGATAATTCAATTGCTGCAATTGCCTCAGTGCTTTCAGCAAAGATTTATAATCTTAAAGTACTTCTAAAAAACATTGAGGATGAAACTAATAATGTAACACGATTTATTATAATGGGAAAAAGTGTTCAGCAACCATCGTTTGAAAAAAATAAAAAATACATTACTAGTTGTATATTTAGGCTAAAAAGTATTCCAGCAGCACTTTACAAATGTCTTGGTGGATTCGCTACCAATCAAGTAAACATGACAAAACTTGAAAGTTTTTCAGTTAAAAACACATTCGATCAAACAAATTTTTACTTAGATTTAGAAGGTCATATCGAAGATACAAAAGTACAAAAAGCTCTTGAGGAACTAGGTTTTCACACTGAAAGCTTAGATATTCTTGGAGTTTATGAGGCATCTAAATTTAGACAAAAAAAATAGTCCACAAATTGAAGATTCCACGCTTGTAGAATTCAATTCTATATTGATATAATAATTTGGGGGCCATTCAGGCGGTTTTGATACGTTTAACGTGTCAGGGTGTAACAACAGCAGCACGAACTTTTAAAAGCGGGTTGTTTGGTCTCCTTATATGGAAAAAAATAATTCAAAAATTTTAGCGTTAAAATACAGGCCAAGGATTTTTAAAGATTTAATTGGCCAAGAAATAATTGCACAGACAATTTCTAACGCAATAAAAATTAATAAAACACCTAACGCCTATCTTTTAACTGGTATCAGAGGTGTGGGAAAAACAACGACTGCCAGATTAATTGCAAAAGCATTGAATTGTAATAAAAATTTTGAAACAGGAGAAATGTGTGGTGAAAAAGAAACTTGCCACTGTCGAGAAATTGAAAATTCAAATCATATTGATGTTCTTGAGATGGACGCAGCATCTAAAACCGGAATAGACGATGTAAGAGAGCTAATTGAAAATGCCAAATATAATCCTACAAGTGCAAAATTTAAAATATTTATTATAGACGAGGTTCACATGTTGTCTAAACAAGCCTTTAATGGTCTTTTAAAGACTTTAGAGGAACCGCCGGAAAAATTAAAATTTATCCTAGCAACTACGGAAGCACGAAAAATACCTGTAACAATTTTATCTAGATGTCAGAGGTTTGATCTTAGAAGAGTAAATTTAGAGCAAATTTTCCAACATTTAAAAAAAATATCAGATATTGAAAAAGGAAAAATATCTGAGGATGCTTTAAAATTATTGGCTCGAGCCTCGGAAGGATCAGTTAGAGATGCTGTATCACTATTAGATAGGGCACTAATTTTTCAAACTCTAGACCAGGACAAAACTATTAAAGAAACTGACGTAAGAAAAATGCTTGGAATAGCTGATAAATCCAAAATCATAAATTTGATTAGCTGTATTTTTGAAGGAAATGAAAAAGGAGCACTAGAACAACTTAAAGAATTGAGCGATGGAGGATTAGATGCAAAAAACTTTTTAAATGATTTTCTAGAACTACTTTATTTGTTTGGCAGAAGAGCAAATCTTGGACCTATTGAAAAAGATTTATTTCTTTCAGAGGGAGAAATAAAACTAATTGATAAAATCTCCAAAGATTTAAATATGCAAGATCTAGGTCTTTTTTGGCAACTATCTTTAAAAACTATTGAAGATTTAAAACTTGTTTCAAATGAAGATGTAGCTCTTAAAATGTTTGTGATGCAACTTATTCATATTAAAAATTTTGAAGAATATACAGATGAGCAAATTCCTCTAGAGAAAAAAAATGAAATTTCAAATTTGAAAGGAAAAGTAAACGAAGAAAAAACTGAAGAAGCTAAACCGATGAATTTTGCAAAAGAGCAAATGAAAAGTACAGATCAAATAAAAAAGCAAGATCAAAATGAATTGAAAGATAAAAATTTAGAGATAAGATCTTTCTCCAGCCTAATAGATCTTGCTGAAAAGAATAAAGAAATGGAACTTAAATTTGATTTAGAAAGAAATGTAAAATTGTCTAAATTTGAACAAGGCAAAATTGAAATAAGTTTTAATGAAAATCTAAATAAAAATTTTATCAAAAAACTATCCTATTGCTTAAATGAATGGACTGGACAAAGATGGATTATAACTTTGAGCAAAGATAACAATCTAAAGACTTTTCATGAACAAAAAATTGAAAAAAAGCAAAACAAATTAGAGGAAGAAAAGAATAGTGAAGTTTATAAAGAAGTTTTAAAATTTTTCCCAGACTCAGAATTAATTGATGTGAGTGAAAAAAATGAATAGTTTTTCAGATATGTTATCTCAGGCAAAAAATATTCAAGAAAAAATGAAAGAGGTACAAGAAAATTTAAAAAAAATAGAGGTAGAGGGAGTGTCTGGTGGTGAACTAGTGAAGGTAGTTCTAAAAGGCGACTATGAAATGAAGTCTATTTTTGTCCACGAAAACGCTAAAAACGAAAAAAAAGAAATTATTTATGATTTAATTGTTGCGGCTTATAATGACGCAAAAGATAAACTCAAAAAAAAAACCTCATCAGAAATAAGTAAAGTAACTGGAATACCAAATCTACCCCCAGATTTTAAAATGCCTTTTTAAAATGGAAAATAATAATCAAGAGATAGATGAATTAATTAAACAGTTCTCAAAACTTCCCGGTTTAGGTCCGAAGTCAGCTAAGAGAATAATTCTAAAACTTATAACTAATAAAGAAAATATGATCAAACCATTAGCAAAATCTTTAGCTAGCGTTTATAAAAATGTAATCCGTTGTAACGAATGTGGAAATTTAAAAATGAAAGATACACAGTGCACATGTGAAAAGAATATTAATGGTTATGATAAAATTTGTGTTGTAGAAAATTTAGCTGATATGTGGGCAATAGAGTCATCAAATATTTTTAAAGGATATTTCCATATTTTGGGTGGGACATTAAATAATAACGACAATAATGGTCAAAAAAATCTTTTAATAGACTCTTTACTTAAAAGAATAGAAAAAAATAAATTAAAAGAGGTAATAATTGCAACCAGTGCAACTGTCGAAGGTCAAACTACAGCACATTATATTGAGGATGAAATTAAAAATAGTGAGATTAAAATTTCTAAATTAGGTCAAGGATTACCTGTTGGTGGAGAAATAGAACAGTTAGACGATGGCACATTGGTCTCTGCATTTAAAAACAGGGTACCGGTATCTAGTGAATAGATTTTTTTTCTAACCTTCTTTTGTGGAGTAAAGGCTCAGTGTATCCAGATGGCTGAACTCTTCCTTTAAAAATTAAATCACAAGCTGTTATAAAAGCCTTAGATTTTTCAAAATTTAAAGACATTGGCTCGTATTTTTTATCAGAACTGTTTTGTCCATCTACTATTTTAGCCATTTTTTTCAATACTTTCATGACTTGGTCTTTAGAACATATATTATGATGCAACCAATTTGCTATATGTTGGGATGAAATTCTTAGAGTTGCTCTATCCTCCATTAAACCAATATTATTTATATCAGGTACTTTTGAACAACCTACACCCTGGTCAATCCATCTTACTACATAGCCTAAAATCCCCTGTACATTATTTTCAAGCTCTTTGTTTATGTCATCCAAAGACCAATTAGGTCTATCAGCCTTTGGTATTTCGAGTAGGTTTTCTAACTTTGCTCTCTTCTTATTTTTTAATTCATCTTGTTTTTTAAAAACATCAAAGTAATGATAATGTGTTGCATGAAGGGTAGCTGCTGTTGGAGACGGTACCCAAGCGCAGTTTGCGCCAGATTTTGGATGATTAATTTTTTGCTTCATCATATCTGACATTTTATCTGGCATAGCCCACATACCTTTTCCTATTTGGGCCTTACCAGAAAAACCACATGCTAAACCAATATCTACATTCCAATCTTCATAAGTATTTAACCACTTAGATTTTTTCATATCCCCTTTAAAAATCATTGGACCAGCTTCAAATGATGTATGCATTTCGTCCCCAGTTCTATCTAAAAATCCAGTATTTATAAAAACAACTCTTTCCTTAACTTTTCTTATACATTCTTTTAAATTAACAGTTGTCCTTCTTTCTTCATCCATTATTCCGACTTTAATTGAATATTTTTTTATTTTTAAAGCATCCTCTACTTTTGAAAATAAATTGTTAGTAAATTCAACTTCTTCAGGGCCATGCATTTTCGGTTTAACAATGTAAACGGATTCTTTTCTAGAGTTATTCTTTAATTTAAAGTCATGAATAGCACACAAAGTAGATATGAAAGCATCCATAATACCTTCGGGTATTTCAGATCCATCTTTTAATATTATTGCTGGATTTGTCATTAAATGACCTACATTTCTATTAAGTAATAAAGCTCTACCATGCAAAGTAATTTTTGATCCTTCTGAACTTGTGTAAATTCTGTCAGAATTTAATTTTCTTACAAATGTTTTTCCATTTTTATTCACTTCAGTTTTTAAATCTCCCTTCATTAAACCAAGCCAGTTTCTATAACATTTTACTTTATCAGTAGAGTCCACAGCTGCTACTGAGTCCTCGTTATCAACAATAGTTGATATAGCAGACTCCACAATTATATCTGAAATTCCTGCTTTATCAGTTTTTCCAATCTTACTGTTTTCATCAATTATAACGTCAATATGTAAGTTGTTATTTTTAAATAAAATAGATTTTGGGTTATTTTTCTCACCACTAAAGCCTACAAATTGATTTTTATTTTTAAGATTGCAATTTTTGTCGTCTACTAGAAAAACCAAATTATTATTTTCAATTTTAATTTTAGATATAATTTTCCAACTAGCGTTTTCAATTGGAATTATTTTATCAAAAAATTCTCTAACATAATTTATGACTTCGATTGCTCTTTGTTTATCCCAAGTATCAACTTTATTTTCAGATATAACATCTGTTCCGTAAATTGCATCGTACAAACTTCCCCATCTGGCATTTGCTGCGTTCAAAGCATATCTAGCATTATCAACTGGAACAACTAATTGAGGTCCCGCTATAGAAGAAATCTCTTCATCAACGTTTGACGTATTGATCTTGAAATTGTCTTTTTCTTCTACAATGTAATTAATAGATTTTAAGAATTCGGTATATTCATTTTTATCTAATGCACTACCCTTGTTTGACAAATGCCAGTCATCAATTTTTTTTTGTATTTCTTCTCTTTTTTTGATTAAATTTTTATTTTTAGGGGCTAATTCATGAACTACATTGCTAAATTCTTTCCAGAAACGATCAGAGTCCAAGCCGGTTCCAGGAATAGCTTCTTCATTAATAAATTTAATAAGATTTTCATCAACCTTCAAATTATTTATGTTTACTTTTTTCATTATATTTACAATACACTAGAAATCGGCCATTTTATCAAGAATTTATTGACACATTTGAAATTTAATAGGATTAATAATATTATTTGATTTAATAAACTTTATGAGAAATTATCTTGAATTTGAGAAAGAAATAAAATCTCTTGAGGAAAATTTAGAAAAATCTAAAAATCCTTTTGATAAAGATGGAATATCCCAGGTTGATACTGCTAAAATTGAAAAAATTCAGGAAGAAATTAATTTAAAATTAAAAACTACTTACTCAAAACTCAACAGCTGGCAAAAGACCTTAGTTGCAAGGCACGAAGATAGACCAAGAGCTAAATTTTATATCAATGAAATATTTTCAGATTTTACTTTAATCTCAGGAGACAGGTTGTTTTCTGATGATAAATCAATAATTGCTGGTTTTGGACTCATAAACAACAAATCTGTTTTAGTTTTAGGACAAGAGAAAGGTTTGGATCTTAATAGTAGAATGGAAAGTAATTTTGGAATGATGAGACCTGAGGGTTATAGAAAATGTATCAGACTTATGAAACTTGCTGATCGATTCAGAATTCCAGTTATTTCTTTAATTGATACACCCGGTGCATACCCGGGCATAGGTGCTGAGCAAAGGGGACAAGCAATAGCCATTGCAAACTCTATTGAGTGTTGCATGTCCCTTAAGGTACCAAACATATCAATAATAATAGGTGAGGGCGGGTCTGGAGGCGCAATTGCACTAGCTTCATCGAATAAAGTAATAATGTTAGAGCACTCAATCTATTCTGTCATATCGCCCGAAGGCTGTGCATCTATATTGTGGAGAGACCCAAGCAAATCTCTGGAAGCTGCAGAAGCTATGAAATTAACTGCACAACAACTTTTAAAATTAGGTATAGTTGACGAGGTTGTAGAAGAACCACTTGGTGGAGCCCATAGAGACCATAAAGAAACAGCGGAAAAAATTAAAAATATAATTTTAAAATATCTTAAAAATTTTGAAAGTTTATCTGGTGATCAAATTTATAATCATAGAAAGACAAAATTTCTTAAAGTAGGTAGAGACCAAGGATTTAAAAAAGCTAAAGATACGATTGATAACAATTTGGCATTTGTTGAACCTACAACGTCTAAAATAATTAGATTATTACAAAAAAGAAAAAGCTTTGTACTAGGATCAGCAGTTATCCTTGCCTTATTAGTAATACTAGGTAGTTTTCTGTAGCAAATTGGTAATACAACGGTTTTTTTTATTAAAAACTAATCATTTGCTTGACATTTAATCTATTAAACTGTTTAAGGGCAATATTAGTAAATTTTACTAATGTTAAGTTAACTAAGTATAAGGAAAGAAAAATGAGTCTAAAAGGCAAAGTAAAGTGGTTCAATGGAACTAAAGGTTATGGTTTTATTGAAAGAGAAGATAAAGAAAAGGACGTTTTCGTTCATTCTTCAGCAGTAAGAGCAGCAGGTTTAAAATATTTAAACGAAGGTGATGAGCTTACTTTTGATGTAGAGAACGGAGAAAAAGGACCTGCCGCGGTAAATCTACAGAAAACATCTTAAATCTTATTACCAGCAAATTTGAAAATTGGGGCAATGGTTACCTAGATTTAGGTTGTTGTCCCAATAATCAAGGGTTGAAATTAATTTTTAATTTGTTAAAAGATCTACAAATGCTGAAAAGAAAGTACATCTTTATTTCACACAAACACTCTCACAGAGTGCACGCTAGGCTATTGCTTAGCTAAATCACTACATATTTAAAATACAAATTTATAAATAATTAATATAAAAAGGAGTTATGCAGCAGTAGCTCAGTTGGTTAGAGCACTAGTTTGTGGAACTAGGGGTCGGTGGTTCGAATCCACCCTGCTGTACCAAAAAAATGGTAAAAGATAAAAAAACAAAACCTTCTAAAGAATTACCATTAGGTTTTGTAGATAGACAAGAAAAAGAATTATTAATCCGTGATTTTATAATTTCTAATATTAAAGAAGTTATGATTAAGTACGGTTTTCAATACCTTGAAACACCTAGTTTCGAGTATACTGATAGTATTGGCAAATTTTTACCTGATAAGGAAAGACCAGATGCGGGAGTATTTTCTTTTAAAGACGAAAACAAATGGATGTCACTTCGGTATGATCTTACCGCTCCTTTAGCAAGATACGTTGCAAAAAATTACCTTGAAATACCAAAACCATTTAAACGTTATCAATTAGGTTCCGTTTGGAGAAACGAAAAACCTGGGCCTGGAAGATTTAGAGAATTTTTACAATTTGACGCGGACTATGTTGGGACAAAAAATTTACAAGCAGATGCAGAGCTTTGTGTATTAATTTCTGAAATATTAGAAAAGTGTGGTCTAGATAAAAAAGATTATACGGTAAAAATTTCCTCTAGAAAATTAACAGATAAATTATTTGAAAAATTAAAAATTAAATCAAAAGACCAAGTTTCCACTACATTGAGGGCCTTAGACAAAATTGATAGACTTGGCTGGGAAGAAGCAAAAAAACTTCTAGGAGAGGGCCGAAAAGATAAATCAGGAGATTATACAAAAGGAGCAAAACTTAGTAACGATCAGATAAAAAAAATCGAATCTACTTTGCAGGGCAAAATTTCTGATAGCGAAGATATTTCAGAAATTCTTGAAATATTCAAAGCTTACAATTTCAAGAATTATAAATTTGATCCATCT
Organism: uncultured Pelagibacteraceae bacterium; assembly: GCA_902579585.1. Taxonomy (GTDB): domain Bacteria; phylum Pseudomonadota; class Alphaproteobacteria; order Pelagibacterales; family Pelagibacteraceae; genus Anoxypelagibacter. The sequence goes on from CACHHJ010000011.1 coordinate 9,607, forward strand.
GTTATAAGGGGACTGGAATATTACACCGGACCTATTTTTGAAGTTAATTTAAATTTTCAAGTTAAAAATTCAAAAGGGCAGACCATTCAATTTGGATCAATAGGTGGGGGAGGAAGATATGATAATCTCGTAAGTAATTTTGGAAATTTAGATTGTCCAGCAACAGGAATTTCAATTGGTTTAGATAGACTTGTATTTGCCTTGATGCAGAAAAAAAATTTTAAAATTAAGTCTACACGACCAGTCATTATATGTGTTTTTGATAAAGATAAAATTAAGGAATACGTAGATATACTTAATAAACTTAGAGAATTGAATATCAGTTCAGAGATTTATCCAGGGGAAGGCAAGTTAAAAAAACAAATGGAATATGCTAACAAGTTAGGATCTCCAGCCGTTATTTTGTATGGTGATAATGAAATAAAATCAGGAAAAGTAACCTTAAAAAATTTAGAAACTGGAAACGAGAGTTCAATTAAAATTGAGGAACTGGCAAATGAAATCAAAAAATTACTTTGAAAATATAATAAAAGTATTTAAGAAAGATGGTTTTGTTTTATCAGAACCAGACGTACTTTTAGATTCAAATTATATTATCGAAAGATCTGGGGAGAATTTTAGGAAGATAATGCTCACTTTTGAGGATGATACAGGAAAAAGCATGTGTTTAAGACCAGATTTAACTGTTGCTTCATGTATTAAATATTTAAAAGATAATTCTAAAGCAAATTCAAAAATATATTATTCAGGTCAAGCTTATAGAAGGTCTCAAAGTTTAAAAAAGGTTATCAACTATCAATTGGGTTTAGAGATCTTTGGTTCAAAAAATAAATCTATTGATGATTTAAAAGTTCTTAAAACAATAATTAATTCGATAAATAAAATAAAAGTTAAAAATATATCGATTAAAGTTGGTGATGTAAGTTTATTCAAACAATTAATAGAATCTTTTAAAATACCTGAAAGATGGAGAATGAGATTAAAAAGACACTTTTGGCGGCCACAATATTTCGAAGATTTACTCAATAGGCTTGAAACAAATTCTGACATCGATCCCACCACAGTTGAATTAGATAAGAAAAAGTTTTTTGAAATGAAGAATATTGATCAGAACAAAGAAGTTGCAAACCGAAAAGTTTCAGAAATTGTATCAAGATTCGAAAGGAAGATAAAAGACCCAAGGTCATTTAAAGAAAATAAAAAAACAGTAAAAATTATTAAAGATTATTTAAATATTAATTGTCCATTAAATAAATTAGAAAAAACGTTAAATAATTTTATTAAAAAAAATCAATTAAATAAAAATATTTTTAAAGACCTTTCAAGTTTAAAAAACTTGGCAAATTTAAATTCTAAAATGATCTTTTCTACAAATTTTGGTAGAGATATTGAATACTATTCTGGAATCGTATTTGAAATATATAATTCTTCAAAAAAAGAGATAGCAAGAGGTGGTAGATACGATGATTTATTAAAGAGTCTAGGATCTAAGAAAAATATTTCAGCAGTAGGCGCTGCAATTAATTTAAATAATCTAAAGATATGAAAAATTTTATAACTATAGGGCTGCCAAGCAAAGGAAGGTTAAGAGAAGGAGCAATCAATTTTTTTAGAAATAATAATTATGAACTAACTTCAAATGGTGGTGAAAGAAACTATTTTGCAAAATTTGAAAATTATCCAAACATAAAAATTATATACTTACATGCTAAAGAAATCATTCAAAGAATAGGCGATGATACGCTTGATGTAGGAATTTCAGGTTTGGATCTTTTAAATGAGTCGACCACAAACCTGAAAAAAAAGATAGAAGTAAAGAAAAAATTAGATTTTGGTTTAGCCAATGTTGTAATTGCTATCCCTAATGATTGGATTGATGTGCAAACTGTTGCTGACTTAGAGGAGGTTTCTTTCGATTTTAGAGACAAAAAAAATACTAGATTGAGAGTTGCAACAAAATACCCAAATTTAACCAACAATTTTCTAGTTTCAAAAGGTATTACCCAATACAAATTAGTTCCTAGTCTTGGAGCAACAGAAACATACCCTTTTATTGGTTCATCAGAAATTATTACTGATATCACTTCAACTGGAAAAACTTTAAAAGATAACAATCTTAGAATTTTAAAAGATGGTTTGATTTTAAAGTCCCAAGCTTGTGTGCTTTACTCAAAAAAAAAGGCTGCAAAGTTGCAGCCTTTTTTAAATTCTTTGAAGTAAACGGGATTACATTCCCATACCACCCATTCCTCCCATACCACCCATTCCACCAGGAGGCATAGCAGGACCAGAGTCTTTTTCTTCCGGTTTATCGGCTATCATAGCTTCAGTTGTAATAAGCAAACCAGCAATTGAGGAAGCGTCTTGCAAAGCTGATCTTACAACTTTCATTGGATCTATAATACCTTTTGAAAACATATCGACATATTGCTCATCTTGTGCGTCAAATCCTTGTGTTGCCTTTTTTCCTTCTAATAGTTTTCCAACAACTACCGAACCATCTACTCCAGCATTAGCCGCAATTTGTCTAATAGGTGCTTGAAGTGCTTTTTTAATAATATCAACTCCTGCTTTTTGGTCATCACCTTTAACTTTTACTTTATCTAATTCTTGTGAAGCATAAAGAAGAGCACAACCACCACCAACAACAACTCCTTCTTCTACAGCTGCTCTAGTAGCATTCAATGCGTCTTCTACTCTGTCTTTTCTTTCTTTAACTTCAACTTCTGTTGCGCCACCAACTTTGATCACAGCAACACCACCGGCTAATTTAGCCAATCTTTCTTGAAGTTTTTCTTTATCATAATCCGAAGTAGTTTCTTCTATTTGTTTTCTTATTTGATTACATCTTGCTTCAATGTCAGCTTTCTTACCAGTCCCCGCAACAAGTGTACTGTTTTCTTTATCAATTTTTACTTTCTTGCATGAACCTAAATTATTAATCTTTACATTTTCAAGTTTTGTACCCAGATCCTCAGATATTACTGAACCACCCGTCAGGATCGCAATATCTTCAAGCATTTCTTTTCTTCTATCCCCAAAACCTGGAGCTTTTACCGCAACAACTTTTAGGCCACCTCTTAACTTATTAACTACAAGTGTCGCTAGCGCTTCACCTTCTACGTCTTCAGAAATTATCATCAAAGGCCTGTTTGCTTGAACCACAGACTCTAAAAGAGGAACCATTGGTTGAAGGTTTGTTAATTTTTTCTCGTGAAGTAAAACAAGTGGATTTTCTAATTCTGTTGTCATTTTATCTGTATTTGTAACAAAGTATGGTGACAAATATCCCCGGTCAAATTGCATACCCTCTACAACATCAAGTTCAGTTTCAATTCCTTTAGCTTCCTCAACTGTAATAACACCCTCATTACCTACTTTTTGCATAGCCTTAGAAATCATGTCCCCTATCTCTTTTTCTCCATTAGCAGATATAGTTCCTACTTGCGCAACTTCTTCATTAGCTTTTACTTTTTTTGATGTTTTTTTTAAATTTTCAATTACATTTTCTACAGCTTTATCTATCCCTCTTTTAATATCCATCGGGTTCATTCCTGCAGTAACATATTTAATACCTTCACCAACGATAGCTTGGGCTAGGATGCTTGCAGTGGTCGTTCCGTCACCAGCATTATCATTAGTTTTACTCGCAACCTCTTTAACCATTTGAGCGCCCATATTTTCAAATTTATCTTCGAGTTCAATTTCTTTAGCTACTGTAACTCCATCTTTTGTAGTTCTTGGTGCCCCATACGATTTGTCAATTACGACATTTCTTCCTTTCGGACCAAGAGTTGTTTTTACAGTATTTGCAAGAGTGTCAACACCTTTCAACATCTTAGCTCTTGCTTCGTTATTAAACTTTATAATCTTTGGCATTAAAATCTCCTTTTTATTATTTATTTACTTTTTGAAATTCCCATGATGTCTGATTCTTTCATTATGCTGTATTCGATGTTATCAATCTTGATCTCAGTTCCAGACCATTTTCCAAAAATAACTTTATCTCCAATTTTAACATCCATTTTAACTGTTTTTCCATCTTCTGTTTTTGCACCAGGTCCGACAGCAACAACCTCACCTTCTTGTGGTTTTTCTTTTGCAGTATCTGGGATTATAATACCACCCTTGGTTTTTTCCTCACTATCAAGCACTTTTATCAATACTCTGTCGTGTAGTGGTCTAAATTTCATGAAAACTCCTTTAATTTATAATTATGAGAAATATGGTATGTATTTAAAATATTTCAAGTCTATGATAAAAAAAAAAAGGTCGAAAAAACGTTGAATTTCCTATGAAAATTAAAAAACTAGATCATTTGTCAAGCATATATAAAGAATATGATGCATTTTTAATAGATTTATGGGGTGTAATGCATAATGGAATTAAACTTTACTCTTCAGCTTTAGAGGTCATTCAAAAATTAGATGAGAATAATAAAAAAGTAATTTTTCTTTCAAATGCACCCAGGCCCAACAGTAAAGTTAAAGAATTTCTGAAAAAATTAAATATGGAAGAGAAATTCCTAAAAAATATATTTACATCGGGGGAGGCAGCTAGAAATTCTTTAAAAGAAGAAAAGTTTGGTAAAAAGTTTTTTCATTTAGGACCGCCAAGAGATCAATCTTTATTTTTTGAGTTTAAAGAGAATAAAACCACTCTTGAAAATTGCGATTTTATTTTATGTACTGGCTTGCTTGATGAAGAAGAGAAAAATTTAAAATTTTATGCAAATTTGCTTAAAAATTTTAAAAATAAAAAATTTATCTGTACTAATCCCGATCTAACTGTTCATAGGGGATCAGAGGAGGAATATTGTGCAGGAAAAATTGCACAAGTTTTTGAAAGCATTGGGGGCAGCGTAATATATTTCGGAAAACCTTATAAAGAAGTTTACTTTTCCTGTTTGGACATGAGTCAAAAAACTTTAGTAATTGGTGACAACCTTAAAACAGACATTAAAGGCGCAAACAATATGAAATTAGACTCTATATTTATTACAGGTGGCGTTCATAAAGACAAAGCTGCAAATGAAAAATTTATTAATGATTTATTAAAACAAAATGATGTAGAATCTAATTTTTTCCAAAAAGAGTTAACTTGGTAAATGAAAATCTATAAAAATTTTAAAATAGAAAAAAAATTTCAAAACTCTGCGATTGCTATAGGAAATTTTGACGGTTTCCATTTGGGCCATCAGAAAGTTATTAATCAAGGCAGATTAATTGCAAAAAAAAATAATCTAAAATTCGGTCTATTGGTGTTCCAACCGTTACCAATTATGTTTTTTAACAAAAAATTAAAGAATTATAGAATTGATTCATCAGACCAAAAGATTTTGTCATCGAAAAAATATGGTTTAGATTTTTTAATTATTAAAAAGTTTGATAAAAAATTTTCAAATATTTCACCTGAAAATTTTATTAAAGAAATTATTTATAAAAAACTTAAAACAAAATTAATTTTTATAAGTAAAAATTTTAGATTTGGAAAAAATAGAGGTGGTGATGTGAAATTATTAAAAAAAAAAGAAGATTTCTATAAATACAAAACTAGAACTATATCTCCTTTAAATAAAAAGAATTTAATAATTTCCTCAACACTAATTCGAAGTAATATTAAAAATGGTAAAATAGAATATGCTAATAAGCTTTTAGGAAGATCTTGGACAATAGAAGGCGTGGTCCAAAGAGGAGATAGAAGAGGAAGGACAATTGGTTTCCCAACATGTAATATAGATATAAAAAATTATATAATTCCTAAACTTGGAGTATATTCAGCTAAAATTCTTATAGGTAATAAAACAAAAAAAAAAGGTATTATAAATGTTGGATATAGACCAACATTTGGAAAGAAGAAATTAATTCTCGAGGCCCATATTTTTGGCTTTAATAAAAATATATATGATAAAAGAATTAAAATAATGCTAATTAAATTTATACGAGGTGAAAAAAAATTTAAAAATATTTTACAGTTAAAAAAGCAGATTAATAAAGATATAAAAAATGCAAAATAAATAATATGTCTGACAATAATTTAAATCTTCCCAAAACATCTTTTTCTATGAAGGCAAATCTACCTTCTAAGGAACCAAAAATATTAGAAACTTGGGACAAAATAAAACTGTACGAAAGATTACGAAAAAAATCTGCGGGCAAAACCAAATTTGTTCTTCACGATGGGCCCCCTTATGCAAATGGACATATACATATGGGAACAGCGCTTAATAAAATTCTTAAAGATATTATTACAAAATTTCATCAAATGGATGACAAAGACTCAGTCTATGTTCCAGGCTGGGATTGCCACGGGTTACCAATAGAGTGGAAAATTGAGGAACAATACAAAAAAAGAAAAAAGAATAAAGATCAAATACCTATTAAAGATTTTAGGAAAGAATGTAGAGAATTTGCAGAGAAGTGGATAGTAATTCATAAAAAAGAATTTAAAAGATTGGGTGTAATTGGTGATTGGGAAAATTATTATTCCACAATGAGTTATGATGCAGAAGCACAGATTGTAAGAGAACTTGGAAAATTTCTTAAAGAAGGAAGTCTTTACAGAGGCTTTAAGCCAGTATTATGGTCAACAGTTGAAAAGACAGCGCTAGCAGATGCAGAAGTAGAATATAAAGATCATAAATCAAATACTATTTACGCAGGTTTTGATGTAAAAAAATCTGATAAAGATTACCTAAAGAATACAGCTATTATTATTTGGACTACAACGCCATGGACAATACCAGCAAATAAAGCTTTAGCTTTTAATAAAGATATCGATTATGTAGTTTTAGATATTGGTAAAAATAAAATTGTTGTTGCTGAAAAATTAATTAAATCAGTCATCGAAAGTTGTAATCTAGGAAAATACAAAATTTTAAAAACTTTTAAAGGAAGCGAATTCAAGAATACTTTGTGTTCTCATCCATTTAAAAATTTAGGTTATGAACATGATGTGCCAATGTTAAATGCCGATTTTGTTACTTTAGATCAAGGTACTGGAATTGTACATTGTGCGCCTAGCCATGGACCTGACGATTTTAACTTGTGTTTAAAACACGGAATGAAAGCAATCGAAACAGTCAATAATGATGGTCTTTATACGAAAAATATACCAATCTTCGAGGGAACCCATGTATTTAAAGCAGATGAAATTATTATAAAAAATTTAAAAGAACAAAACAATCTTTTGGGAAACGGTAGTTTGTTACATAGCTATCCCCATTCATGGAGATCTAAAGCGCCATTAGTTCATCGAGCTACACCTCAATGGTTTATATCAATGGAGAGTCATAAACTTAGAAAAAAGGCAATCGACTCAATTGATAAGACAATATTTTACCCAGAAAAAGGGAAAGCTAGAATTAGATCAATGATCGAAACAAGGCCCGACTGGTGTATTTCAAGGCAGCGTTCATGGGGAGTCCCTTTACCGATTTTTATTGATAAAAAAACCAATGAACCTTTAAGAGATCTTGAAGTAATTGAAAATATAGCAAAGATTTATGAGAAAGAGGGATCAGACTGTTGGTTTCATGATGATCCACAAAGGTTTCTTGGAAAAAAATACAATAAAGATAATTATATTAAATCAAATGACATTGTAGAGGTTTGGTTTGATAGCGGATCGACTCATTCATTTGTTTTGGAGAAGAGAAAAGATTTAAAATGGCCTGCATCAATGTATTTAGAGGGCTCTGACCAACACAGAGGTTGGTTTCACTCCTCTCTTTTAGAGTCTTGTGGAACCAGGGGAAGAGCTCCTTTTGAAAGTATACTTTCACACGGGTTTGTAGTGGAT
>CACHHJ010000012.1 GCA_902579585.1 uncultured Pelagibacteraceae bacterium
GGGTCTGTAATTCCATCTAAAGCAACGAGATTTATATTATTTTTCCTTAAATTTTGTTCTACAAAATCTTTAAGAACTAATTTTTCAAGATGTTCAACTTCCGCGACAAATCCTTGATGCATTATACCTTCTCTAGCACAATATTTATCTAATTCTTTTTTTGTCTTATAATATATTTTGATATTTTTTAATAAATTTTCATTTTGACTATTTCTATGAATATTTTTTTTTGACTCCTCAGTTAAAAAAACTCTCAAAACTCTCCTTTTGGGGTTTTTCAATGCTGCCGTAACAGCATGCCTTCCAACAATGTAAAAAGTTGATTTTTTCATGATTTTTTTTATCTTTTATCTAAATAAATAGCATATTTAAAAGCAAAATCATTTATTGCATTTATTATTCAAGATGCTTATAAAACCCTTGTTGTTGAATACTTTTTGAGTTATTGGGTATCCCTTAACAATGTTTAAGGAGGGGTACCAAAGCGGTCAAATGGGGCGGGCTGTAAACCCGTTGACTTCGGTCTTCGAAAGTTCGAATCTTTCCCCCTCCACCAAACTTAAGAAGTGTTTTATAATAAAGGGCGAAAAAGTTTGGATTGTGCGGGTGTCGTATAATGGTAATACCTCAGATTTCCAATCTGATGCTAGGAGTTCGATTCTCCTCATCCGCTCCAAACAAAGTTTAAAAATATTATATAAAGAAAAAGAAAAGGAAAAAAAATGGCGGACAAAAAAAAATTTGAAAGAAACAAACCTCATTGTAACATAGGTACAATTGGGCACGTGGATCACGGAAAAACAACTTTAACAGCAGCAATAACAAAAGTTTTAGCCGAAAAAGGTGGTGCTGAGTTTGTTGCTTATGACCAGATTGATAAAGCTCCAGAAGAAAAAGAGCGGGGAATTACTATTTCAACTGCTCACGTTGAGTATGAAACAGATAAAAGGCATTATGCCCATGTTGATTGTCCAGGTCATGCTGACTATGTAAAAAATATGATCACAGGTGCAGCACAGATGGATGGAGCAATATTAGTTGTAAATGCAGCAGACGGACCAATGCCGCAAACTCGAGAACACATTCTTCTTGCAAGACAAGTAGGTGTTCCTGCCATTGTTGTTTTCTTAAATAAAATTGATCAAGTTAAAGATAAAGAACTTGTTGAATTAGTTGAAACAGAAATTAGAGAACTTTTAACATCTTATAAGTTTCCTGGAGACAAAATTCCAATTATAAAAGGTTCAGCACTAAATGCAGTTGAAGGAAAAGATGAAGCAACTGGAAAAAATGCGATTATGGAACTTATGAAGGCTGTTGACGAAACTATTCCACAACCTGCACGACCAAAAGACAAACCTTTCCTTATGCCAGTTGAAGATGTTTTCTCCATTTCAGGTAGAGGTACAGTAGCAACAGGTAGAGTAGAGCAAGGTGTTGTTAAAACTGGTGAAGAACTAGAAATAGTCGGAATTAAAGAGACAAAAAAAACAGTAATCACTGGCGTTGAAATGTTTAGAAAAATATTAGACACGGGCGAAGCTGGTGACAACATAGGAGCTTTATTAAGAGGTGTTGAAAGAACAGACATAGAAAGAGGTCAAGTATTAGCTAAACCGGGGTCTGTAACTCCTCACACTGAATTTGAAGCACAAGCATATGTTTTAAAAAAGGATGAAGGTGGAAGACATACTCCTTTCTTTACAAAATACAGACCTCAGTTTTATTTTAGAACTACAGATGTAACTGGTGAAGTAACACTTCCATCTGGTACAGAAATGGTTATGCCTGGTGATGATGCAAAATTTAATGTTAAACTTATAACGCCAATTGCTATGAGTGAAAAACTTAACTTTGCTATTAGAGAAGGCGGAAAAACAGTTGGAGCTGGAGTGGTTACAAAGATTATTAAGTAAGCTACTAGGAGCGTAGCTCAATTGGTAGAGCGCCGGTCTCCAAAACCGGAGGTTGGGGGTTCGATTCCCTCCGCTCCTGCCAAAAAAAATTATGAAAAATCCTTTTAAATTTTTTCAAGAAGTAAAACAAGAAGCCTTCAGAGTCACTTGGCCTACTAAAAAAGATACTGTAACAGGTTCTTTAATGGTATTTGTACTCGCTAGCTTAGCCGCGGTATTCTTTTTATTACTTGATCAAATACTAAAGTTTTTTTTAGACTTAATTTTAACTATAAATTTCTAATTTTATGAATTGGTATATCGTACAAGCATACTCAGGATTTGAAAAAAAAGTAGCTGATACTATAAAGGATGTAATGTCTAAATCTTCACTTGAAACAAGTTTAGGGGAAGTTTTAGTTCCTACGCATAAAGTTACAGAGGTTAAAAAAGGTAAAAGAACACAAAAACAAAAGAAATATTTTCCAGGATATATTCTTGTTAAACTCGATTTGAATAAACAAATTTATCACAAAATAAAAAATATTCAGAAAGTTAGTGGATTTTTAGGTCCAGAGGGTAAACCAGTCCCGGTTTCAGAAAATGAAGTTAAAAAAATTATGAATCAAATTACTGAAACTGAAACCAACCCATCAGCTGGTATAAGTTTTGAGATTGGCGAAAAAGTAAGAGTTTGTGATGGTCCATTTGCCTCCTTTAGTGGTTTAGTCGAAGAAATTGACGAAGATAAATCTAGATTAAAAGTTTCTGTGTCTATATTTGGAAGACCAACTCCTGTAGATTTGGAATATAACCAAGTGGAGAAAAGTTAATGGCAAAAGAAATTGCAGGATATGTAAAACTTCAAATAAAAGGTGGCCAAGCAAATCCGGCTCCACCTGTAGGTCCGGCATTAGGTCAGAGAGGAATTAATATAATGGAATTTTGTAAGTCTTTTAATGAAAAAACAAAATCATTTATGGGCAAACCAGTTCCAGTGGTTATAACGGTTTACAAAGATAAAAAATTTGATTTTATAATTAAGTCACCTCCAGCTTCTCACTTTATAAGGGAGGCAGCTAAACTAAAAAGCGGTTCTCAAGAACCAGGAAGAGTAATTGTAGGATCGATAACATTAAAACAAGCAGAAGCAATAGCAAAAGAAAAAATGAAAGATTTAAATGCGCATAACTTAGAAGAAGCAACTAAAATTATATGTGGATCTGCAAGATCAATGGGGATAGAGGTTAAAAAATAATGAAAAAAAAATCAAAAAGATTTAAAAAATTAATTGATCTCAAAAAAAAGGAAAAAATAGAAACTTTAGAAAATAAGATTGATTTAATTAAAAAAATGTCAAATACAAAATTTGTTGAGTCAATTGACCTTTCTTTTAAAATTAACCTTAAAAAAGTTAAGGGTGCAGACTCAAATCTTCGAACTATTGTTGAGTTACCAAATGGAAGTGGAAAAAAATTTAAAGTAGCTGTTTTATGTGATGAAAATAAACTAAATGATGCAAAAAAAAGTGGTGCTGAAGTTTTTGGATCCGATGATCTAATTCAAAAAATATCTTCTGGTCAGTTAAATTTTGACAAATTAGTATGTACACCTTCTATGATGAGTAAATTAGGTAAACTTGGTAAAGTGCTTGGCCCAAAAGGTTTAATGCCAAATCCAAAACTTGGTACAGTTTCTGATGATTTGATAAAAACTGTTTCAAAAATCAAAAATAAAATTGTAGAAATTAAAAATGATAAAGATGGAAATGTTGGTTTATGTATCGGAAGAAAATCATTTGCAACTAGCAAAATTATAGAAAATATTAATTCACTGTTTCAAAATCTTAAAAAAGATAAGTCAACCATATTTAACCCTGAAAATGTGAAAAAAATTTATTTATCTTCGTCAATGAGTCCTAGTTTGAAAATAAATTTTAAAGAGGTGCAAGCATGATGAATAAGCAGCAAAAAAAAGATTATGTAGAAGAAATGAAAAAAGTTTTTACATCTAATGAAGCTATTATGATAGCTCACTACCAAGGTCTTAATGTGAATGAACTTGATAAAATTAGAGATGAAATGAGAAAAAGCGGTATTTTTTTCAAAGTAACAAAAAATAGAATTACAAAAATTGCGCTTAAAGATACGAAATATAAAGAACTTGAAAAATTTTTTTCTGGACCAACAGCTGCAGCAATATCTTCAGATCCAATAATGTCAGCTAAAATTTTAGCAAAATATGCAAAGACAGGATCAAAATTAAAATTAGTAGCCGGATACATGGACGGCAAGGTTTTAGGAGCCGAAGATGTGGCTAAAATCGCCACACTACCCACTTTAGATGAGGCAAGAGCAAAAATAGTAGGTATTTTATCTACTCCTGCACAAAAATTCTTGAGTATTTTACTTGCGCCAGGCTCAAAAATTGCTATTTTGGCGCACGAGAAAAGTAAAAAAGGTTAATTAAATCTTTAAACATGGCTGATCTAAACAAAATTATTGATGAACTCTCGAAATTAACTGTAGTTGAAGCTGCAGAACTTTCAAAACAATTAGAGGAAAAATGGGGTGTTACAGCAGCAGCACCGGTTGCAGCAGCACCAGCAGCAGGTGGAGCTGCTCCAGCAGAAGAAAAAAGTGAATTCACTATATTTTTGAGCGCCGCAGGTGATAAAAAAATCAATGTTATTAAAGAAGTCAGAGCTATAACTGGGTTAGGATTGAAAGAAGCGAAGGATTTAGTTGAAGCTGCTCCTAAAGAAATTAAAAAATCAGTACCTAAAAAAGATGCTGAAGAGGCTAAGAAAAAATTAGAAGCCGCTGGAGCTAAAGTAGAATTAAAGTAAAGTCGGTACATTTCTCGTAGTACCAAAAAATTATTTATTGAATGGAATTATCTTTTACCCAAAAGAAAAGTATTAGAAAAAGCTTCGGAAGATTAAAGGAAACCTTATCAATACCAAATTTAATTGAGGTTCAAAAAAATTCGTTCAATGAATTCATAACGAAAACTGCTGAAAAAAATAATTTAATTTATAGCAAAGGTTTAACCAAGGTATTTGAAAGTGTATTTCCTATTAACGATGCGTCAGAGAAAGCATCATTAGAATTCATATCTTATAGATTAGGCAAACCTAAATTTGATGTAACTGAATGTAGGCAAAGAAGCCTAACATATTCAGCAGCACTCAAAGCTACTTTAAGACTTGTAGTTTATGATATTGATAATGAAGAAAATACAAAACAAATTCTATCTGCAAAAGAACAAGAAGTTTTTATTGGCGATCTTCCACTTATGACACCTAGTGGAACATTTGTAGTTAACGGCGTTGAAAGAGTTGTAGTTAATCAAATGCACAGAAGTCCTGGTGTTTTTTTTGATCATGACAAAGGCAAAACTCATGCGAGTGGCAAATTACTTTTTAACTGCAGAATTATACCAGGGAGAGGTTCTTGGTTAGATTTTGAATTTGATCCTAAAGACATATTGTATTTTAGAATTGATAGAAAAAAGAAAATTCCTATAACAACACTTTTATATGCTCTTGGAAAATCTAGAGAAGAGATTTTAAAAACATTTTACTCTTATGAAAATTTTAGTTACGACAAAACGACAAATTCATGGTCCACATCATTTGAACCTGAAAAATATAAAAGACCAATAAAACTTCAATTTGATTTAATAGATAAAAAAGATAAAAAGAAAATTTTAAAAAAAGGTGAAAAGTTAAATATTGTTTTAGCTAAGAATTTAAAAGAAAAAGGCTTGAAAGAAATTCTAGTTTCAAAAGATGAATTGATAGGTAAATACACCAAAGAGGATATTAAAGATAAAGGTGGGGAGATAGTTTTAAAATCAGGTTTTAATTTAACAAGTGAAATATTAGATAAAATCCTATCTTCCGAAAAATATAAAATTGAATTAGCAAATGTGGATTCAATAATAAGAGGACCATATATTTTTGAAACAATAAAACTTGATAAAAACAATAATAAAGAAGAAGCATTAAATGATATTTATAAAGTTTTAAGACCAGGTGAACCCCCTAGCACAGAAATAGCAGAGGAAGTTTTTAAAAATTTATACTTTACTAAAGAAAGATACGATTTATCTGACGTAGGTAGAGTTAAGTTAAATGCCAAGTTAGACTTAAAAACCCCAGAGACTACCAGAGTGCTTACAACAAGTGATATTATCTCAATTATAAAATTTATGCTCGATCTCAGAGATGGTAAAGGCGAGGTAGACGACATAGATCATCTAGGCAATAGACGTGTAAGATCTGTAGGTGAATTAGTTGAAAATCAGTTCAGAATTGGTCTTATAAGAATGGAAAGAACTATTAAAGAAAAAATATCCACTCTTCTTGAAATAGAATCATCGATGCCCCAAGATTTAATTAACGCAAAACCAATAACAACTTCATTTAAAGATTTTTTTGGCACATCTCAGTTATCACAGTTTATGGACCAGACAAATCCTTTGTCAGAAATAACACACAAAAGAAGAGTTTCTGCTCTTGGCCCTGGAGGTCTAACCAGAGAAAGGGCTGGTTTTGAAGTCAGAGATGTTCATCCAACGCATTATGGAAGAATTTGTCCTATAGAAACACCGGAAGGTCCAAATATTGGTTTGATAAACAGTTTAGCAACTTATTCAAAAGTTAATCGATATGGTTTTATCGAAAGTCCTTATAAGAAAGTTACTAACGGTAAAATTATTGATAAAATTGAGTATTTATCTGCTATCGAGGAAGAAAAATACACTATAGCACAAGCTAATTCACCTATTAACAACGATGGAAATTTTGTTGAAGAACTTGTTTCATGCAGAAAGGGTTTAAATTTTATTTTATCAAGAAGAGAAAACATAGATTATATAGATGTTTCCCCAAAACAGTTAGTTTCTGTGGCTGCATCTTTAATTCCTTTCTTAGAAAATGATGATGCCAATAGAGCTTTAATGGGTTCAAATATGATGCGCCAAGCTGTTCCGTTATTAAAACCAGAGTCCCCACTTGTAGGAACAGGTATAGAAGGAGATGTTGCATTAGATTCAGGCGTTACGATAGTTGCAAGTAGAAACGGAGTGGTGGATAAAATTGACGGAAAAAGAATAGTAGTTAAAGCTACTGAAGAAAAAAATTTTTCAAAATCTGGTGTTGATATTTATAATTTGTTGAAATTTCAAAGATCAAATCAAAACACTTGTATAAACCAAAAACCACTTGTCAAAGTTGGCGATGTAATTAAAAAAGGAGATATTATTGCTGATGGTCCAGCTACAAAATTAGGTGAACTTGCTTTAGGTAAAAACGTAACAGTCGCTTTTATGCCTTGGCAAGGATATAATTTTGAAGACTCTATTCTTATTTCTGAAAGATGTGTAACCGACGATGTTTTCACTTCAATTCATATTGAAGAACATGAATTAATGGCTAGAGATACAAAGTTAGGAACAGAAGAGATAACAAGAGATATCCCAAATGTGAGTGAGGAAAGTTTGAGAAACCTAGACGAGTCAGGTGTAGTTTACATCGGTGCAGAAGTAAATCCTGGCGATATTTTAGTTGGAAAGGTTACCCCAAAAGGCGAAACTGCTTCTAGTCCAGAAGAAAAATTATTAAGATCAATATTTGGAGAAAAAGCTACTGATGTAAGAGATAGTTCACTCAAATTACCACCTGGAAGTGGAGGTGTAGTTGTAGACGTAAGGGTGTTTAATAGACACGGTGTAGAAAAAGACGAGAGAACTATTGCTATTGAGAGATCTGAAATAGAGTCTGTTCAAGAAGACAAGCAAGTTGAGGAAGAAATTTTAGAACGAAATATAAAATTACGTTTAAATGATATTTTAAAAAAACAAGAGCTAACAAAACCATACAAGAGTTTAAAAGCTGGGGAAATTCTTGATAAAGAATTATTAGACAATTTAAATATAAAGGAATATTGGAAACTAGAACTAAAAAATAAAGATACTAATAATAAAGTCTCACAACTAAAAGAACAATTTAACACTGCACAAAAAGATATTCAGTTAAGATTTGAAGACAAAGTATTAAAAATTAAACAAGGAGATGATTTACTACCGACAGTAATGAAAGTAGTTAAAGTTTTTGTTGCTGTGAAGAGGAGACTAATGCCGGGAGATAAGATGGCAGGAAGACATGGAAACAAAGGTGTGATAAGTAAAATTGTTCCAGTCGAAGATATGCCATACATGGAAAGTGGAAAACCGGTTGATATTGTATTAAACCCTCTTGGAGTTCCTAGCAGAATGAATGTTGGTCAAATTTTAGAGACTCACTTAGGATGGTCATGCTCTGAATTAGGAGAAAAAATTAGAAAATTATCTGATGAGTATTTTAATAAAAAAACTGAGTCTAATCTAACAAATACATTAGAAGGTATTTATGGAAAAGAAATATATAATGAAGTAATTAAAAAATTTGAGAAAAAAGAATTAAAAGAACTTTGTGGTAATCTTTCTAACGGAATTCCAATAGCTACACCTGTTTTTGATGGTGCATCAACAGAAGATATTACTAAAATGCTTGAATTAGCAAACTTGCCTAATACAGGCCAAACTAACTTGTGGGATGGAAGAACTGGAGAAAAGTTTGATAGACCAATTACAGTTGGGATAATTTATATGTTAAAATTACACCATCTTGTAGAAGATAAAATTCATGCAAGATCTACAGGACCTTATAGTTTGGTGACCCAACAACCTTTAGGAGGAAAAGCTCAATTAGGAGGACAAAGATTTGGAGAAATGGAAGTATGGGCCCTAGAAGCTTATGGAGCTTCATATACCCTCCAAGAAATTTTAACAGTTAAGTCAGATGATGTCGCAGGGAGAACTAAGGTTTATGAGACAATTGTTAAAGGAGACGAAAATTTTGAGTCTGGTATACCTGAGTCATTTAATGTTTTAGTTAAAGAAATAAGAGCCTTAGGATTAAATATAGAATTAAATTAAAAAATGAGAAAACAATTATTCAAAGACACCAAACAAAACTTACCTGAAAAGAACTTTAGTCATATAAAAATAACATTGGCAAGTCCAGATAAAATAAAATCATGGTCTTTTGGTGAAATAAAAAAACCTGAAACAATTAATTATAGAACTTTCAGACCAGAAAAAGATGGACTTTTCTGTGCAAGAATTTTCGGTCCAGTTAGAGACTATGAATGTCTATGTGGAAAATATAAAAGAATGAAATTTAGAGGAATTATTTGTGAAAAATGCGGAGTAGAAGTAACCAAGTCTAATGTAAGAAGAGAAAGAATGGGGCATATTAATCTTTCATGTCCTGTCGCACACATTTGGTTTTTAAAATCTTTACCAAGCAGAATTTCTTTGGCAATAGACATGAAACTAAAGGAAGTAGAAAAAGTATTATATTTTGAAAGTTTTATCGTAATTGAACCCGGATTGACTGAATTAAAAAAAGGACAGTTACTAACAGAAGATGAATATAGTAAAGCACAAGAAAAGTATGGAGAAGATGGATTTACCGCTGGTATAGGAGCTGAAGCAGTAAGAGAGATATTGATAAATATAGATTTAAAAAAAGAGAGAGAAAAATTAACAGCTTCTCTTAAAGAGACAAAATCAAAAGTTACTGAAGAAAGAACTTTGAAAAGATTAAAACTTTTAGATTCATTTATAGAGTCCGGGAATAAACCTGAATGGATGATTTTAACAACAATACCAGTTATACCGCCTGAATTGAGACCTTTGGTTCCTTTGGATGGAGGAAGATTTGCGACTTC
This sequence comes from uncultured Pelagibacteraceae bacterium, assembly GCA_902579585.1. Taxonomy (GTDB): domain Bacteria; phylum Pseudomonadota; class Alphaproteobacteria; order Pelagibacterales; family Pelagibacteraceae; genus Anoxypelagibacter. The sequence continues at coordinate 9,677 of CACHHJ010000012.1, forward strand.
AGATCTTAATGATCTTTACAGAAGAGTAATAAATAGAAATAACAGATTGAAGCGTTTATTAGATTTAAAAGCTCCAGAAATTATTGTTAGAAATGAAAAAAGAATGTTACAAGAATCAGTAGATGCTTTATTTGACAACGGAAGAAGAGGAAGAGTCATTACTGGTACCGGAAAAAGACCATTAAAATCATTAGCCGAAATGTTAAAGGGAAAACAAGGTAGATTTAGACAAAATTTACTTGGTAAAAGAGTCGATTACTCAGGAAGATCGGTTATTGTTGTTGGTCCAGAATTAAAATTACACCAATGCGGTTTGCCAAAAAAAATGGCTTTAGAACTTTTTAAACCCTTTTTATACGCAAGACTTGCTAAACTTGGTTTGGCAACAACAATTAAACAAGCAAAAAGAATGGTTGAAAAACAAAGAAGTGAGGTTTGGGACTGTTTAGAATATATAATCCGAGAACACCCTATATTGTTAAATAGAGCACCAACATTACACAGATTAGGCGTTCAGGCATTTGAAGCAAAACTAATTGAGGGAAATGCAATTGAATTACACCCTTTAGTTTGTGCTGCATTCAATGCAGATTTCGATGGGGACCAAATGGCTGTACATATACCATTAAGTTTAGAAGCCCAACTCGAAGCAAGAGTTTTAATGATGTCAACAAATAATATTCTAAGCCCCTCGAATGGTAAGCCAATTATTGTACCAAGTCAGGATATAGTTTTAGGCATATATTATTTATCACAATATAAGGATAACGAAAAAGAAAAACCAAAAGGGATTTTTCTAAATGTAGATGAAATAAATAATGCATTGGAAAGAAAGCTTATTAGCATTCACTCTAAAATTATTTCTCAATTTTCTACAATCGATAAAGACGGAAAAAAAATTGTTGAAAAACATCAAAGTACAGCAGGCAGATTTTTATTAGCAGAGACTCTACCGAAACACCAAAAAATTAGTTTTTCTTTAGTAAATAAGTTGTTAAATAAAAAAGCTGTTTCTGAAATTATAGATACTGTTTATAGATATTGTGGACAAAAACAGACAGTTATTTTTTGTGATAATATAAAAGAATTAGGTTTTAAACACGCATTTAAAGCAGGAATATCTTTTGGCAAGAATGATTTAATAATTCCTAAGACAAAAGAAAAGCTTGTAAATCAAACTAAAAAGCAAATAGAGGAATATGAAAAGCAATATCAGGACGGTTTGATAACGAGAGGTGAAAAATATAACAAAGTGGTAGATATTTGGTCCAAATGCACAGACTCTATAGCAAATGAGATGATGAAAGAGATTTCCTCTGCTGAAAAAAAATACCCAGATGGAAGAATAGAAACAAATTCAGTTTATATGATGGCTGATTCAGGTGCTAGGGGATCGCCTGCACAAATGAAACAATTAGCTGGTATGCGAGGGTTAATCGCGAAACCTTCAGGTGAAATTATAGAACAGCCTATTGTTTCAAATTTTAAGGAGGGATTGACGGTCTTAGAGTATTTTAATTCAACCCATGGTGCCAGAAAAGGACTAGCAGATACAGCATTAAAGACAGCTAATTCAGGATATCTTACAAGAAGATTATGTGACGTTGCACAAGATTTACAAATTACTAAAAAAGAATGTGATTGTAAGTCTAAATCTACAATTACACTGTCAGAAATTATAGAGGGCGGCAATGTTCTAGTTAGCTTGTCCGAAAGAGTTCTAGGAAGAGTAATTGGTGAAGATATTAAAAACCCTATTACTGGAGAAGTTTTAATAAAAAAAGAAAAGCTAATTGATGAATTTGATTGTGAAAAAATTGATGCAGCAGGAGTTAAATCAGTAAAAGTTTATTCAGTAATTACATGTGGTTCAAAGAGCGGAGTTTGTGCCATGAGTTATGGAAGGGATCTAGCTAGAGGTAAATTAGTTAGTATAGGTGAGGCGGTCGGTATGATAGCTGCACAGTCTATTGGTGAACCAGGAACTCAATTAACCATGAGAACTTTCCACGTAGGAGGTACTGCTCAAATAAAAGAGGAGTCATCAGTAATTTCTGTAAATCAAGGAATACTTAAAATAAATAATAAAAATTTAATTAAAGACTCAAAAAATAATACAATTGTTATGGGTAGAAATACACAATTATCATTAGAAGATGATAATGGAAGACAACTTGCTTTGTACAAAATTCCTTACGGAGCAAAAATATATTTTCAACACGGAGACAAAGTAGGTAAAGGCAAAAAGATATGTGAGTGGGATCCTTATACTTTACCAGTAATTGCTGAAACGGGAGGTGTAGCAAATTATATGGATTTAGTTGAAGGTGTTTCTTTAGCTGAAACTCTTGACGACGCAACAGGTATATCAGCAAAATCAGTTTTAGATTGGAGGTCGCAATCAAAAAATTCAGATTTGAAACCAAGAATTACACTCAGAAATAATGATGGTGAAGTTATTAAAAAAGCTGATGGAAATGAAGCAAGATATTATCTGGTACCTGACTCAATATTATCCGTTAAAGATGGTCAAAAAATATCCGCAGGAGATGTATTAGCAAGGTTGCCAAAAGAAACTTCTAAAACCAAAGATATTACAGGAGGTCTTCCAAGAGTTGCTGAATTATTCGAAGCAAGAAGACCTAAAGATAGTGCAATTATTGCTGAAAATGACGGAACAATTCAGTTTGGTAAAGAAGTAAGGGGTAAGCAAAAAATTTCAATCGTTACAGCAGATGGAAATTCATCGAATTACCTAATACCAAAAGGCAAACATACTAATTTTAACCAAGGAGAAAAAATTAAAAAAGGTGAATATTTACTCGATGGAGCACCAGCGCCACATGATATTTTAAGAATATTAGGAGTAGAAGCTCTCACAGAATATTTTGTTAGTGAAGTCCAAGAAGTTTATAGAATGCAAGGAGTTGTGATTAACGATAAGCATATCGAAACAATTGTTAGACAAATGTTAAAAAAAGTTGAAATTAAAGATCCCGGTGAATCAAAATTATTAAATGGAGAAATGATCGATAAAATTAAGCTTGATGAAATTAACGCTGAATTAAAAAAAGATAACAAAAAGCCAGCTGTTGGTGAAAGAGTTCTTTTAGGAATTACCAAAGCATCATTACAAACAAATTCTTTTATATCAGCTGCATCGTTTCAAGAAACAACAAGAGTGTTGACCGACTCAGCAATCAAAGGAAAAACAGATAGTTTAGAGGGACTTAAAGAAAATGTAATTGTGGGTAGACTAATTCCTGCAGGTACTGGATTTACTAAGAATAAATTAAATAAAGTTGCTCAAGAACAAGACAAAATTAGATTAGAGCAACTCGAAAAAAAAGAACTAGAAATTAAACAAGAAGAAACCAAAACATAGGCTAAAAACGCCGCTACCATTGGTCTTTTTGATGCCTTTAATCATTGACTTTTCACACTTCAATGTTAGTTTAGCGCAATTTTGATAGTTATAAAGTAAGGTTTTTGTGACCTTAAACCATAACTAAAATTTGGAAAATTGTCCTGCCTTATTTTCTATCTTAATTAAATATTATTAAAATTTATGCCGACTATAAGTCAATTATTGAGAAAACCTAGAGTCAAACCCTTGTCTAGAAACAAGGTGCCGGCTTTAGAAAAACAACCAATTAAAAGAGGTGTATGTATTAAAGTTTATACAACAACCCCAAAGAAACCTAATTCAGCATTAAGGAAAGTTGCAAGAGTAAGATTATCAAACGGATTCGAAGTTACAGCCTACATTCCTGGTGAGGGACATAATTTACAGGAACACTCAGTAGTATTAATAAGAGGTGGTAGAGTAAAAGATTTACCAGGTGTCAGATATCATATACTACGTGGAAACCTTGATGCACAGGGCGTAAGTACAAGAAGAAAAAGACGTTCCTTATATGGTGCAAAAAAACCTAAATAATTTAAATTATGTCTAGAAAAAGAAAAGCTCCTAAAAGAAAAAATTATCCTGATCCTAAATATAAATCTGAAGTTATTTCAAAATTTATTAATTCGATAATGTATGATGGTAAAAGATCAACAGCCGAAAAAATATTATATTCAGCTTTAGAAAAAATGAAAGCTAAAAACCAAGATCCGCTTAAAGTTTTTAATTCAGCTATTGGGAATGTAAGACCAAATCTTGAAGTTAGATCACGAAGAGTTGGAGGTGCTACTTACCAGGTTCCAGTTGAGGTTAAATCAAATAGATCACAAGCATTAGCTCTCAGATGGCTTCTCGATGCTTCAAGAAAACGAAAAAACAAAACTATGGCTGAAAAATTATTTTACGAAATAATGGACGCATCTCAAAACAAAGGTTCAGCAGTTAAAAAAAGAGAGGACACACATAAAATGGCAGAGTCTAATAAGGCTTTTGCACATTTTAGATGGTAATAAAATGCCCAGAACTCACACCTTAGATAAATATAGAAATATCGGTATCATGGCTCACATTGATGCTGGAAAAACTACAACGACAGAAAGAATTTTATATTACACTGGTAAGAGTCACAAGATTGGTGAGGTACATGATGGAGCAGCCACAATGGATTGGATGGAACAAGAACAAGAAAGAGGAATCACAATTACTTCAGCAGCAACGACATGCTTTTGGAGAGAACACAGAATAAATATAATTGATACACCTGGACACGTAGATTTTACGATTGAAGTAGAGCGATCTCTTAAAGTACTAGATGGTGCAGTGGCAGTTTTTGATGGTGTTGCTGGAGTCGAACCGCAATCAGAAACAGTTTGGAGACAAGCAGATAAATATAAAGTTCCAAGGATTTGCTTTGTAAATAAATTAGATAGAACTGGAGCTGATTTTTTTAATTGTGTCGAAATGATTAAAGATAGACTGGGAGCTAAACCACTAGTAATGCAAATTCCTGTAGGCATGGAAGCATCTTTAAAGGGAGTTATAGATTTAGTTAAAATGAAAGCAGTTTTGTGGAAAGATGAAAAACTTGGAGCAGAATTTGAATACACAGATATTCCATCAGATTTGAAAGACCAGGCTGAAAAATACAGAAAAGAACTTATAGAAACTGCAGTAGAGCAAGATGAAAAATTAATGGATGATTATTTAAATGGTAAAGAAATATCTGAAAAAGATATAATTTCTTGTGTCCGTAAAGGATGTTTGAAATTTGATTTTGTACCAGTTCTAACTGGCTCAGCTTTCAAAAACAAAGGTGTCCAACCATTACTTGATGCAGTTGTTGATTTTTTACCTAGCCCAAAAGACATTAATTCAATTAAAGGAACAAAACCAAATTCAAAAGATGAAGTTGAGAGAAAATTTGACGATAAAGAGCCATTTTCAGCTCTGGCTTTTAAGGTTGCAAACGATCCTTTCGTGGGTTCTTTAACATTTATAAGAATTTACTCTGGAACTTTAAAATCAGGAACTGGTGTTTACAACACATCAAGAGATAAAGAGGAAAGAGTCGGAAGAATGTTATTGATGCATGCTAATAGTAGAGAAGACGTTAAAGAGGCAAATACCGGTGATATAGTTGCTTTAGCTGGTTTAAAATATACGATTACTGGTCACACATTGTCAGAAGAAGACAAACCCGTCGTATTAGAGCCTATGGAATTCCCAGATCCAGTAATAGAAATTGCTGTTGAACCTAAAACTAAAGGCGACCAAGAAAAAATGGGAGAAGCTTTAGGTAGACTAGCAAAAGAAGATCCGTCTTTTAGAGTTACATCAGATGAAGAGTCCGGACAAACTATTATTAAAGGAATGGGCGAACTTCATTTAGATATCATTGTCGACAGAATGAAAAGAGAATTTAAAGTTGAGGCGAATATAGGTGCTCCACAAGTTGCTTATAGAGAAACAATCCAAAAACCAGTGTCGAATGTTTACATTCACAAAAAACAAAGTGGAGGTGCAGGACAATTTGCTAAAGTTGAGTTAAATGTTGAACCGCTTGAACCAGGAAAAGGAAGAGAAGTAGAAAATAAGATTAAAGGTGGTTCAATACCTAAAGAGTTTATCCCAGGAGTAGAGAAAGGTGTTGAGAGCGTTGCAGATAACGGTATTTTAGCGGGTTTTCCTCTTATAGATTATAAAGTTACAATTGTTGACGGATTACATCACGATGTTGACTCAAGTGTTCTAGCATTCGAAATAGCATCAAGATATTGTTTTAAAGAAGCATGCACCAAAGCTGGTCTAAAACTTTTAGAGCCGGTAATGAGAGTTGAAGTAATAACACCAGAAGACTATATGGGAGATGTTATTGGAGATTTAAATAGTAGAAGAGGGCAAGTTTCAACTACAGACAAAAGAGGTAATGCGACTGTTATAAGCGCGATGGTGCCCTTAGCAAATATGTTTGGTTACATAAATAATTTAAGATCAATGTCTCAAGGGAGAGCACAGTATTCAATGTTTTTCGATCATTACTCAAAAGTTCCTCAAAACGTTCAAGACGAAGTAACAAAAAAAATGGCATAAAAAATGGATAAACAAAATATCAGAATACATCTAAAAGCTTACGATAATAAAATCTTGGACATATCAACTCAAGAAATTGT
>CACHHJ010000013.1 GCA_902579585.1 uncultured Pelagibacteraceae bacterium
CAGCAGGAAGTGATAATAGCAAACATAATTCAATAGATCTGTTCTGCAATTTATCGATTAAATTTTGTTTTTTTAATTTTATATTTTTTGCCAAATTAGGTAATGCAACAGTGCCAACTGCGATACCTGCAATTGCAAGATTTATTTGGTAAACTCTATCTGCATAATATAAGTAAGACACTGCCCCAGATTGAAATGATGCTATTATAGTTCCAATTAAAATGTTTATTTGGGTTATCCCAGAAGAAAAAATACTAGGCAGAAGTTTTTTAAAAAAAAATTTGATATTATTATTTAATTTTTTAATCAAAATTATTGAAGGAAAATAAAATTTACGAGTAAAAATTAATAGAATAATAAATTGAAATATTCCAGATAACGTTACACCTATTGATAAACTCTTTGCAATATTAAGTTCATAATAAAAAGAGAGAAAAAGCGATAGAATTAAAACTATATTTAAAACTATTGGTGCAGCTGCTGCAGCAGCAAATTTATTATTAGTATTCAAAATACCTGAAAGCAAAGAAGATAAACTTACAAAAAGTAAAAATGGAAATGTAATTCTAGTAAATTCTACAGCTAAATTAAATTTTTCTGTATTTTCATAAAAACCTGGCGCTATAATGTAAACAACAAAGGGAGTAAAAATTTCTATAATTATAATTAATAAAATTAAAAATATTGAGACTATATTAAAAACTTCATCAGCAAATTTATTTCCTAATTTTTTTCCTTTAATTTTTTGTTCTGAGTAACTTGGAATAAATGCAGCATTAAATGTGCCTTCAGCAAATAACCTTCTGAAAGTGTTCGGTAACCTGAAAGCAACAAAAAAAGCGTCAGCATAAACACTTGTTCCTAAAAAAACTGCTATTAAAATATCTCTTAAATAGCCTAAAACCCTACTTACTAATGTATAAAACCCAAAAACTGACGCTGAAGACAATAAATTCATATTTAAGACAAATTATTAGTGATTTAATATCATTTATATTACATAATTAAATTTTAATGACAAAAAAATCAAAAATTGACCATTATACAGATAAAGAAGCACTTGAATTTCATAATAAAGGAAAGTCTGGCAAAATTGAGATAATTTCCTCAAAATCTTTGACGACTAAAAGAGACCTGTCTCTTGCATATTCTCCTGGGGTGGCAGTTCCAGTTTTGGAAATATCCAAAGATCCTGACGCTGCTTACGAATATACTAGCAAAGGAAACTTGGTGGCAGTGATAAGTAATGGCTCAGCTATTCTTGGACTTGGAAATTTAGGTGCATTAGCATCTAAGCCTGTTATGGAAGGAAAAGCTGTGCTTTTTAAAAGGTTTGCTGACATTGATGCAATAGATATTGAAATAGACAATAAGAATTCTGATGAAATAATTAATTGTATTAAAAATATTGGAAATAGTTTTGGTGGTATTAATTTGGAAGATATAGCTGCGCCTGATTGTTTTATAATTGAAAAGCAGTTAAGGGAAAGTTTGAATATTCCAATTTTTCATGATGATCAACATGGAACGGCTATAATTACTTCTGCTGCATTAATAAATGCATTAGATTTATCTGATAAAAAGCCAGGTGATGTTAGAGTTGTTATTAATGGGGCAGGTGCTTCTGCATTAGCGTGCGCAAACCTTTTCAAAAGTATTGGCATAAAAACCAAAAATATAATTATGCTTGATAGAAAAGGAGTTATTTATAAAGGGAGGGATAATGTTGATCAGTTTAAATCTGCATATGCAGTAGAAACAAAATTAAGAACATTGAAAGATGCAATGAAGGGTGCAGATGTTTTTTTAGGTTTGTCCGCAAAAAATGTTTTGGATAAAGATATGGTGAAGTCTATGGCAAAAAATCCTATCATATTTGCATGTGCAAATCCTGATCCTGAAATAAAACCCGAATTAGTTGATGAGGTAAGATCGGACGCAATAGTTGCTACTGGTAGATCAGACTATCCAAATCAAGTTAATAATTTAATTGGTTTCCCTTATATATTTAGAGGTGCTCTTGATGTTAGAGCAAAAGAAATAAACGAAGAGATGAAAATAGCAGCGGCTAAAGCAATAGCTTCACTTGCAAGAGAGGAAGTTCCGGATGAAGTAGTTAATGCTTACGGAGGTGAAAGACCTCATTATGGAAAAGAATATATTATTCCATCTACTTTCGATCCTAGATTAATAAGTAGAATACCGGCAGCAGTTGCTCAAGCAGCAATAGAAAGTGGTGTAGCAAGAAAAAAAATTCCAGATATTGAAACTTACAAAGATCAATTAACTAATAGGCTAGATCCATCCATGAGCATAATGCAGGGTATTAATGCGCAGGTAAAAAAGAGACCCAAAACTGTTGTCTTTGCCGAGGGAGAAGATCAGAATATGTTAAAAGCAGCAGTTGCCTATAAAAATAGTCGATTAGGAACGCCAATTGTAATTGGAAATGAGAAAAGAGTTAAAGAGCAGCTCAAAGAGATAGGTCTAGATGAAAACTATAAAATTAAAGTCGTGAATTCAACTAATAAAGAAAAGAGGGAAGAGTATACAAAAAAATTGTATGGAAAATTACAAAGAAAGGGTCTTCTGGAGAGAGATGTTGATAGGCTTATAAGAAATGACAGAATTATTTGGGGATCTTCAATGGTTGATTGCGGGGACGCAGATGCAATGGTAACAGGAAATATAAGGCACTATGCTGCATCCATTGAAAGTCTTGGAAAGGTTGTAGATGCAAGACCTGGGGAAATATTATTTGGCCTTAACCTGCTTATAACTCCTAAAAAAACTGTTTTCGTTGCTGATACTCAAGTCAATGACTTTCCCTCTGCAGAGGATTTGATTAAAATTGCTATGTCAAGTGTCAGGGTTGCAAGATTATTTGGTTTCGATCCAAAAGTGGCATTTTTATCCCATTCGACATTTGGCAAACCTTCATCTAGAAACACAAAACATGTTAGAGAGGCAATTGAAATTTTAAAAAATAGAAGGGTTGATTTCGATTTTGATGGAGAAATGCAGCCTGATGTTGCTTTGAATCCAAAATATAAAGAGACTTATCCGTTCTCCAAAATAGTTGGTAATGCAAACATTCTAATAATGCCTGCACTTCATAGTGCCGCTATATCAACTAAGCTTATGAGAACTATTGGTGGTGCTAAAACTATTGGTCCACTTTTAATTGGTTTAGGTTTGCCTATTGAAATCGCACCATTAAGATCCTCACCGAATGATATTTTAAACTTGGCTTCTGTTGCCGCCTTCTCATCTGAAGTTATAGATTATAAGAGCAAAAAAAAGAATTAGTTTTTGTTTCTACTTAAATCCTCAACTAAAATTATACTCGCTATTACTTCCTTTAAACCGTAAATATTTTTAGTTTCGTTAATTACTTCCCTTTTCTCGTCTCTTGTGATTGAAATACCAAAAATGTAAGTTTTTCCATTAATGGTATCAATATTATAATTTGTGGCTTTAATAGATTTATTAAAAATTAATGCAGTTCTTAGCTGTGATGTTATTAAAATATCTTTGGCTGTGCCTTTAAAATTTGTTTGACCTTTTATACTTATTGCACTTTTTACTGACCTTACTCCTTTTGTCTCCCAAGCTAATTTAGTAATTTTAAGTTTTTCCTCAGGTTCATCGACTTTCCCAGATAGAAATATATTTCCATCCAAAACTTTTACACTTATTGAAAGTAAATATTTTTTTTCAGTTAATGTAAGTCTTCCTATTAAATTTTTTTGCATAATTGAGTCATCAATTTGCATTCCAACTGTCCTCGGATCGAAAGCAATACTAACGCCTGAACCAAATACACCAACTGATGAACTTCCAACGCAAGAATTTAAAAGTAAAAAAATTAAAAGTAAACTTGAAAATATTGGTACTAGTTTTTTATTTTTAGGCATAAATCATAAACTTCTTTTTTTGATAATTTATTTTTTTCAGAAATCAATTTTACTACATCACGCAAAGAATATCTTTTTAAATATTTGCCTATTTCAATTTTTAGAGTCTTACTATCAACTTTATTTTCTTTAGAAGTATACTTTTTGTTTATTTCTGATAATACTACAGTCAATTCACCTTTTATTTTGCTTTCGAAACCATCAAAATACTTAAGTTTTTTTCTGTAAAAATTCTCATGTATTTTCGTCATCTCTTTTGCAACAAGTATTTCTCTATTTAAAAAATATTTTTTAAATAATTTAATATAAAAATTAATTTTTATTGCGGGTATAAAAAATACAATACTAAAATTATAGTCTTTTATATTTCTTAAAACTGTATCTATTTGTTTTTCTTTTTTAGGTAAAAAACCATAAAAAAGGTACTTATCATCAAAACCAGATATGCTAACCGCTGTTGTTACTGCTGATGTGCCTGGTATTGGAAAAATTTTAATATTTTTTTTAATACATTCTTTTAAAAGAAGTGAACCTGGATCAGATAAAACAGGTGTGCCAGCATCTGAGATGAGTGCTATTTTTTCTCCATCTAAAATAGAATTAACTATAAGCTTTAACGATCTCTTTTCATTAAATTTGTGATATGAAATTAGTTTATTTTTAATTTTATAATGATTTAACAATTTTATTGATCTTCTTGTATCCTCACACAAAATTTTGTCAGAATTTTTGAGTACATTCAAAGCTCTTAATGTAATATCTTCTAAATTACCTATTGGAGTTGAAACAATGTATAAACCTGGTAAAAAATTATTCATATTTATGAAAAAATTTGCTTTAATAATTTTATATTATCTACTTATAAGTTTTAATACTTATGTTTTTTCAGCTGAGGATAAAAATCAAGAATTATTAAAAATTGGTGTTTTGGCACCATTTTCTGGTGAGCTTCGAAAATTGGGTGAAGAGATCTTATATTCCATAAATATTGCATTACACGATTTGGGGAACCCAAAAATAAAAATATTTCCGGAGGACTCGGGATCTAAAAATGAAAAATTAACAAACGCTTGTGAAAAATTTCAGAATAATGGAATAAGAGTAGTTATTGGACCTGTAGAAGCAAAATTTACAAATAAACTTTTTGCCTGCCAAGACTTAGTTTTTATATCTTTATCAAACATGAGCTCGAATATAAACAAAAACATATTGATGCTAGGAATTAATCTAGAGTCTCAATTGTTATCAATAAAAAATTTTATTAAAAAGGAAAAAAGAAAAAAAACAGTGATATTATTTCCAAAAAATAATTATACGAAACATATAGAAAAAAACATTTCATTAGTAAACTTTGAAAACTCTAAAATATATAAATATGACCAGGATCCAGAAAAGTTAACAAAACAAATTGAAAAAGTGACAAATTATAAACAAAGGAAACTAAATTTAGACTCAAGAGTTAAAAAATTAGAGAAGTCTGATGATTTAAAAGATCTGAAAGAACTAAATAAGTTAAAGCAAAAATACACACTAGGAAAAGTAAATTTTGACTCCATAATTATTTTAGATTTTGGTGACAGTTTAAAAAGTGTTCTCACTTCTCTAGCTTATACAGATGTTTCTGATGAAGAGATATTAATAATAACCAGTAATCAATGGTTCGATCAAAGTTTATTTGAGGAAACATCAATCAAAAATTTTTACTTTCCTTCAATAAATTATAAAAATTTCAAAATTTTTAATGATAGTTTTTATAATATTTATAATTATAAACCAACCGAGATATCTATATTGAGTTATGATGCTGTTGGATTAATTTATTATGCATGGAAAAGATCTGGAGAAATAAAATCTATAAATAATTTTAACTTTAAAAAAGATATTAAAGGAAAGGCCGGTAAATTTAATATTTCTGAAAATAAAGTAATTCAAAAATTAAATATATATAAAATTGATAATGGAAATTTTACAAAATATAATTTTTGATTTTCTTTTCTAGTTTTTTGTATGCAATAAATCTATGGTCAATTAATAATTTATTTTTATATTCCATTTCAGCGAAAGTTTTTGTATATCCATTTGGAATGAATATTGGATCGTATCCAAATCCGTTTAAACCTTTTTTTTCAGATATTTTTCCCTCTATTTTACCAGTTTCTGTTATGGTTTTTCCCCCATCAATATAAATGGTTAGACTACTAACAAATCTTGCCTTTGTTCCTTTATTTACTTTTTTAACTTTTGTTAAAATTTCAGTCATGGCCTTATCAAATCCACCGTACTGGTCAGCCCATCTAGAAGAGTAAATCCCAGGCTCATTATTTAAACATTCAACTTCCAATCCAGAATCGTCCGACAATGTTACTAAATTAGATTTTTCATAGAAAAATTTAGCTTTAAGCAAAGAATTTTCAGAAAATGTTTTTCCAGTTTCTGCTGGACTTTCAATTCCAAGCTCAACAGGTGAAATTTTCTCAATTTTTTTAGGTAATAAGTCTGAAATCTCCTTAAATTTACCCTTATTATGGGTCCCAATAAGTATTTTATTAATTTTATACATATGCCTAGAAATTAAATAATTTGTAACTATATATCAAATATGAATGATTTGAATGATGAAAGTAAGATAGATAAAAAAAAGAACCCCTCTAAAGGAGAAGAAAAATTGCCTCTTGAGGAACAATTAAAAAGTTCAGAAGACAAATTGTTAAGATCTTTAGCTGAAATAGAAAACCAGAGAAATAGATTTGAGAAAGAGATAAAAGAGGCTATTGATTTTGGAGGTTTCAATTTCGCAAGAGAAAGTTTAGCAATATTAGATAATCTAAGAAGGGCACATAATTCCATTAAAGACGATGAGACCTTAAAAAATAATAAAGATTTAGATAAATTTTTAAAAAATATTGAAATTATTGAGAAAGATATGCTTTCTATTTTCAAAAAAAATAAAATTGAAAAAATTGATACTAACAATAAAAAATTTGACCCTAACTTTCACCAAGCAATGACTGAAATTGAAAACCCTAAAGTCGAGCCTGGGCATATAATCCAAGAAATTCAAGCTGGCTACATGTATGGGGACAGATTGCTTAGACCATCTTTAGTAGCTGTTTCAAAAAAAATTCAACAAAAAGATCCAAAAAATGAGGCAAAAAGTGAAAAAAAATCTTAAACTAACCTTGCATAAGAGAAAACAAGCACCATATATAAGGTATTATGAGTAGAGTAATCGGAATAGACTTAGGAACAACCAATTCTTGTGTCGCAATAATGGATGGGAAACAGGCAAAGGTTATTGAGAATGCCGAAGGCCAAAGAACAACTCCCTCTGTAGTTGCCTTTCTTGAGAAAGATGAAAAACTAGTTGGTCAACCCGCGAAAAGACAAGCAGTCACAAATCCAAATGATACGATTTTTGCAGCTAAAAGATTAATAGGAAGAACTTTTGATGATCAATCTGTAAAAAAAGATGTCGCAAAAGTTCCTTTTAAAATTGTTAAATCAGACAATAATGATGCTTGGATAGAAGCTAAAGGTAAGAAATATTCGCCATCTCAAATATCTGCTTTTATTCTTCAAAAAATGAAAGAAACTGCTGAAAAGTATTTAGGACAACCGGTAACACAGGCGGTTATAACTGTTCCTGCATATTTCAATGATGCTCAAAGACAAGCTACGAAGGATGCTGGAAAAATTGCTGGTCTTGAAGTTTTAAGAATTATAAATGAACCTACTGCAGCATCATTAGCGTATGGCTTGGATAAAAAAGGTGGAAAAAAGATTGCTGTATATGACCTTGGCGGGGGTACTTTTGATGTTTCAATATTAGAAATAGGCGATGGAGTATTTGAAGTGAAATCTACAAATGGGGATACTTTTTTAGGTGGTGAGGATTTTGATGATGCCGTTGTTGATTATTTAGTTTCAGAATTTAAAAAAGATAATGGGATTGATTTAAAATCAGACAAACTCGCCTTGCAAAGATTAAAAGAGGCGGCAGAAAAGGCAAAAATTGAATTGTCTTCTGCAACACAAACAGAAATTAATCTTCCATTTATTACAGCAGACAAAACGGGGCCAAAACATATTAACTTAAAATTTACTAGAGCTAAACTAGAAGCATTAGTTGAAAACTTGGTTGAGAGGACTTTAGAACCGTGCAAAACAGCTCTTAAGGACTCAGGTTTTTCAGCAGCAGAAATAAATGAAGTTGTTCTTGTTGGGGGTATGACAAGAATGCCAAAAATAGTTGAAACTGTAAAAAATTTTTTTGGTAAAGATCCAAATAAAAGTGTCAATCCTGATGAAGTAGTCGCAATGGGTGCTGCTATTCAAGCAGGAGTTTTACAAGGGGATGTTAAAGATGTTTTGTTGCTGGATGTAACTCCGTTATCACTTGGCATCGAAACTCTAGGGGGCGTCTCCACAAAGTTAATAGACAAAAATACAACTATACCAACGAAAAAAAGCCAGACTTTTTCAACTGCAGAAGACAACCAGCCAGCAGTCTCTATAAGAGTACTCCAAGGTGAAAGAGAAATGGCAGCAGATAACAAAGTTTTGGGTAATTTTGAACTTGTTGGAATTGCGCCTGCACCAAGAGGTGTTCCACAGATAGAGGTAACTTTTGACATAGATGCAAATGGTATTGTAAATGTTTCTGCAAAAGATAAAGGCACAGGAAAAGAACAAAAAATACAAATTCAAGCTTCTGGCGGACTATCAGATGAAGAAATAAATAATATGGTAAAAGATGCAGAAGCAAATAAAGCATCAGATAAGAAAAAGAGGGAGTCTGTTGACGCAAGAAATCAAGCAGACACAATGATTCATTCAACAGAGAAAAACCTTAAAGAGCATGGGTCTAAAATTAGTGAGACTGAAAAGAAAGCGATAGAAACGGCTGTCTCTGATTTAAGAAATTCGCTTAAGGGCACTGATACTGAGGAAGTTAAGAAAAAAACCCAGTCTTTGATACAGGCCTCAATGAAACTGGGAGAAGCAGTTTATAAAAGTCAGCAAAAATCAAATGACAAATCAGCTAAAAACCAAGATAGTAAAGTCAATAAAGACAATGAAGGTAAGGAAAAAGATAATGTTGTTGATGCTGAAGTTGTAGATCCAAAAGAAGATAAAGAAAAAAGAGCCTAAGACTGAATAAGTAGGAGCAAAGCTTCTTATGTCAAAAAGAGATTATTACGAAATCTTAGGTGTTAATAAACCTTCAAATAAAGAAGAAATCAAAAAAGCATACAGAAAATTAGCCCTCAAATTTCATCCCGACAAAAACAAAGGTGACAAAGCTGCTGAAGAAAAATTTAAAGAAGCCAGTGAGGCTTATCATGTTTTGTCGGACGATAAAAGGAAATCGAATTATGATCAATTTGGTCACGCAGCTTTCCAAAGTGGGGGTCAAGGGGGATTTGGCAATTTTGATTTTTCTTCATCATTTTCAGATATTTTTGAGGATGTCTTTGGTGACTTTGGAGATTTTGGTTTCGGCGGTGGAGGAAGATCTAGGAGAAGCAGAACTAACAATAGAGGCAGTGATTTAAGATATGATGTCTCTATTGAGCTTAATGATGCGTTCACAGGTACAGAAAAGAATATAAGTTACACGACTTACAAGAAATGTAAAACTTGTTCTGGCAGTGGTGCTAAACCTGGATCTAAGCCAACCTCTTGTAGCTATTGTAATGGGCAAGGCAAAATAAGATCTAGTCAAGGATTTTTTACGATTCAACAAACTTGTCCTGAATGTAGCGGTGAGGGTGAAAAAATATCTAATCCTTGTTCGAGCTGCACAGGCGCGGGAAAAACTCAATCTAATGAAACGGTTGCTGTCAAAATTCCAAAAGGAGTAGATGACGGAACTAGAATAAGGCTTGCTGGTAAAGGTGAGGCAGGCACAAAAGGTGGTTCGAATGGTGATTTGTATCTGTTTATATCAGTTGAGCCTCATAGTATTTTTAAAAGATCGGAAGAAAATCTTTATTATGAACTACCGATTTCGATTGCTGATGCAGCCTTAGGAGCAACTGTTGAAGTGCCATCAATAGATGGCGGTAGGACAAAAATTAAAATCCCATCGGGAACTCAAAGCGGTAAACAACTCAGGCTGAAAGGGAAAGGAATGCCAATATTAAGGAGAAATATAATTGGTGATCTTTACATTAGAATAGTTACAGAAGTACCAACATCTTTAACAAAAAAACAAAAAGAATTACTTGTTGAATTTAAAACTTTAGAGGATACTAAATCTAATCCATTAATTAAAAGTTTTTTTGAAAAAGCTAAAAAATTTTGGAGAAAATAAATGAAGAAAATAAATATAGCTATAACCGGGGGTCTAGGAAAAATGGGCCAACAAATTATAAATTCGTCTAAAAAAGATAAAAAATTCAAAATTACATCAATAACTGAAAGTAAGATTTTAAATAAAAAAGTTTCAGGTTTGAAACTTCAAATTAATTCAAAAAATGCCTTTAAAAATGCACAAGTTATTATAGATTTTTCAGTACCTAAATGTACTCTGGCAATTTTAAAATATGCATCAGCGTTAAAAAAAAGAGTAGTTATCGGGACGACAGGTTTTTCAAATAAAGAAGAGAAATTAATAAAAAAATATTCAAGAAAAATACCTATTTTGAAGGCTGGAAACATGAGCCTAGGGGTTAATTTATTAGTTTATCTAACAGAAATTGCGTCTAGATCGCTTGGAAATAGTTTTTTAAGCAAAGTTTATGAAGTGCACCATAAACATAAAAAAGATCATCCTTCAGGCACAGCTCTGATGCTTGGAAAAGGTATAGCAAATGGCAAAAAAGTAGCTCTTAATAAAATTATGGGAAAAAAATATTTTAACAAAAAAAAATTCCCTTTTGGTAAAAAAATAAATTTTAATTCGCTGAGAAAAGGTAAAGTTGTGGGTGAACATGAGGTAAAATTCTCAAGTGGAAAAGAAATAGTAACTCTAAATCACGAGTCGTTTGATAGAGCTTTATATTCAGAAGGGGCGTTAGCTGCTGCAAAGTGGTTAATAAGTAAAAAACCAGGTCTATATTCTATGAGAAATCTTTTGAATTTTAGATAGATTTTAAATAAGTTCTTCTGAGTGAAAACTGGATACTTGCTTTTAATTTTTGTATTTCTATTATCTTGTGCAACACCTGAGGTTGTCGTTGTGAAAGATCCACTAGATGAAAAAAAAAATTGTAACGAACTTGAAAACTCAGTTGCCCAAACTCAAAAATTCAAAAGAGATGCTTTGTATGAAAAGGAAAATACAGGGGGCAATATGGCGAGGATGATCCTTTTTTGGCCTGCAATGGCTACAACTTTTCATAACGCAGATAAAGCTATAAAAGCTGCCAATGATAGAACATATCATTTATTAAAAATTATGAGAGATAAGAGCTGCAAAAATATAGATTTAGTTAATTCGGAGATTATAAAAAGTTCAACTCAAAATATAACTGGCCAGTTGAGTATTTTAAGAGAAATGTATAAATCAGGTGATTTAACAAAAGAAGAGTTTAAAAAAGCAAAAAAAAAAGTACTAGAAAGTGAATAATCAAAATAAATCTAAAATTATTTTAAGGCTATTAAATAAAACTTATCCTAAAGTACCCATTCCCTTGAATTATAAGAATACTTTTACTCTTTTAGTTTCAGTTCTACTTTCTGCACAATGTACTGATGTTAACGTAAATAATGTAACAAAAAAAATTTACCCAAAATACAATAAACCTGAACATTTTGTAAAATTAGGCAGAAAAAAGATTGAAAGATTAATCAAAAAAATTGGTATTTTTAGAGTAAAAGCAAAAAGTATTTATTATTTATCAAAAACTTTGATTGAAAAACATCATAGCAAAGTACCAAGGACTTATGAGGAGCTTGAAAAATTACCTGGTGTTGGACACAAAACAGCTAGTGTAGTAATGTCTCAAGGTTTTGGCTATCCAGCCTTCCCAGTGGACACACATATACATAGGCTTGCTCAAAGATGGGGACTAACTAATGGAAAAAGCGTTATTCAGACAGAAAAAGATCTAAAAAAGATTTTTCCAAAGAAATTCTGGAATAAGCTTCACCTTCAAATAATTTGGTATGGTCGTGAATATTGTAAAGCAAGAGAATGCTATGGTATCACTTGTAAAATTTGTACCACTTGTTATCCTAACAGAAAAAACCCTATAAAAACTAAAAAAGCATAATATATGAGAGTCTTAGGAATCGGAAATGCAATTGTTGACGTGATTTGTAAGGTTGATGACAATTTTTTAACCAAACACAATCTTACCAAAAGCACTATGAAATTAGTCGATAAAAATGAATTTATGGCTATCACGTCTAATTTAAAAATTGAAGACACAGTTTCGGGTGGGTCTGTTGCTAATTCAATTGTTGGGCTCTCACAATTAAATAATAAGGTTGGTTTTATTGGGAAAATTAATAACGACAAATTTGGTAATAAATATGAAGAAGGATTAAAAAAAGAGAAAGTAAAATTTTTTTATTCAAAAAAAAATGAAGAAACTCCTACTGGAACATGTTTAATTTTAATAACTCCAGACTCCGAAAGGACAATGTGTACTTTTTTAGGAATTGCAGGAAAAATAAATGAGTCTGATATTGAAATTGATGTAATAAGAAAAAGCGAAATTACATTTTTTGAAGGTTACCTTTGGGATGAGGGCCATCCAAAAAAAGCGTTTGAAAAAGCTATAAAAAACTCAAAAAAAACTGCTATGTCGCTTTCTGATAAATTCTGTGTTGATAGGCACAAAATAAACTTTTTAGATTTGGTAAAAAATTCACTAGATGTTATTTTTGCGAACGAACAAGAAATTTCATCCTTGATTGATGCAAAAACTTTTGATGAGGTTGTTTCATTTGGAAAAAGTCTCGGAAAATTAATTGTTATCACGAGAGGTGAAAAAGGTAGTATAGCAATAAAAAATGATGAAGTTGTTGAATTCGGAATTCAGAAGAATTTAAAAATTGTGGACTTAACAGGTGCAGGGGATTTATTTGCAGCAGGTTTTTTACATGGTTATATTAATAATTTTACAATTAAAGAAAGTTTAAAAAAAGGAACTGAGATGTCTTCAATGATTATTCAAAAAATTGGAGCTAGACTTTCTTAATTTTTTTTCGACTATAGCTTCCTTTGCCTTTTTTTGGTTTTATAATTCTTTTTTTGTACTTTGCAGAAAACAAGTCTCTGGCAAATTTATTTCTTCTTTTCAAAACGTGTAACCGTCCTTCGTATTTTTTATAAAGTCTTTATCGTCAAAAGTTTCTTTTATTTTCTGTCTTAATCTATAAATATGAGTTTCTATTGTATGAGTTTCGGTATCTGAAGAATATTGCCAAATTTTTTCTAATATATACTTTTTGCCTAAAGGAAATTCTGAAGTTTTTAAAGTACAAATAAAATTAATTTCTTTCTCAGTAATTTTTAAAACTTTTGCCCCTTTTTTCAAAATTCTTTGATTTTTATCAAGTATATAATCTTTTATTTCGATCAATGAATTTTTTTTGAATTCATTCTTTTTGCATAATTCGATAACGTCCTTGTTAAACTTAAGTATGTTTAATGGTAATTTGAATATTATTTCTGCATTGCTAATTGAATTTTTTTTCTTATTTATAAGAATTTTTGGTAAACTTAATAAATTTCTTGGAATTTTATCAAACATTTCATGATCTACAATTATTGCGTCAAATTTTGAATTTTTGTACTTTTCAGAATTTAAGTCAAGTACAAGCATTTTAAATGAAAAAAAAGATTTTATTTCTTCTAAAGACTTGGTAAAATTTTTCTCACATAAGCAGGCAACGTTAACTGAATAATTATTATTATGCATATAATTTTAAAAAAAAAATATCTTTACTTTTATAACTATAAAATAAAATGCTCAATAGGAAAAAGGGGGTTGACTTCCAATAAAAGGGAAGGGGATAAAAAAACTCCTAGGGGTAAATTTAAATTTTTATTATTACTTTA
>CACHHJ010000014.1 GCA_902579585.1 uncultured Pelagibacteraceae bacterium
TAAAAACAATATTAGATTGGGGGGTATGGTTAAACCAGGTTCAGTAAAAACAGATAATAACGAAATCAAATTTATAGTTACAGACTACAAAAAAGAAATCATTGTTATTTATCAAGGAACAGTCCCAGCTCTTTTTGCAGAGGGCAAAGGAGTAGTTGCTGAGGGAAAATTACAAGATAAAAAATTTTTTTTAGCCAAAAGAATTTTAGCCAAACATGATGAAAATTATATGCCCCCGGAAATAAAAGAAAGTTTAAAGCAAAATGCTAGGTAGTTTTGGTATAGCAGTCACAACCATTTCTTTGTTATTGTCTCTATCTCTTTTATATTTATCTTATTACGATTTAAAATTATCTAGCAATAGAATATCTAAAAAAATATATAAGTTTTCTTTTTTACAAATCCTTTTAACTTTTTTAAGTTTTATAACACTTATTATGGCATATGTGATTTCAGATTTTTCATTAATTAATGTTTATGAAAATTCACATACTACCAAGCCTTTATTCTATAAGATTTCTGGTACTTGGGGGAACCATGAAGGTAGCTTATTGTTATGGATAAATATTTTAGTATTATTTTCATTTTTATTTTTGATTTTAGATGAAAATAAAAATAAAAACTTTAGGCTCTACACTCTTATTTTTCAAAATATATTAATTTCAACTTTTTTAATTTTTTTGTTAACAAATTCAAATCCTTTCTCATTACTATATCCAGTTCCAACTGAGGGAATGGGATTAAATCCTATTTTACAAGACCCTGCATTAGCTATTCATCCTCCGCTTCTTTATGTCGGATTTGTAGGTTCTTCGATTTATTTTTCTATTGCTTTAGCAGCTTTAATAACGAAGGTGGACTCAAAGTCGTTAGCAACGACAATTAAACCTTGGGTTTCTGTTTCATGGTCGTTTCAAACTTTAGGTATTCTTGTTGGATCAATCTGGGCCTATTATGAATTAGGGTGGGGCGGTTTTTGGTTTTGGGATCCGGTTGAAAATTCTTCTTTGATGCCTTGGTTTTTAATGACTGCATTACTTCATTCGGTTTTAGTTTTGGAGAGAAGAATCGGCCTTTACTCGTGGGTAATAATTTTAAGTATTTTGACCTTCACTATGAGCGTGGTTGGAACTTTTTTGGTTAGGTCAGGAATATTAAATTCTGTACATACGTTTGCAAATGATCCATCAAGAGGTTTGTTCATCTTGTCTTTTTTAGCTTTGATGGTTTTTTCATCAATCTATATTTTTTTCAAATATGCACCCAATGAAAATAAAAATTATAAAATTTTTTCAAAGGAGTCTTTTATTTTGTTAAATAATTGGTTTATGATATTTTTTTTGGCTGTTGTACTAATTGGAACTTTATACCCAGTTTTTCTTGATACCTTAACTGGACAAAAAATATCAGTTGGACCACCGTATTACAATTTTATTTTAGCTCCATTTTTACTCCCGCTGCTATTCTTGATGACATCAGGTCCAAAGCACAAATGGATATCGCCTGAAAAGATTGGTATATTTAATATTGTTTTATTTATAGCTGTAATTTTATTTATTATAATTTTTATTTTAATAAAAGAGAGCAGCATATTGTTGTTATTAATATTATTATTTTCAACTTATCTGATTACACAAACTATTTTTGACTTTTTTGAAAAACTCAAAAATAAAAGCATTAATTTATCTAGAATTATTTCTCATTTTGGATTTGGAATGTTAATTTTCTCAATATCACTTAATCAAATATTTTCTATTGAGGAAAGTTTTAATGCAAAAGTTGGTGATGAAAGGAGCTTTAAAAATTATACAATTAAATTTAATAACTTAGAGACATTCTCCAAAAATAACTTCAAGTCTGCAAAAGGTTATTTTGAAATAACAGACAATAAAAATTCAACTAGCCAAAATCTGACGCCAGAAATTAGAGTATATAATAAACCTGAAACAATTACTTATGAAGCATCAATAAATACTAGATTATTTTCTGATAGCTATTTAACTATGAGTAATATTTCTAGCACAGATGTTTTTAACATAAAATTCCAAAAAAAACCTTTTATGAATTTTATTTGGTTTTCCGTTTTACTAATTTCGTTGGGAGGCATATTGCAATTTACAAGGTTCAGAAAAAAAATATGAGAAAAAAATATCTAGTTTTACTCTACTCAATTGCTATATTTATTTTTATTGTCCTTTATTTAAGTTTAGGTAAAAATAAAGTTTATACGACCCAAGAGAATATTGGCAAAAAACTTCCTGAAGTTGAATTAAATTATTTTGATAAAAATGGGGAATTTAGCACTAAAGAACTTGCTAAGTTCAAATTTAGTTTATTAAATTTTTGGGCATCTTGGTGTGGTCCATGTAGAAAAGAACACAAGCATCTTGTTGAACTATCTAAAAATTCTAATCTAAAAATTATTGGTGTAAACTTTAAAGATGAGAAAAAAAAATGCTTTAAAGTTTTTAAGTGATATGGGTGATCCTTTTTTTATTTTAACAAAAGATCCTGAAGGGAAAAAATCTATAAATTTTGGTATTTATGGAATTCCTGAAACAATTTTGATAGATAATGAATTGAAAATATTAAAAAAATATGTTGGCCCCATCAATAATAAGGATGTGAAGGAAATCAACCGAATAGTAAACAAATGAAAATATTATTATTAACAATTGTATTATTTTTCTCCAATTCAATTTCTTATTGTAATGAAAATAAAACATATGAGATTTTAAAAAATTTAAGATGTTTGGTATGTCAAGGACAAACAATCTCAGACTCCAACTCTGATTTTGCATTAACGATAAAGGAAGTTGTTAATGATAAGGTAAAAGAAGGTTTAAGTAAAAAAGAGATTTATAATTTTTTATCAGATAAATATGGAGACTGGATTTTGTTTAATACACCTTTGAAAGCTAATAGTTATTTTTTATGGTTCATGCCGTATGTTTTGTTTATTCTTGGGGGGATTTTTTTGTATTTGGTCATAAGAAAAAGTACTGAAAAAACAAAGCAATAAACTGTATACTTTTTTGAATTTAAATTGTATTTTTTAAATATGAAAATTAAAAATAAACTTGCATACATTTTAATTGGTATTTTATTTTTTAACGTGCCTAGTTTTTCTGATGAAAAAAATAATGGAATAAATTTTTATACTGGTATGTTTGATTTTAGTGATGATGGCAAAAGGTCAGTTCTTTACGGTGTTGAACATCAAAACGAGGATTTATATAGAGATACGATTTTTGGAAGAATTTCTCCAGTTACAGGCGCTATGATAACTCAAGATGCAGCAACCTATATTTATACAGGTGTTGAAACTAATTATTCTTTTGGAAAATTAAATATAACACCAAGTTTTACACCAGGTTTATACAGCAAAGGGGACGGGAAAGATTTAGGACACCCATTAGAGTTTAAAAGCGAAGTTCAAATGTCACTCGACTTAACAGAAGGCACAAATTTGGGCTTATCTTATAATCATGTATCTAATGCGAGTTTAGGGGATAAAAATCCTGGTGCAAATAGTTACATGTTCAACTTTCTTAAAAAGTTTTAAATAATCACATAAAATGAGATTGAATGATTGTTATAATTTTGATGATTTTAAAAAGTTAGCAAAAAAAAATTTACCTGCACCTATTTTTCATTACATAGACGGAGGTGCAGATGATGAGGTAACTTTGAGGAGAAATACCGAGTCATTTTCTAAATGCGATTTAGTTCCAAGTATTTTAACTAGTGTTGGTGAACCAGATCTTACTACAGAGGTTCTTGGAAAAAAAATTAAAATTCCAATTTTTTTATCTCCAACAGCAATGCAGCGGCTTTACCACCATGATGGAGATAAAGCTAGTGCAAGAGCGGCGGAGAAATTTGGAACTTTTTATAGCATGTCAACAATGGCCACTAGCTCAATCGAAGAAATTTCGAATGTTTCTGGGGGACCAAAAATGTTTCAATTATATATACATAAGGACCAAGGTTTAACGGATAATCTGATTGAAAGATGTAAAAGATCTGGATTTAACGCAATGTGCTTAACAGTAGATACTGTTGTAGCGGGAAATAGAGAAAGAGATCACAGATGGGGTTTCACGACTCCTCCTAAACTCACTTTTAAAAGTTTATTAAGTTTTGCGTTACATCCTATGTGGTCTGTAAATTATCTGACTAATGAAAAATTTAAGCTTGCAAATGTTTCTCATTTCACAAAAAATGGAAGTAGCATTGCAAAGGGAGTAATGGAGTATATAAATGAACAATATGATCCAAAAATGAGCTGGAAGGATGCCGAGTACTGTATAAAAAAATGGGGCGGACCTTTTGCTATAAAGGGAGTTATGTCTGTAGAGGATGCCAAACGTGCTGTACAAATAGGAGCGTCAGCAATAATGCTATCTAATCATGGTGGAAGGCAACTAGATGGATCTAGGGCACCCTTCGATCAACTGCCTGCGATTGCAGACGCAGTAGGTGGAAAAATAGAGATTATTTTAGATGGCGGCATAAGAAGAGGAACCCATGTGTTAAAAGCACTGTCCCTTGGTGCGACCGCCTGTAGTTTTGGCAAGGGTTTTCTATTCGCTTTAGGCGCAGGTGGACAAAAAGGGGTTGAAGCTTTGCTGCAAAGAATGCATGATGAGATTAGAAGAGACATGATATTATTAGGTTGTAAAAAAATTAAAGACTTAAACAAAACAAACATTGCGTATAGATAATAATGAAATTAGCAAAAAGTTTAGAAAGATTAGGTACAGAAACTGCATTTAGCGTTTTAGCTGAGGCAAAAAAATTAGAGGCGCAAGGCAAGCCGATGATACATTTAGGATTGGGTCAACCTGATTTTAAAACTCCCAAACATATTGTAGATGCAGCAAAAAAAGCTTTAGATGATGGCCACCATGGTTATGTTTTATCAAATGGAATTCTCGAATGTAGGCAAGCTGTTACTAGAAAAATCAAAACACTTTACAATCAAGATGTTGATCCTGAGAGAATAATAATAATGCCAGGTGGCAAACCTACAATGAGTTATGCGATTCAGTGTTTTGGTGAACCAGGTGTTGAAATAATTCATCCAACTCCTGCATTTCCAATTTATGAGTCTATGATCAATTTTACTGGAGCTAAATCTGTACCTTATGATTTAACTGAAGATAAAGATTTGAAATTCAACCCAGAAAAAATTTTATCTTTGATAACTGATAAAACAAGATTGCTTGTTTTAATTAATCCAAATAATCCAACTGGTAGTTTTGTTGATAAAAGCGACATAGATGTTTTAGCAGAGGGATTAAAAAAACATCCGCATGTTACAATTTTAAGTGATGAAATTTATAGCAGGCAAATCTTTGATGGAAAAGAAATGCCTACTTTTTTCAATTACCCGGACTTAAGAGAAAGATTAATAGTACTTGAAGGTTGGAGCAAAGCTTATTCAATGACTGGATGGAGATTGGGTTGGAGTTTTTGGCCAAAAAATCTTGTAGAGCATATTAATAAATTAGTAATTAATAGTGTTTCATGTGTAAATGCAGCAGCTCAGTTTGCAGGTATTGCAGCTCTAGATGGTCCTGATGACTCTATTAAAGAAATGATGAGAAAATTTTCAATAAGAAGAAAACTTATACACGAAGGTTTAAACAGTTTGCCTGGTGTCGAATGTAGTTTACCAGGTGGAGCGTTCTACGCATTTCCTAAAGTAATTGGAACGGGAATGGATGGAAAAGATTTTGCAAGAAAATGCATGCATGAGGCCGGTGTTGCTATAGTACCTGGAACAGCATTTGGAAAAACAGCAAAAGATTACGTTCGGTTTAGTTTTGCAGCATCTAGTGACAATATTTCTCAGGCATTGGAGAAAATTAAAAAGATTCTTTAAGAAAATTCATAAATTTGAGAAAATAACAATAATTTAATTTTTGACCGAATGAAGTTATAAATATAAGATATTTATATGAGCTCACTTAAAATGCCTAAAGTTGATAGGCAAATATTAAAAAATAAATATAAAATTGTAAATGACATTGCCGATTTTACAAAAAGAGATAATATTTTATCTGAAAATGAAGAGCTTAAACCATATGAAACAGATGGTTTAGCTGCTTATAAACAAACACCCATGATGGTGGTTCTTCCAGAAAATACAAGTGAAGTAAGTAAAATATTATCATATTGTAATAAAAATAAAATAAAAGTTGTTCCAAGAGGTGCTGGGACTGGTTTAGCTGGGAGCGCGTTGCCCTTAGCAGATTGTGTTTTATTAGGTCTTGGTAAGTTTAATCAGATTAAAGAAATAGATTATGATAATAGATGTGTCGTTGCTCAACCTGGAGTGACAAACTTGTCTATTACCCACGCAGTTCAAGATAAAGGTTTTTACTATGCTCCTGATCCTTCAAGCCAAATGGCATGTTCAATCGGAGGAAATGTTGCAGAAAATTCTGGAGGGGTTCACTCACTTAAATATGGAACCACTACTAATAATATTTTAGGAGTAGAAGTAGTTTTAATGGATGGAACCATAACTAGAATTGGTGGAAAAGTATTTGATTCCCCAGGCTATGATCTTCTAGGATTGATAACTGGATCAGAGGGATTACTTTGTGTGATAACTGAGGTTACTGTTAAAATTTTAAAAAAACCAGATACCGTCAAAGCAATACTTCTAGGTTTTCCAACAATCGAGGATGCGGGTAATTCTGTAATGGAAATTATATCAAATGGTATTATTCCTGCAGGAATGGAAATAATGGACAAAGTTTTGCTTGAAGCAACAAATAATTTTTCAAAAGCAGGTTACCCTTTAGAAGCCGAGGCCATGTTGATCACAGAGCTAGATGGAACAAAATCTGAAGTAGATGAGTTAATAAAAAAAGTTGCAGAGATTTGTAAAAAAAATAAATGCACAAGTGTTAAAATCAGTAAATCAGATGAGGAAAGAGCAAAGTTTTGGTCGGGAAGAAAAGCTGCGTTTCCAGCTTGTGGAGAAATGGCACCTGACTACTACTGTGTTGATGGAACTATACCTAGAAGCAAATTAGCAAAAGTGTTAAGGGAGATTACTAAACTTTCAAAAAAATATAAATTACCAGTAGCAAATGCGTTTCATGCCGGAGATGGAAATTTACATCCGATAATTATGTTTGATGCAAATGATAAAATTTCTTTAGAGAAAACTGAAAAGTTTGGTGAAGATATTCTAAAACTATGCGTCAAGCACGGGGGAGTTTTATCAGGAGAACATGGAATTGGAATTGAAAAAAGAGAATTAATGTGTGAGATGTTTAACAATGATGATATACAGCAACAAATAAATATTAAAAATTCTTTAGACCCTAGCTCACTATTGAATCCAGGAAAAGTGTATCCAATTTTAAGAAAATGCGCTGAAGAAGGGAGACTCCATATTCATGGAAGAGATAAATCAAAATTCTCAGACATCCCTAGATTTTAATACTGAAAAATTTGAACCAAAAGATGAAATCGAAATTAAGCAAATAATAAAATTTTGCTATAAAAAAAATTTACCAATTGAAATTGTAGGAAATAAAACAAAGTTAGATATTGGTAAAAAAATGCAATGTGCAAAAACTCTAGATATGTCAAAATTTTCTGGCATCGTCGATTATAAACCTGAAGAGTTATACATAAAAGTTAAAGCTGGTACGCCAATAAATTTCGTAAGAGAAGAATTAAAAAAAAATAATCAACACCTTGCCTTCGAGCCGGTAAATTTCTCAAAAATATTTAAAAAAAATCAAAATGAGGGAACAGTTGGTGGCACTTTATCTTGTAATTTTTCAGGTTCGAGAAGATTTAAAGTTGGCAGCGCAAGAGATCATATTCTTGGATTTAAAGGTTTTAATGGTAAAGGTGAAAAAATTAAATCAGGTGGTACAGTTGTAAAAAATGTTACTGGATATGATTTATCAAAATTAATTACGGGATCATTTGGTACACTTTTAGTAATAAGTGAACTAACACTAAAAGTTTTACCTCTTGAGTCAGAGACTAAAACAATAATAGTTAGTGGATTAGCACTAGAGCATGCGATTGGAATAATGGGATCTGCAATAGCTTCTTCAAATGATCCATCAGGGGCAGTGTATTACCCTGGAAATTTGAGAAATAATTTTGTTTTTAATGATCTTACTCACCCAGGATCAATTACCGCAATAAGAGTTGAGGGTACCAAGATTTCAACAGAACAAAGAATAAATAATCTCACAAAAGAATTAGTTTTGGAAGATAAAAAATTAACAATATTGGATAGAATGCAGTCCGAAATTTTTTGGGAGGATACGAGATCACTTAAGGCTCTATCAAATACTGATAAAAATATATTGAGAGCTGTTGTTCCGCCCTCAGAAACCGTAAACTTATTAAATAGACTAAAAACATTCCATCCCAATTATTTTTTAGACTGGGGAGGATCATTAATTTGGCTAGAATTAGACTACTTATCCAGTCAAAAGATTGATCAAATAAGACAAAGAATACTCGATGCAAATGGGTACTTAACAGTAATTAAATCACCAGAAAACGTGAAATCTTCGTCTGAAATATTTACTATTGATCCAATTAAATTTAAGATTTCTCAAAATATAAAAAAAAGTTTCGACCCAAAAAGGATTTTTAATCCAGGAAAAATGTATACAGGAATTTAAATGCAAACGAATTTTACAGA
The DNA here is from genome assembly GCA_902579585.1 of uncultured Pelagibacteraceae bacterium. Lineage (GTDB taxonomy): Bacteria > Pseudomonadota > Alphaproteobacteria > Pelagibacterales > Pelagibacteraceae > Anoxypelagibacter. The sequence goes on from CACHHJ010000014.1 coordinate 8,699, forward strand.
AGATCAATTAAAAAACAAAGATAACAAGTCTTCAGAAAAAATTTTAAGGAAATGTGTCCATTGTGGCATGTGTAATGCAACATGTCCAACGTTTAATTTGCTAGGAGACGAATTAGATGGTCCTAGAGGAAGAATTTATTTAATCAAAGAGATGATCGAAAAGAAAAAGGCTCCTACAAAAAAAGTAGTTTCACATATAGACAAATGTTTATCCTGTTATTCTTGTATGACTACCTGCCCATCTGGAGTGAACTATATGCATTTGATAGATCATGGAAGAAATTATGTTGAAAAAAATTACAAAAGGCCTTTTTACCAAAGATTATTTAGGAATTTCTTGTCAAAAACTCTTCCAAAACCTAAAATTTTTAAATTTTTAATATTTTTCGCTAAAATTGGACAACTTTTTAAATTTCTTTTGCCAGGAAATTTAAAAAGCATGCTTGATGTTGCTCCAAAAAAAATACAAAGCAAAACGCTTAAATTTCAAAAAATTTATAAGGCAGAGAGAAAAAAACCTACTGCAAGAGTAGCTCTACTTATTGGTTGCGTTCAGAGGGTGGTTTCGCCTCAGATCAATGAGTCAACAATAAGAATTTTAACAAGACATGGGGTAGAAGTAACGACCATGCCAGAGATCGAATGTTGTGGATCTTTAAATCACCATTTGGGCAAAGAAGAACTTGCAAAAGAAACTTTTAAAAAAAATATAAACATGTGGTACGACGAATATTTAAAAAATGGTTTAGACGCTATAATCTCTAATACTTCTGGATGTGGAACAACTTTAAAGGATTACGGTTTTGTATTTAGAGATGACAATGAACTTAAAAAAAAGGCAAAAAAAATATCTGAGCTAACTAAAGACATAACTGAATTTTTAGACCAAAATTTAAAACTAAGTTTTAAATCAGGTAAAGTTACAAAAAAATATAATATTGCATATCACTCAGCGTGTTCAATGCAGCATGGACAAAAAGTGCATAAACAACCCATGGACTTACTCGAAAAAACTGGAAACAAAATTTTCAATATACCAGATGGTCATATTTGTTGCGGGTCTGCAGGTACTTATAATATTTTACAATCTGATATCGCAAAGAAATTATTAAAACAAAAAGTTGAAAATATAAATAAAGTTAAACCAGATTTTATTTCTACTGGAAATATTGGCTGCATAATGCAAATAACAAATGGAACCAAAATTCCTATTCTTCATACGGTAGAAGTAATTGATTGGTATACAGGCGGCCCAAAACCCAAAAGCCTTTCATCTTTATGAAAAAAAAAGTTCTAGTAACAAGAAAACTATTAAGATCAAATGAAGAAAGAGCGTCTAAATTATGGGACGTAAAACTTAATTTAAATGATGAGGTTTATTCGCAAGAGAAAATTATTGAGCTTAGTCAAGGATGTGATGGTATTTTGAGTTCACTCACAGAAAAAATTGACGAAAAGGTCATTAATAGTTTATCCCCATCTGTCAAAATTATTTCTAATTTTGCAGTTGGATTTGGAAATATTGATCATCAAGCAGCAAAAAAAAGAAATATCATAGTTACAAATACTCCAGATGTTCTTACAGATGCAACTGCTGAAATTGCAATGTTACTAATTTTAGGTGCTTGTAGAAGGGCTAATGAAGGAATGGAATATGCAAGGAAGGAAAACTGGAAATGGTCAGCAGATTTTCTCATTGGCAAACAACTTACTGGTTCAAGATTGGGGATTTTAGGAATGGGAAGAATTGGAAGGGCTTTAGCAAAAATCGCAAAAAGTTTTGGTATGGAGATACATTATAGAAATAGATCTAGACTAAGCCCAGAAATTGAAAATGGAGCAAAATTTCATGAAAGTATAAAAAGTTTATTCTCTGTTTCTGATGTTTTATCGATCTGTTGTCCAGCTACTAAAGAGACTGAGAATATTATTAATAAAGAAACACTAGAGTATTTTCCGACAGGGGCAATAATTACAAATGTGGCAAGAGGTGACATGATAGAAGACGAAGCCATGGTTGAGGCACTTACTAATAGAAAAATATACGCTATTGGTCTTGATGTCTATAAAGGAGAGCCGAAAATTAACTCTGGTTATTTAAACCAACCCACAGCTTTCATTTTACCTCATTTAGGTAGCGCTACTAAAAAAACTAGGACTGCGATGGCAGACCTAGCAATTAGTAATATAGAAGAGTTTTTTAATACTGGAAAATGTAAAAATACAATTAATTAGTACAATCTCTAATTGAATCTAATTTAATTTTTTTAATTCAACTCGAGACTCCACAATCTATTTATGCTTAAATATTTCAATAGTTAATTAACTAAAGGGAGACAAATATGTCTAAAAAAGAAAAAACGTTGAAGAGAGTAAAAACTCCTTCAAGACGTAAGTTCTTTAAAGCAGCAGCAGCAACTGGTGCAGCAGCGGCAGCAACTATTGCAATGCCGAATGTAGCATTTGGTGCTCCTAAAACTTTAAAGATGCAAGCAGCTTGGCCTTCTGGAGCTAATATATTCTTCGAAATGGCTGGCGACTTTGCAAAGATGGTTGGCGACATGTCAGCTGGACAATTGAAGATAGATCTTCAACCAGTTGGAGCAGTTGTTAAAACATCTGAAATCGGTCAAGCAGTAAGCTCTGGAGTTCTAGATATGGGACACTGGGTAACTGCATATTGGTACGGAAAGAATCCAGCAGCATCATTGTTTGGAACAGGACCATCGTACGGAATGTCATCACAAGAAGTTATGGGATGGATGGAGTACGGCGGAGGAAGAAAACTTTACGAAGAAACTCTTTCTAAAGTTGGTTTCAATTATGTTGGTCTTTTCCACATGCCAATGCCTGCACAGCCATTTGGTTGGTTCAAAAAGAACGTAACTAAAGTGTCTGATGTTAAGGGTATGAAATACAGAACAGTTGGTTTAGCGACTAACGTACTAACAGCTATGGGAATGGTTGTAAGACAACTTCCAGGCGGTGAAATTCAGCCAGCAATGAAAACTGGTCTGATTGAAGCTGCGGAGTTTAACAACCCAACTTCAGACTCACAGTTTGGTATGCAAGACGTATCTAAGCATTACCACTTAGGTAGCTTCCACCAATCTCAAGAGATGTTTGAAATTCCTGTAAACACGAAGACATTTAATGGACTAAGCCCACAACATCAGGCTATTCTAAAAAATGCTGCGTATGCTGCGAATACAGACAACTACTTTAAAGCGTTAGTGAGATACTCAGCTGATTTATCTAAGTTAATGAATCAACATAAAGTAAATGTTTATCAAACTTCAGATGAAATCTTAGCTCAACAATTAAAAGGATGGGACAAAGTAATAGGTGACTTTGTCAAAAAAGATCCATTCTTTGCTAAAATTGTTGCTTCTCAAAAAGCTTACGCTAAAAGAGTTATGAAATACCTACTCATGAATCAGCCAAATTATAAGCTGGCTTATGAAAATGAGTTTGGCGCTATAGCTAAAGTTAAAATTTAGTAGCTTTTTTAAAAATTAAAGGGGGCTTTTTTAAGCCCCCTTTTTTTATGGAATTTAAAATCTAATTGGACTAACATAAATAATGAGGGAATTTATCGTTTTTGCAGATCATCTAAGTACTTCAGTTGGCAAAGCTTTTTCTTGGTGCATAGTTATTTTAATGGGAGGGACTTGCTACGAAGTTATAATGGCGTATGCCTTTAATGCACCAACTCTATGGAATTTCGATTTTAGTTTAC
>CACHHJ010000015.1 GCA_902579585.1 uncultured Pelagibacteraceae bacterium
TAAGTAAGTGAAGCCTCGTTCTCGTTTAAATCAAATGAATATGCGTCTTTCATATAAAATTCTCTACACCTCATAACTCCAAAACGGGGCCTTAATTCGTCTCTAAATTTCCACTGTATGTGATAAAAAATTTGCGGCAATAATTTGTAGGATTTCACACTGGATCTAAATATTTCTGTGATTTGCTCTTCATTTGTTGGCCCATAAAGCATCTCTCGTTTTTGCCGATCAGATATTCTAAGCATTTCTTCACCATAATCATCATATCTCCCACTTTCTTTCCATATTTCAGCTGATTGAATTGTTGGCATTAACATTTCTTGAGAACCAATATTGTTTTGTTCTTCCCTTACTATTTTCTCTATTTTTTTCATTATTTTAAATCCAAGCGGTAACCATGAATAAATACCGGTTGAAGATTGTCTTATCATTCCCGTTCTTAACATTAATTGATGAGACTTAATTTTTGCCTCAGCAGGCAAGTCTTTTGTTATTGGTACAAAAAGTTTTGATAAAAGCATTATAATCGAGCAATATTTATATTTGTAAAGGGCTTTTTCCCCGTTCTTTCTTTAATTAACTTTCTGCAATTTTGTTTTATGGTTTCAATAAGGTTTTTTTCTTGGTTTTTATTCTTCATGGAAAATGATCTGCAAGTGTTAAAAATTTTGTCTTCCATTTCAAAAATAATTTTTTCATCAAAATTATTTTCTGGTATTCCTCTGTATGAAATTACAGGCTTGTTTAATTTACCACTATTATTCAATATTAGTGTTATTTCCAAATATCCGTTCAAAGATAGATTTCTTCTTTCTTTAATTGACTGAGAATTCTCTCCAACTGCAATATTTCCATCTAAATACATTTTGCCGGATGGTGCTTTGTCAATAACTTCAGGATTTTGGCCTGGATATATTCTTACTACATCCCCGTCTTCTATTCTAAGAGCATGTGGTATCTGCATTTCTTTTGCAAATCTAATATGTTCGTTCATGTGCCTATGTTCACCATGCACAGGTATAATAGATTCTGGTTTTACCCAATTATACATATCTTTCAAGTCATCTCTGTTAGGATGTCCTGAAACATGGACAAAATCTGTCTCTTCAGTAACTAATTCAATTTCTTGTCTTACTAGATCGTTGTGCAAAGAGTAGAGCTTTTTCTCATTACCAGGAATAATTTTAGATGAAAAAATAACTGTATCACCTTTTTCTATAAACACATCTGGATGAATACCTTTTACTATTCTCTTCATGGCGCCCATTGGCTCACCTTGGCTTCCTGTGCATAAAAAAACCAATTTTTCTCTGGGGAAGTTTTTGCTTTCTCTAGGATCAACAGGATTTTGGATATTCTGCAAATATCCACACTGTTTTGCTGCTTTAAATATTCTATTCATGGATCTACCGACCAAACAAACTTGTCTGTTGATCTTTTCGGCACAATAAAAAATAGTTTCCATTCTTGCTACATTTGATGCAAACGAAGTTACAATAATTCTTTTAGATTTGAGAGACATAATTTTTAAAAGGTTTTCTCTAACATCAGATTCTGAACCAGCTCTTCCGGGACTAAAAATATTTGTTGAATCGCAAATCATAGCTAAAACTTTGTTATTTCCTATTTCTTTAAGTTTTTTTTCGTTTATTTTATCTCCTATTAATGGATTGGGATCGATTTTCCAGTCACCAGTGTGTAAAACTATGCCTGCAGGTGTTTTAATACTTAGACCATTAGGTTCTAATATTGAATGAGTCAAACTAACAAACTCTATACTAAATGGTCCAAGCTCAATTTTACCATTCAATTTAACTATTTTTAAATAATTGAAAATATCTATTTTTTTTTCTTTAAATTTTTCTTGAATAAGCACTGATGTAAATGGTGTAGCATATATATTACATTTTAAGTCTGGCCATATATGAGATATTGCACCAATATGATCCTCATGTGCATGGGTTAAAACGATCCCGAGTAAATCATTTTTTTTATCAATAATAAAAGCTGGGTCTGGATAAATTAAATCGACTCCAGGAATAGAGTCATCAGCAAAACTTACACCTGTGTCTACGATTATCCACTTTTGATTTTCCTCATTACCGTACGCATATAAATTCATGTTTCCACCGATTTGACCAGATCCACCTAATGGACAAAAAATTAATTCATTTTTATTCATATTAAAAACTTTTTATAAATTTCTATAATTCCTAAGATTGTAATATTTTTTTCTATTTTCACTTTTTTGATTAGACGGTTTTTAAAAAAATTAGCATATCCACCAGTTAATATAAGATTTGAACTTATACCATTTTTATTATGTATTTTTTTTAAAATATTGTTTATTAAACCTTCATAACCCCAATAAAAACCTGACGAAAGTGCCTCCATTGTATTTTTGCCATAACTTTTTGGATATTTTTTAAATTTAAATGACGGTAATAGTGCGGTTGAGGAATATAAATTTTCAATAGAAAGTTTAATACCAGGGGCTATTACACCACCATCATAAATGCCTTTTGACTTAATAATATCAAATGTAGTCGCGGTGCCGAAATCAATAACAATACAATTTGACTTAAATTTGAAGTATGCACCAACTGAATTGGCTATACGATCTGAACCGAGTTGAGAATATTTCTTAATATTAAATTTCATTAAATTTTTTAAATTAAAGTTTTTGATTTCATAAACTTGCATTTTTTTCTTTTTAAAAATAAATTTAATTTTATTAAAAACTTGAGGAACTACGCTTGAAAATAGAACTTTTTTATTAAAATTTTTTTCATTTATATTTTTAATTTTTGTAGTTAATTCTTTTTTTAAATTTGAGCTTTTTGAGTTAAATAAATAAGTATTTTTTATTCTAAATTTTTTATCTATTTTACAAATCTTTATATTAGTGTTTCCTATGTCTCCAACTAAATAGTTCATTTTTTTAATTCTGTTTTGAGGATTTCGTTTACTAATTTTGGATTAGCCTTTCCTGCTGAAATTTTCATTACTTCACCTATAAAGAAACCAAACAATTTAACTTTTCCTGACTTGTACTCTGAGACCTTTTCAGAGTGTTTGTCTAAGACTTTTTTAATAATTTTTTTAATTTCTTCAGGATTACTTTGTTGTTTAAGACCCTTATCTTCAATAATTTTGTCAGCTGAAAAACCGGTTTTAACCATAATGTCAAAAACTTCTTTTGCTATCTTTCCTGAAATATTTCCTGAAGAAATTTGATTAATCAAAATGGCTAAATTTTTTGGTGTAACCGGTGAATTTTTTATTTCAATATTTTTTTCATTTAAAACAGCAAAAAGTTCAACAATAATCCAATTTTTTGCAAGTTTAATGTCTGCAGTTTTTATTACCTCTTCAAAAAATTTAGAAACATCAATCTCAGAAACAAGAACATTAGCCTCATAAGGTGAAAGATTAAATTTTTTTATGTATCTGTCTTTTTTTTGATCTGGAAGCTCTGGCAATTTCTTTTTTAAATTATCTACAAAGGATTTCTCAATTTTTAAAGGAAGTAAATCAGGATCTGGAAAGTACCTATAATCATGGGCCTCTTCTTTTGATCGCATTGATCTGGTCTCTTTTTTTTTGGTATCAAAAAGTCTAGTTTCTTGGTCAATTGATTTGCCTGACTCTAATAATTCAACTTGTCTTTTTGCTTCGGAGTCAATTGCCATTTCCATAAATTTTATTGAGTTTACGTTTTTAATTTCACATCTGGTTCCAAATTTAGTTTCACCTTTTTTACGAACAGAAACATTAACATCTGCTCTTAGAGATCCTTCTTGCATGTTGCCGTCACATGTACCTAAATATCGCATTATTGATCTGAGCTTTTTTACGTAAGAATTTACTTCTTCGGGCGATCTAAGATCTGGCTTACTTACAATCTCCATTAAAGCAACACCTGATCTGTTTAAATCAACATAAGTATTATCGGGACTTAAGTCATGAATACTTTTGCCCGCATCTTGCTCTAAGTGCAATCTTTCTATTCCAATTTTTTTACTCCCGTACGGCATATCAAGATTTATCTCCCCTTCTCCCACAATGGGATTTTTATATTGAGAAATTTGATAACCAGCAGGCAGATCAGCATAGAAATAATTTTTTCTATCAAATATAGAGTCTAAGTTAATTTTTGCATTTAATCCTAAACCAGTTTTTACTGCTTGTTCTATACAATATTCATTTATTACAGGAAGCATTCCTGGAAAGGCTGAGTCTACTAAACTTACTTGTGTGTTTGGTTTTCCACCAAATTTTGTTGAAGAACCAGAAAATAGTTTAGAGTCTGAAACTACCTGAGCATGCACCTCTAAACCAATAATTACTTCCCAATTATTTTTTTCAGTTTTTATAAAATAATTAAATTTATCTTTCTCCATTAATTTTCCCACCATCTATTAATTGAATTTTTAAAATTAATAGCTTTTTCCATAGTTAAAGCGATATTTAAAATTGTTTGCTCATCTAAAGCTTTTCCAATTAATTGTAAACCCATTGGGTAGCCCTTGCTATCTAATCCACCAGGAATGGAAATTGCTGGTATACCTGCTAAATTAACAGGCACTGTAAATATATCATTTAAATACATTGAGATTGGATCATTAGTTTTTTCCCCAAATTTAAATGCAGAACTTGGAGTAGAAGGAGTTAGGATAGCATCTACTTTTTTAAAACTCTCATCAAAATCATTTTTAATTAATTTTCTTACCTTTTGTGCCTTCAAATAATAAGCGTCATAATAACCAGAGGATAAAACATATGTTCCAATTAAAACTCTTCGTTTTACCTCTCTACCAAATCCTTCGCCCCTGGTATTTTCGTACATTTCTATTAGGTTTTTGCCTTTTTTAGATCTGTACCCATACTTTACTCCATCATATCTCGCTAAATTTGAAGACGCTTCTGCAGGCGCTACTATATAATAAGTTGGTAATGCATAATTAGTGTGTGGAAGAGATATGTCGACTATAGTGGCACCTGATTTTTTTAAAATATCTATTCCTTTATTCCAAATATTATCAATTTCTTTTGGCATATTATCGATCCTGTATTCTTTAGGGATCCCAATTTTTAAACCTTTCACATTTTCGTTTAAATTTTTTGAATATTTTTCTTTTTTTTTATTAATAGATGTTGAATCCTTGGGGTCATACCCAGACATAGCTTCAAGTAATAGAGCACAATCCTCAACATTTTTAGTCATAGGGCCTGCCTGATCTAAAGATGAAGCAAAAGCCACTATCCCCCACCGTGAACATAATCCGTATGTAGGTTTTAAACCTACAGTACCTGTAAAAGATGCTGGTTGTCTTATTGAACCACCTGTATCAGTACCAATTGTAGCTGGTGTTAAATTTGCTGCTAATGCACTTGCAGAACCACCGGATGATCCGCCTGGAACTAGATTTTTTCCTATTGGATTTATTGTATTACCAAAATAGCTAGTTTCATTTGAAGATCCCATAGCAAATTCATCACAATTTAGTTTTCCTAAAATTATAGCACCCTCCGACCATAAATTATTTGTTACGCTAGACTCATATGATGGTGTAAAATTTTCGAGAATTTTACTTCCAGCGGTTGTTTTAATATTTTTTGTACAGAATAAATCCTTAACAGCAAGTGGAATGCCAGGAAGTAATCCATTATAATTTTTCTTGCTATCAAAGTTTTTTGCATCTTTGAGACTTTTTTCGAAACAAGTTGTAATAAAGGAATTTAATTTTTTTGCCTTTTCGATATTTTTAATAAAGAATTTTGTTACCTCTAATGAAGATATTTTTTTTGTTTTAATTAAATTTGTAATTTGGGTAAGAGTATTTTGGTTAAGATCTGACATATTTATTCAACAACTTTTGGTACAATAAAAAAATCTTTATTTTTATCAGGTGAATTCTTTAGTATTTCTTCCTTTATCTTACCATCATTGACTTTGTCTTTTCGTGCCTCAAGTGATTTATCAACTATTGAATTTAGTGGTTTTACATTATTAGTGTCTAATTTATTGAGCTGCTCAACAAATTTCAATATTGATGCCAAATCATTTGACAAAGACTCTAAATTTTTATCATCTAGTGAAATTCTCGATAGTTTGGCAACTTTTTTAACTTGGTTTTTATCAATAGACATCTATAAACTATGTTTCAGTTTGTTTAGAAAGTGGTGTAAAATATAACATATTCATGGAAGATATAGAAGATTTTAAGAAATCTATAGGAAAGAAATCTCGATTATTAGGTATTGACCCGGGTAAAAAAAGGGTTGGAATAGCTATATCAGATGAAAATAAACTGGTGTCAACACCATTAAAAACAATCTTAAAAAAAAATAACACAAATGTGATAAATGATATTTTAGAAATAATAAAAGAAAATAACATCAAAGGAATCGTCGTAGGTAACCCAATAAATATGGATGGTTCAAAAGGTCCATCCTCTCAATCGGCGAAAGATTTTGCTAAAAATCTGTCAAATAATATTTCAATACCCATCGTCATGTGGGATGAAAGATTATCAAGCCAAGGCGCATTCAATTTATCAAGTAATTTAGACATTAATACATCCAAAAAAGTTAAAAAATTAGACCAAAACGCTGCCTCATTTATATTACAAGGCGCGATTGATTATATTATCAGATAAATAACTTGCTAAGATAGTGCAAAAGGCCTATAGAGTTAATTTTAATGGCTATTATAAAAAAGTTTTCGGCTGTTGAAAAAATCCAAGAACATCTCTTAGGAATCCAAAATCTTTCTATCAAAGAAGCCAATCTCATATTAGATGAAGCAAAAAATTTCATAAAATTAAATAGAAGTGCTTCTAAAAAAATGGATTTACTAAGAGGAAAAACGCAAATAAATTTATTTTTTGAACCATCAACTAGAACACAAAGTTCGTTTGAATTAGCTGGTAAAAGATTAGGTGCTGATGTGATGACAATGAATGTAGGAAATTCATCTTTAAAAAAAGGAGAAACTATATTGGATACCGCAATGACTCTCAACGCCATGCATCCAGATATTATTGTAGTAAGACATCAGGAATCTGGTGCACCAAATCTATTATCTCAAAAAGTTAATTGTGCTGTAATAAATGCTGGCGATGGATTAAGAGAGCACCCAACTCAAGCACTTTTAGATGCATTAACTATAAAAAACAGAAAAGGAAAAATTGAGGGACTTAAAATCGCAATCTGCGGCGACATACTTCATTCAAGAGTAGCAAGATCGAATATCTACTTATTAAATATGTTAGGTGCAGAAGTAAATATTATAGCTCCAAAAACTTTAATACCTGACTCGATTACTAAACTTGGAGTAAAAAGTTTCACAAACATGAAAGAAGGTTTGAAATCTTGTGACATCGTAATGATGCTGAGATTACAGAATGAGAGAATGAGTGGATCATTTTTACCATCAAAAAGAGAGTATTATGAATATTTTGGACTAACACCTGATAAGTTAAAACTTGCAAAAAAAGATGCTTTAATAATGCATCCAGGACCAATGAATAGAGGTGTCGAAATAGACACAAAATTAGCTGATGATATTAATGTAAGTTTGGTAAAAGAACAGGTGGAATTAGGAGTTGCCGTAAGAATGGCGTGCTTGAAACTATATTGTAAATAATAATGAAAGAAAAATATTTTATAAATGCAAGAATAATTGATCCCTCTCAAAATATAGATGAGATTGGTGGATTAATTGTTGGATCAGATGGTAAAATTAAATCAGTAGGTAAAAATGTTAAAAAAGATAATATTTCTTCAAAAGCTGATAAAATTGATTTGAAAGGAAAAGTTTTGATACCTGGAATTGTAGACATGAAAGTTTTTATTGGCGAACCTGGTTATGAATATAAGGAAAATTTTAGAAGTTTAAGTAGTGCTGCTTTATCAGGTGGTGTAACCTCGGTAGTATCAATGCCGAATACAAGTCCAGTAATAGACAATGTCTCTATGGTTGATTTTATTCTAAGAAGAGGTAGGGATAAAGCTGGTATTAATATTTATCCATCAGCAACACTTACAAGAAATATGGATGGAAAATTAATGACAGAATTTGGTTTGTTATCAAAAAAAGGAATAGTTGGATTTACAGATGCAACTAAGACTATTCAAAATCCTGAAATAATGTCTAGAATAATGAACTATGCTTCAGATCTTGATGTTTTAATAATGCAGCACCCTGAAGATCAAGAACTCTCAAAGGGTAGATGTATTAGTGAAGGCGAGGTTTCTACAAGACTGGGCTTGCAGGGAATACATCATATTGCAGAAAAAATTATTATAGAGAGAGATTTGTCTCTATTAGAGGAGTATCCGTGTAGATATCATATATCCCAGCTATCATCGGCAAAATCAGTTGAGGTTATAAAAAAATATAAAAAAAATGGTCTTAAGTTTACTGCTGGAGTTTCAATAAATAATCTCTCTTTAAATGAAAATGATATTGGGGATTTTAAAACTTTTTTAAAAATTTCCCCTCCTTTAAGGAAAGAAAATGACAGAAAAGCATTAATTCAAGGTGTTAAGGATGGCATAATAGATGTAATAGTCTCTGATCATAAGCCTGAGGACGAGGAGAGTAAAAGGCTTCCATTTGCACAAGCTGCCGAAGGATCTATTGGGATTGAAACCCTTTTGTCTTTAGCTCTTGAACTATATCATAATGGGTCTCTTCCTTTAAAAAAGATAATAGAAACTATTACTTGTAACCCTGCAAAAATATTAAAAATCAATAAAGGGACACTAAAAAAAGGTTCTGATGCTGATTTGTGTATTTTTGACCTTGATCAACCATGGAAAGTGGACGTTTCAAAGTTAAAATCAAAATCTAAAAATGCTGCTATAGAAAATAGAAAACTTCAAGGAAAAGTTTTAATGACTTACCTTAAGGGGGAAAGTGTTTTTAATTAATTGTGTCTACTGAAGTTTTAATTGTATTCATATCGTCCTACGCACTAGGTTCAATTCCTTTTGGACTAATTTTAACTAAAATTTTCATAAATAAAGATATAAGAAAAATTGGATCTAAAAATATAGGAGCTACAAATGTTTTGAGAACTGGTAGTAAATCTATTGCTATCTTAACTTTATTACTAGATATTTTAAAAGGCTGTGCAGCAGTATTAATTACTGAGGTTTATTTTCCAAATTTAATTTTTTTATCAGGTCTCGCAGCATTTCTTGGACATATATTTCCGGTTTGGTTAAAATTTAATGGAGGCAAAGGTGTTGCAACATATCTTGGTATACTACTTATTTTGTCACTTAAGCTTGGATTGATTTTTTGTTTGTCTTGGGTGCTTATAGCTTTTATAACTAAATATTCCTCTTTATCGTCTATCATTTCATCGTTAATTATATTTATAATTTCATTTTCGGAGATTAATTTTGAACTAAATTCATATTTATTTATTACCTTCGTCATTGTTTTATACACCCATAGACAGAATATAATTAGATTAAAAAATAAAGCTGAAGACAAAATTAAACTTTAAAATCAACACTTATTATACTTTAATTTGACAAAAGACTTTATTTTTGACACTAAGATTAATTATAATGAATCTTGTCATAGTAGAAAGTCCTGCAAAAGCTAAAACCATAAATAAATATTTGGGTAAAGATTATATAGTTTTGGCAAGCTATGGTCATGTCAGAGATCTACCTTCTAAAAATGGTTCTGTTGATCCTGAAAATAATTTTAAAATGGAGTGGGAACTCGATACATTCTCAAAAAAATATGTAAAAGAAATCACTGATGCAGCAGCTGAGTCTGAAAAAATAATATTAGCAACTGACCCCGATAGAGAGGGAGAGGCTATTGCCTGGCATGTTCGTGAAATACTCGAAAGTAAAAAACTTTTGAAAGGTAAAAAAGTTGAACGTGTTGTTTTTAATGAAATTACAAAAAAAGCAGTTACAAATGGAATTAATAATCCTCGGGAAATAGAGTCTCCGTTAGTTGATGCTTATATGGCTAGAAGAGCATTAGATTATCTTGTTGGTTTTAATATATCACCAATTTTATGGACAAAACTTCCAGGATCGAAATCTGCAGGACGAGTACAATCAGTTGCTCTTAGATTGATAACTGAAAGGGAGCATGAAATTGAACTTTTTAAACCAGAGGAGTTTTGGACCATTGCTAGCAACTTTCAGTATGATGATAAACTTATTCAATCCAAACTTTCTGTATTTAACGAAAAAAAAATAGAAAAATTTTCTTTTAAGAAAAAAATAGACTCAGAAAAAGCTTTAAATGCAATAAAAGATCAATCATATAAAATAACTGATGTTTCCTCTAAAGTTTTTCGAAGAAATCCACTTGCACCATTTACAACATCAACACTACAACAAACAGCATCTGGTAAATATGGTTTTGGAGCTTCTAGAACTATGCAAATTGCGCAAAGACTTTATCAAGGGATAGATTTAGAAGGAGATACTATTGGTTTAATCACGTATATGAGAACAGATGGAACTAATATTTCAAAAGAGGCCATAACTGATTTTAGAAATTTTATAAATAAGGAACATGGCAAAGAATATCTTCCAGAAGTTCCGAATAATTACTCTGGAAAAAAAGCAAAGAATGCTCAGGAAGCACATGAAGCGATAAGACCCACGGATGTTAATAGGAAACCTTCTGATATGAAAAAATATTTAAGCACAGATCAATCTAAACTTTATGAATTAATCTGGAATAGAGCAGTATCTTCTCAAATGAATTCAGCAGAATTTGATAGAAAAAGTATAACTATTGAGTCTGAAGATAAAAAAATTCATTTTAAAGCAAACGGTTCAACGATAAAATTTGAAGGATATTTAAAGGTATATAAATTTGAGGAAAAAGACGAAGATCTTAAAAATATTTTACCTGAAGTAAAAGTTGGTGATAAAGTCTCAATAAAAGAATTAATAGATGATCAACATTTTACTGATCCTCCACCAAGGTATTCTGAAGCAAGTTTAGTTAAAAAAATGGAAGAATTAGGAATTGGACGGCCTTCAACATACGCAAGCATAATATCAGTTTTATCAACTAGAAATTATGTTGAATTGTTAAATAAGAGATTTCACCCAACTGACCGAGGTAAATTATTGTCTGCATTTCTCGAAAAATTATTCAGTAAATATGTGGATTATAATTTTACTGCAGATTTAGAAAACCAACTAGATGAAATTACCAGTGGCAAAATTGATTGGGTCAAAGTTTTAGGTGATTTTTGGAAAGATTTTTATTCAAACGTTGGGCAAGTTAAAGAAAAAAGAACCAGGGAAGTTCTAGATTTGCTGAATGAAAGTTTGGGTGACCTGGTTTTTGAAAGAGATGATAATGATACTATTGATAGGAAGTGTAAGCTTTGTAATACTGGGGAACTAAGTCTTAAAAATAGTTTTAGAGGTGGGGCATTTATAGGTTGTTCCAATTATCCAGAATGCAAGTTTACAAGGCCACTATCAAAATCAAAAGCATCACAACAAATCCATTTGGCAGAACCAAAATTAATTGGAAAAAATGATTTAGGTAAAGATATCTTTCTCAAAAATGGAAGATTTGGACCTTATTTACAATTTGAGATTGAGCCTACTGTGTCAATTGAAAATAAAACAAAAAAATCAAAAAAGAAAAAAGAAAACGTTAACTTGAAGAATGTTTCAATACCAAAGGGTTTGCCAATTGAAAATATAGATTTAGAAAAAGCCAGGTATTTATGTTCTTTGCCAAAAATAATTGGCAGGCATCCTGAGTTGAATGACGATATAACTGTTAAT
>CACHHJ010000016.1 GCA_902579585.1 uncultured Pelagibacteraceae bacterium
ATACCGTGTCCATTAAAGATAATGGTATTGGGATTCCAACTGAACAACTTCCGAGAATTACTGAAAGATTTTTTAGAGTTGATGCAGCTAAAAGTAAAAAAGTTGGTGGCACTGGACTTGGAATGGCGATCGTGAAGCACATTGTTAATCAGCATAGAGGTGAGTTAGAAATAAAAAGTGAGACTCAAAAGGGCACCGAAATAAAGGTTCACTTTTCTAAATTTTAGCAAATATCACAATTTTATTAAATTATGTCTTGAGATAGACAGCAAAATAGTTAAAATTCTAGTATGACTAGAATAACAAATTATATAATTCTGGTTTTATTAACTTTAACTTTTACAACTGTTAAGGCAGATGTAAACTTAATTGAGAAAACTTTACGTTCTCAACCTCTTACAGTTTTTGATCTTGGACTTTTAAGACTTAAAAACGATCTTAGGCAAGCTAAAAACGATTTAGTACTTGAAGTAGATAGTAAAAATGTATCTACAATTTATACTGAAGCTTTATTTTCTAGAAGAGACGATGGAATTCAATTAATTGTGTCAGCACCGATGAGCACTCATTTAAATGCTAACTCGTACATGGTGGACTCAATTAAATGTAGAAAAATTTTTGAAAAAGTTAAAAATAATCTTTTAAAAGGACAAAACGAGAGCAATATGATTCACTCAAAAGCTGCATCTTATTTAAGTGAAGTATTCACCGCTCCAACACAATGGAATGCTTGGAGATATGATAAAGGTTTTACACAAAAATTAGTTAACTTTGTACAACTAGAAGTTACATTAAAGCCAACTCAATCCTACGCAGTTAAAAATAAAGTAAGACCTTTTAGTTGCGGAGGGTCTTTAGCCTCTGATTATCAACAAATCGAGATAACTAGAAAGTTCAACTAAAAAGTTATCATTTTAATAAATTTGTAACACATCTGTAATATTTAAGAGTCCTTTTAATTCTATGAGTCTTATGTTTGTTAATTAATTAATAAATGAAAGGATAAACAATGAGAAAACTATCAATCGCTTTGGCTTCATTAGTTGCAATGTTAGTTGTAACTTCTGCTCAAGCTAGAGATCAGATTAAAATCGTAGGTTCTTCAACTGTATTCCCGTATGCAACAATCGTTGCTGAAAGATTTGGTTCGTCTGGTAAATTTAAAACACCAGTGATCGAGTCAACAGGAACAGGTGGTGGAGCTAAATTATTCTGTGCCGGTGTTGGTACAGAGCACCCAGACGTAACAAATGCATCTAGAGCTATGAAGGCTAAAGAGTATGCGCTATGTCAAAAAAATGGTGTTGAAGAAATCGTAGAGATTACAGTTGGTAATGATGGAATAACGTTAGCTTATTCTAAAGATGCTAAACCAGTAAACTTTACAAAAAAACAATTATGGGCAGCATTAGCAAAAGAAGTTGCTAAAGATGGTAAGTTAGTACCGAATCCATATAAAAAATGGAGCGATATTGACTCTTCATTACCAAACTACCCAATTAAAGTGATGGTACCTCCAGGAACATCAGGAACAAGAGATGCCTGGAATTCATTAGTAATGAAAAAAGGTATCGATAAAGCTTCAAAAGATGCTGGTGCTAAATATAAAGCACTAAGAGAAGACGGTGCGGTAATTGAAGTTGGTGAAAACGACTCACTAATTATTCAAAAACTAGCTGCTGATAAAGAAATGTTTGGTTTCTTTGGTTTCAGTTATTTCTTAGCTGCAAAAGACAAATTGCAAGCAGCGAGCATTGAAGGTGGTCAACCAAGCTTAAAATCTATTCAAGATTATAGCTATGCAGTTGCTAGACCTTTATTCTTCTATGTGAAAAAAGCACACGTAGGCGTTGTCCCTGGCTTACATGAATTTGTAAAAGAATTCACAAGTAAAAAAGCTATGGGTAAAAAAGGTTACTTAACTGATATCGGGTTAGTACCTCTAGATAACAAGTTATACAAAACATCTAGAACGAACGCTACGAAGTTAGTTAACATGCCTGCTAAGAAGTAGTAGTATCAATTAAACAAAAAGGGGGTATTTTACCCCCTTTTTTACTTTTATTTCGAAAGCTCATAATGAATTTAATACTTGTAACTTTTATTGTTCTCTTAGCTTTCACAAGTTATTATTTCGGTAGAAAAAAAGCCTTAGTTATTCAATCATCACAAAGACTTACAGCATTACCAAAATTTTATGGATATTATTTAGCCGCGTGGTGTGCTGCACCAGCACTAATAATTTTCATTCTATGGTCAGTTTTTGAACCATCAATCGTTAAAACATTTATTTTACAAGATTACACCGATCAAAATTTAACAAAAAATGAGCTTCAGCTTATTTACACAAAAGTTAAAGCATTAGCCTTAGGAAATTACACGGGAAATATTACTAATTTTTTAGATGCGTCTGCTGATAAGTATATTCAACTAAAAGGAATAGCCAACAGTGCTAAAGTAGCAATTATTTTAGCAATTTTAATTTTCTCTCTGAGTTACGCATATAGATCTGTTCAGAAAAATGATCGAATGAGGGAACCAGTAGAAATTTTTCTTAAATGGGTATTATTTGTTGCATCATTAGGCGCAGTTTTAGTTACAATCGGAATAATTTTTTCACTTTTATTTGAAGCGATTAGATTTTTTCAAGCAGTAAAATTCTTTGACTTTATATTCGGAACTCATTGGTACCCTGCTAAAACTTTTGTAAGAGACGGCCAGCCAGATCCTGAATTAATGAAGGATGCTTTCGGAGCTGTGCCTTTATTTGCCGGAACTTTTTTTATTGCTTTTATTGCAATGTGTGTTGCCATTCCCATAGGTTTATTAAGCGGGATTTATCTATCTGAGTATGCTGGAAGAGGTGTGAGAAAATATGCGAAACCTATTATTGAGATTTTAGCTGGTATTCCAACAGTGGTATACGGTTTTTTTGCAGCTTTAACCGTCGGTCCTTTTGTTAAAGAAATAGGTAACGCTATGGGTTTAGAAGTTTCAGCGGAGAGCGCTTTAGCTGCAGGAGCAGTTATGGGAGTAATGATCATTCCTTTTATTTCAAGTCTAAGCGATGACGTTATAACAGCAGTACCGCAAAATTTAAGAGATGGAAGTTACGCAATGGGTGCAACAAAATCTGAAACTGTAAAAAAAGTAATTTTTCCAGCAGCCTTACCTGGTATCGTAGGTTCGATACTTTTAGCAGTATCAAGAGCGGTGGGAGAAACAATGATTGTTGTAATGGCCTCAGGACTAGCGGCTAATCTTACAATGAATCCCCTTGAGTCAACTTCAACTATTACAGCGCAAATTGTAGTAATTTTAATTGGAGACCAACAATTCGGAGATCCAAAAACTCAATCAGCTTTTGCCTTAGGAATATCTTTATTTATAGTAACTTTATTCTTAAATGTAATCGCTCTTTCAGTTGTTAAAAGATATAGGGAAAAATATGAATAATTTTAAGCAAAATTTATTAAAAAAAAGATACAACGCTGAAAGAAGATTTCAATGGTATGGCAAGATAGCTATAGGATTAGCTTTAAGCTTTTTAGCAGTTTTTATGTTTCAGATATTTTCAAAAGGTTACTCAGCTTTCCAAAAAACTTGGATAGTAACAGAAGTTCATTATGATAAAGAATTACTTTTAATCGATGCAGAAAGTCCATCAAAAGATGATTTAGAAAACGCAGACTATTATGATGTTGCTTACAAAGCTATGACCTCATTAGATCCTAGACTTACTGAAGAAGAGGATCGTCAATTGATTCAAATGGTTTCATATAAATATGAGACAGAAGTTAAAGATCTACTTTTAAAAAATCCAGACTATCTGGGTAAAATAGTTCCCATAAAATTAACAGCTTCTGATGATGTTGATCAAGTTCATAAGGGAAATTATCCAAGAGATATCCCTGAAAAGAATAGAAGAGTAAATGATTATCAGCTGCAGATTTACGATATGCTTAATGAGAGAGGAGATATTTTATCAGAGTTTAACATTAGTTTTTTTACAAGCCCTGATTCAAGAGAGGCAGAACTAGCAGGTATAGCTAGCTCGTTTATGGGAACAGTTTTTAGTATACTAGTATGTTTAGCTTTTTCATTTCCTGTTGCAGTGTTAGCTGCAATTTATCTCGAGGAATTCGCACCAAAAAATAAATTTACAGATTTTATAGAAGTAAACATTAATAATTTAGCAGCTGTTCCATCGATAGTATTTGGTTTGCTAGGTCTTGGTGTTTTATTAGCAGTTTTTAATTTACCAAGATCGACACCACTTGTTGGAGGAATTACTTTGTCTCTTATGACATTACCAACAATAATTATTGCTGCAAGAGCTTCTTTAAAAGCTGTTCCCCCAAGTATAAGAGAAGCTGCTTTAGCGATGGGTGCAAGTAATATGCAAACAACCATGCATCATACTGTGCCACTATCAATGCCTGGAACTTTATCTGGAACGATAATTGGCTTGGCTCAAGCTTTAGGGGAAACAGCCCCTTTAATTTTAATAGGAATGGTTGCTTTTGTGAATACAATACCTGGTACGCCAGTTGACCCTGCTGCAAGTTTACCAGTTCAGATATATATATGGTCAGAAAGTGCTGAGAGGGGTTTCGTTGAAAAAGTATCTGCATGTATTATGGTGCTTCTAGCTTTTTTAATTTTAATGAACTTGGCAGCTCAAATCGTTAGACACAAATTTGAAAAGAAATGGAGTTAAATGAGTAAAATAAAAGCGGAAAATGTAAATGTTTATTACGGATCCAAACAGGCATTATTTGACGTCTCTATAGATATAGCAGAAAAAGAAGTTACAGCTTTAATTGGACCATCTGGGTGTGGAAAGTCTACTTTCTTAAGATGCTTGAACAGGATGAACGACGTCATAGAAATTTGTAGAGTTGAAGGAAGTATTAAAATGGACAACCTAGAACTGAATTCAAGAAAGTTAGATGTTGTGAGACTTAGGGAGAGCGTTGGTATGGTTTTTCAAAAACCCAATCCATTCCCTAAAACAATTTATGAAAATGTAGCTTATGGTCCTACTATTCACGGTATTGCACAGAGCAAAGAAGAAATGGATCAAATAGTTGAAACAAGTTTGAAAAAAGCTGCCTTATGGAACGAAGTTAAAGATAGACTTGATGAAATCGGAACTGGTTTATCAGGAGGTCAACAGCAACGACTATGTATTGCTAGAGCTATATCTGTAAGTCCAGAAGTGATTCTTATGGACGAACCATGTTCAGCGCTTGACCCAATAGCAACAGCTCAAATTGAAGAACTTATAGATGATCTTAAAAAAGAGGTCACAATTGTAATAGTTACCCACTCAATGTCACAAGCAGCTAGAGTATCTCAAAAAACAGGTTTCTTTCATTTGGGAAAACTTATAGAATTTGGACCAACAGATAAAATATTTAAAAATCCTGATAATCAGCAAACTCAGGATTATATTACAGGAAGGTTTGGTTAATGAGTGAAAAACCGCACATTGTAAAATCTTACGAAGAGCAACTTCAGTTATTAAAAGATACAATAGTGAAAATGGGAACGGGTGTTGAGAAACAGCTAGAAAACACTATTCAATCTTTAGTTAAAAAAGACATTAGTTTAGCAGAAAAATCTATCAAAGATGACGAATTGACTGATAAGTATGAAATAAATATAGAAGAGCAAGTTGTAAATTTGATTGCCTTAAGGCAACCTATGGCAATAGATTTAAGAGAAACAGTTGTTGCCTTAAAAGTTTCTTCAGACTTAGAGAGAATTGGTGATTTAGCAAAAAACATCTCAAAACGATTAACTAAAATTGGAACTGATTTACCTAATGATATTACTAAAAATTTCGAAATAGCTGGTTTAAAAGCATCAAAACAAGTCAATGCAGTTTTAAATTCGTATTTACATAGAGCTAAAGACACAGCAGAAAATGTTTGGAATTCTGATGAAGAAATAGATCAAATGACTAATTCTAATATGGAAGCTGCAGTAAAGCATTTAGAAAAAAATAAAAACGATATACAAAAAGTAACCCAACTACTTTTCATGCTTAAAAATATTGAGAGGATTGGAGATCATGCAACCAATATTGCAGAGCAAGTTTATTTTCTGATTACAGGAGATTATTTAGAGGGAGACCGACCAAAAGGATAATGAGGGCAAATTTATTCATTGTTGAAGATGAAATGCCCATCGTAACTTTACTTAAATACAATTTAGAAAAAGAGGGTCACAAAGTTGATTATGCAGTCAATGGAGAAGACGCTATTAGAAATATAAAGGAAAAAAATCCTGATTTAATTTTATTAGATTGGATGTTGCCAGATATTTCAGGTGTTGAAGTCTGTAAAAATTTGAAAAGAAGCAATCTTCACAAAAATATCCCAATCATTATGTTAACAGCCAAAGGTGAAGAAGAAGACAAACTTAAAGGATTTGAAACAGGAGCTGATGACTACGTAACTAAGCCATTCAGCCAAAAAGAACTTATTGCAAGAGTTAACGCTTTATTAAAGAGATCTAAACCAAGTGTTGCCGCTGATGTTGTAGTATTTGAGGATCTTAAAGTAGATAGAGTTCAACGAAGAGTTTATAGAGCAGATAAGCAAGTTATAGTCGGCCCAACCGAATTTAAACTAATTGATTTTTTAATAAAGAATCCAAAAAGAGTATATTCGCGTGAGCAACTTTTAAATTCTGTATGGGGAGATGATATTTATGTGGAGTCCAGAACTATAGATGTTCATATTAGAAGACTAAGAAAAGCAATAAATATTGATGGCAAGAAAGATCTTATCAGAACAGTTAGATCTGCCGGTTACTCCTTAGATGCCTGAAGATCTTTTGGCTTTATAAATGAAATTAATTTTCCTTTAACTTTTGATAACCTCTCCCAATCATTGAAATTAAAGTTTACTTCGGCAACGGCTGCAGTAGGAAATTTTCTTTTTAAATTTTCAAATTGATCAGAATTTTCTTTAAGACAGATTCGATTTATTAGTTCACTCATTGAAGGTTCATGATTGATTAAAAGTAAAGTTTTATAATTATCACCTGTTTGTTTTAAGATACGAATAATTTCATCCTCACTAGCGTGATAAAGCGCCTTTTTTTTAATAATTTTTTTAAAACTGATTTTTTCTGACAATATATCTAATGTTTGCATTGTCCTTTTAGAGGATGAGCAATAAACTAAATCAAATTTTAATTTCTTTTTAATAAAAAATTCACAAATTAATTTTGCTGAATTTACCCCTCTTTTATTCAATGGCCTGTCATGATCATCTAAATCTGGAAAATCCCAACTAGATTTAGCATGTCTCATCGCATATAATTTAAACATATTTTTAATTTAACATTTAAATATGTCGAAAGCATCATTTTCAGAAAACGCTAATATTAGCAATCAACTCATAAACAGAGAATTATCTTGGCTTCAGTTTAATGATCGTGTTTTAGAAGAGTCAAAAGATAAAACAAATCCTCTATTTGAAAGAGTAAAATTTTTATCAATCGCAGGTACAAATTTAGATGAATTTTTTATGGTAAGAGTCGCTGGACTTTTTAATCAAATTAAAGATGGTTTTGACGAATTAAGCGCAGATGGATTAACTGCAGAGGATCAATTGAATAGGGTCGTATTAAAAACTAAAGATCTATTAAAGAAGCAAAACGAAGCGTTCCTAGAGCTGAAAAAAGAGCTATCAAAAGAAAAAGTTTTTATTCGAAAAATGTCAGAACTAAACAAGAAGAATCTTATTTATCTGAAAGAATATTTTCAGGAAACAATTTATCCTATAATAACACCTACTGCCATCGACCCATCACATCCCTTTCCTTTCATACCGAATAAAGGCCAAGCAATTTTATTAAGAATGAGCAGAATTAAAAAAAAAAGAGAACTAAACGCAATTATAGTTATACCAAGAGCGCTTCCAAAATTTATATCGCTAAACAATTTTGAAACAATAAATGAATTTGTCACAATTGATGACTTAATTTGTGAATTTGCCAATGAAATATTTCCAGATCATAATATTGAGGCAAGTTTGCAGTTTAAAATAATTAGAGACAGTGAAATCGAAATAGACGATGAGGCCGCTGATCTTGTGAGATATTTTGAAAAAGCAATAAAGAAAAGAAGAAGGGGAAACGTAGTTAAACTTGAAGTACTTACTAATTCAAATAAAAAACTTTTAAATTTTATTTCAAAAAAATTTAAAATGAATGAAGATCATATTTATGAGGTTGAAGGATTAGTTGGAATACAGGATATAGATGAAATTTGTAAGAAGAAAGATCCAAAGCTGAGATTTAAAAAATTTAATCCTAGAGAAGTTGAAAGATTGAAAGAATTTGATAATAAATTTTTTTCAGCTATAAGAAGCAAAGATTTTGTTGTACACCATCCTTTTGAAACATTTGATGTAGTAATTCAATTTTTAGAAGCTGCAGCAAAAGATCCCAAAGTTATCGGTATCAAACAAACTTTGTATCGAACCACTCCTGACTCTCCTATTGTAAAAGCACTTAGTAGAGCCGCAGAAAACGGAAAAGTTGTAACAGCTGTAGTAGAAATAAAAGCTCGATTTGATGAGGAAGCTAATATTGAATTATCTAGGAAACTAGAGAAAGCTGGCGTTCAAATTGTTTATGGATTCGCAAAATACAAAACGCATGCAAAGGCAAGTTTAGTTTTAAGAAAAGAAGGAGTTAAAACGCGAAGCTATGTTCACTTAGGTACAGGAAACTATCATCCAATTAATGCAAAAATTTATACTGACTTATCACTGTTTAGCTCTAATCAAGACCTGGCCAAAGATGTTGAAAAATTTTTCAATTATGTAACTGGTTATGCAAAACCAAAAAAATTAAATAAAATCTTTATGTCACCAATAAATAGTAGGAATTTCTTTGAAAAAAAAATTGAAAATGAAATTGCAAATGCAAATAAAGGAAGACCTGCAGAAATATGGGCAAAAATGAATTCTCTTGTAGACCCTGGAATTATTAAGAAATTTTACGAAGCTTCAAACGCAGGCGTTAAAATAAATTTATCAGTAAGAGGCGTATGTTGCTTAAGACCTGGAATTAAAGCTCAATCTGAAAATATAAAAGTAAAAAGCCTTATTGGCAGATTTTTAGAACACTCAAGAATTTATTGTTTTGCAAATGGTAGTTCTATGCCCTCTAGAGAGAATCAGGTATATATTTCATCTGCAGATTTAATGCCTAGAAATTTAGATAGAAGAATTGAAATTATAATTCCAATAGAAAACAATACTGTGCATGAGCAAATTTTAGATCAAATTATGTTAGCCAACTTTAAAGATAAATCAGAAACATGGTATTTAGATAGCTTAGGAAACTATCATAAAGAACAAGAAAAAGGCTTTTCAGCACATACCTATTTTATGGAAAACTCAAGTTTATCAGGTCGTGGTAAGTCACTTTTAAAAGCTAAACCTCAAAATTTAAGATTGGTGAAATGAAACCAGAATTTAAAAATCTTTTTAAATTTCAGTCTAATAAAAAGTCTAAACAAGCCATAATAGATCTTGGATCAAACTCAGTAAGAATGCTCATATATGACAATTTTAAAATTTCTCCAATTCCAGTTTTTAATGAAAAAGCAGTCTGCAAACTTGGAAAAAATTTAGATAAATCTAAAAAATTAAATCCTAATGGAATTAAAAGTTCTTTAAAAGTTTTAAATAGATTTAAAGAAATTTTAGATATTTCAGACGTTCAAGATTTAGAAATTATTGCTACAGCAGCTTTTAGGGAGGCTACTGATGCAAAAGAATTTTTAAGAGAAATTGAAAAAATATTTAATAAAAAACCACTAGTATTATCTGGCGAGGAAGAAGCAAGAACATCAGCAAACGGTGTAATGGTAGGATTTGATGAAGTAGATGGACTAGTTGCAGATTTAGGAGGGGGAAGTTTAGAACTTGCCAGAGTTTCTAAAAATCAAATTTTCGAAACAACCTCTTTACCTCTTGGAGTATTAAGACTTGAAAATAATCCTATTATAAAAAAAAGAAATTTGGGAAAATATGTTAGAAAACTTTTAAGAGATGAAAAATGGCTTTCTAAAAAAAAATTTAAAAATATTTATTTGGTAGGAGGGACTTGGAGATCATTATTTAAATATCATCTCTTTAAAGAAAAACACCCATTACATATTTTGCATCAATATAAGCTCTCAAAAGATGTAGCAGTAAAATACTTAAATAGAATTTCAAAATTTAATAAATCATCTTTGAAATCAATGGAATATATTACTAAATCTAGAACTCCCTATTTACCTTTTAGCTCTATAATACTAAACGAAATAATTGAAGCAGCAAGCCCCTCAAAAGTTATTTGCTCAATCAGTGGACTGAGAGAGGGACATATGAATACAATTATAAACCAAGGAATGAGCGAGGATGAAATTTTCAAATTAAAAACTGATGGTATATCTTTTAAAAAAGGGGACTATGGAAAGAGTTTTGAGAAATATTTTAATTTTATTTCACCATTATTTGAAGACAACGAATATTTTAATCGAAGATTACTAACCTTGGCTTGTATCTTAAGTAAAATGGATTGGGGCCTAGGAGCTTTTCAAAAAGCAGAGTTAGTTTTTATGGAAGTGTTAAATACTCCATTACTAAAACTAAAACATAAAGATAGGGTAAAAGTTGCATCAGCAAGTTTTTGGAGACATTGTGGCTTAAAATATAACCCGGATTATCAGTTTCTATCCTTATTAAATAACAACGAGATTTTATCCTCAAAGCAAGTGGGATCTGCTTTAAGATTAGCAGAGTCACTTACAAGCATGTCTTCTTTGTTGTTAGATGAATTTAAAATTTATAAAAGAAATAAGACTATTTTTTTGAAAATACCTAACAATCATAGCGATATAGTCTCAAAACAAGTAACTAAAAGACTTAAAAATTTAGCAAA
>CACHHJ010000017.1 GCA_902579585.1 uncultured Pelagibacteraceae bacterium
TTAAAAAAAGAGATAAAAGACTTTGTTGATGAAAGAGATTGGGAGCAATTTCATAATCCAAAAAATCTTTCAATGGCTTTGTCAGTTGAAGCATCTGAATTACTAGAAATTTTTCAATGGCAAAAGGCAGAGGAATATAAAAATGCCTCTGAGGAACAAAAAGAAATGATTAAGGATGAAATAGCAGACATATTTTATTATTTGATTAGAATTTCAGATAAGTTAGATATCAATATTGAGGAAGCATTAATAAAAAAAATGCAAAAAAATCGAAAAAAATACCCTAAAGATTTAGTAAAAGGGAAAGCTGTAAAGTATTAAATTACGATCCAATTACGAGTCAAAGCAATCTAATTATTAATTAGTATTAGAAATAAAGAGAAGTAGTTAAGTATGAAGGGGCGTTCTGTTGCCAGGTGCCGTTAACCTCATTTCGTTAATCCTTGTTATATAATAATTATTTTACAACCTAAAGCCCAAAACTGGTTCTTCAGTGCGTCGGTATTGCGTCAGAAATTGCGTCCGTATATTACGAAACAAACCTCAATTCTGCCCAAATTTTTAGCTTTAGTTTGATATGAAAAAAATATTCAAATATTTTTTTTTATTTCTTATCTTTCTATTTGGTTTAATTTTAATAGCTCCAGAAGATCGTGAATGGGTTAAATGTTCAGATGAAAAAGATTTATACCGATATGTTTATAACGGTTGGAAAGTGGATAAAGTTATTAAAGATTATAAAGGCGAATATCCTCAAATATTCCTATCAAAAAATGATAGAATTAAAGCATTGAACTTCGGGTGGAGATGTTATTATCTTGAAGGAGCGGAACTAAATTATAAGAGAAGATGAGCAATTACGCATTATATAAGAATACTCTCAGGCACATGAATGAAAGCAAAGAGTTTCAAACACAGAAAGAAATTGATTTATTAAATTATTGTAAAGGAAAGACATTTCCTAAAGACTGGACATATATTCACGAAATTTTAAGACTTAATAAACTTCCCAGGAGAGACCTTGCTGCTCCGTATTTGTGTTTAATTGCTGCTGCGTGGAATCTGACCTCAACACAAGATAAAATTAAACAATTTCACAGACAAATTTCATATGGCTGTAGAAATGGTGAAACTATGTATAATAATTTAAACAATTGGATTAGATCTTTAAAAGAAGAAGATTGGTATTAATGTCTTTTGAAAAAAGCATCTACGATAAAAGAAACACTTACTTCAAAAAATTTGCTAATGAGTTTTTTCATAAAGATTTTTGGAAAAAAGTTAAGGAACAAGATTTACAGGCATGTTGCTATTTATGTCAATTTTATAAAGTTATAAAATTTAGGTGTGACACAGATGATAACGAAACATCAAAAATAGCATTTGATAGCATGAAAAAAAAATGTCTTGGGAATTTAAAATATGAAAAATTTAAAGAAGAGTTAGATCTTAATCTTGGTAAACACACTGGGTTTAAGAGTTATTTTGGCGAGAGAAAAGACTATTTGAATGCTTGTCATGCTTTATACCTACAGTGGGAAATGAAAATGCTAGACAATGGATACATCGAGGCTAGTCAATGAAAAAACTTTTAGCGATCGTGGTTCTGGGTTTGTTATCTACAAACGTTAAAGCCAAGGATATAAATAATTTAATGTTATCATGCTTAACAAAAAGCCATACGTTAAAAACAGCCAACGTAGAGCCGATTTTAGAAATTTTCGGAAAAATTGACGAAACAAAATTTTTTCAATTTAAAAAAGGAAATTTTGGATATGAGCTACACAGCGGCTGGGATGAAATTAATAAAAGATTTGAATACTGGCATCAAGTGAAAGAGGTCGGAAATAAGTTTATCAAATTTAACACTTTCCCTGGTTCTACTGTTTTAGGCCACATTAATTTATTAGATCGCGAGACTGGGCATATGTATAGAAAAGATGAATTCGGGAAACTAGAGAATTATCTATCGAAATGCAAAAAGATATCAGAATCAGATCTACCTACAAAAAAAGTTAAACAATTATTTTAATAATTCCCCCACACACTAAAATTTCTTTTCTCACTGCGTCCATAGTGCGTCACAAAATATTTAATTGTTGATATTAAAGAAGAATAAGAGATTTAAAGGGGCGTTCTGTTGCCAGGTGCCCCAGACCCCGTTTACCTAATTAACAAAGTTAATTAAGCAGCAAGTGCAAATTTATTATTTGCATTTATAATTAGCCCGTTACGTCGGAACCATCTCGAACGAAAGAATAGCCTTTAGACACTCGTCGATTCTGATTCACCCCCATAAGTTGTAAATGGTGGAGGTGGTGGGTACTGCCCCCACGTCCGCAATGTTTATTACGAAACTCGTTTATCGTCATAGTTGGAAAACCAACAGATATAATATAAAATCAAAAATTAAAGATTCAATAAATAATTTAAATGAAACTCACAAAAGAGCAAAAAAGCGAAATTTTAGAACAACAATCACAAAAGAATATTACAAAAAGGGTGACTTCCCCTGAACTAGAAAAAATTCTTTATGAAGCAATGCCAGTCTTAGACCATGGTTTTGTGAGAGTAGTGGATTATATGGGAGATGATACTTCTATAGTTCAATCTGCAAGAGTTTCATACGGTAAAGGCACAAAAAAAGTTTCAACAGACAATGGCTTGATAAAATATTTAATGAGACATCGACATAGCACCCCTTTTGAAATGTGTGAAATTAAATATCATATTAAACTTCCTATTTTTATCGCCAGACAATGGATTAGACATAGAACAGCAAATGTCAACGAGTATTCTGCAAGATATTCTATTATGGATAAAGAATTCTACGTTCCTTCAAAAGAAAATCTAGCTGCCCAATCTACAAGTAATAGACAAGGTAGAGGTGATTTAATAAACGGAACACAAGCTGATAGTATTTTGAAAATATTAAAGGAAGATGCTGAAAGAAATTATAAACATTACGAAGAAATGCTCAATGAAAAATATGACGGAAGTATAATTGATGATAATAAAAAAGGTTTAGCGAGGGAGTTAGCCAGAATGAATTTAACACTTAATTCTTATACCCAATGGTATTGGAAAACTGATTTATTAAATCTTTTAAATTTTTTAGCCTTAAGGGCAGATAGTCATGCGCAATTTGAAATTAGGGAGTACGCAAGCACAATGTTAAATACAGTAAAAAAATGGGTACCTATAACTTATGATGCTTTTATTGATTACAGAGTTGGAGGAATGGAAATTTCAGCAAAAGGTAAAATAGTAATTCAAAAAATGATTAAAGGTGAAAAATGTGATATCAACAGCTCAGGCTTGTCAAAAAGAGAATGGAATGAACTAATGCAATCGTTCGGTTTTACCCAACATCTTGCGTAATTTTTTTTGCAATCTCCAAAAATATTTTAGATATTTTATGATCTGGATCTTTATAGGTCAATGGCAAACCAAGATCAGCAGATTCTCTTAGTGGTGTGCTTATAGGTATTTGACCAAGAAACTTTTTGTCGAATTGTTTCGCTGTTTTTTCAACTCCACCTTCTCCAAATATATTGTATTTTTTTCCGTCATCACCCTTAAAAAAACTCATATTGTCAACCAAGCCAAGAATTTTTATTTTTGTTTTATCAAACATTTGAATACCCCTTTGCACATCCATTAAAGCTAACTCTTGGGGAGTTGAAACAATAATTGATCCGTCAACTTTAATATCTTGTGCGAAAGTAAGCTGCGTATCTCCAGTTCCTGGAGGCATATCAATAATTAAAAAATCTAAATCTTTCCAAGCTACTTTTTCAGTTAAAGTTTTGATAGCACTTATAACCATAGGACCTCTCCAAATCATAGGAGTTTTTTCATCAACTAAAAAACCTAAAGACATAAATTGTGCTCCATATTTTTCTAATGGGAATAACAATTTTCCGTCACTCCTCGGTTTTTCATTAAGACCTATAACTTTTGGAAGAGATGGGCCATAAATATCGGCATCTAGCAAACCAACTTTTTTACCTAATTTTTGAAGTGCAAAAGTTAAATTTATTGCAAAAGTTGATTTTCCAACCCCGCCTTTAGCGCTTGAGATCATTATTGTACAATTGGTGCCTTTTATTGGGTTTTTTTTGAATTCTTTCGGAGCAGGTTTTTCTTTGGGTTTTTTGTTAGTTTCGGCTTTGTTTTCAGACATTATATCGCTTCATCATAACTTGTTTTTATTTAAAAAGTCACTATATAAAGTGTCATGTCTAAAGACGATAATATATTAAAGAATGACTCACCATGGGGATCGCCACCAGGCGGTGGTGGACAGGGTAGAGGTGACGGAAACGGGTCAGGACAAAGACGACAACCACCTAATATTGACGACTTAATTAGAAAGGCACAAGGTTCAGTTGGCAGAATTTTTCCAGGAGGAAAAGGAGGCAACAAGCCAATTTATTTAGGAATTATAGTTTTGTTAGTACTATGGGCTCTAAGCGGTCTTTATCGAGTATTGCCAGACGAGCAAGGTGTGGTTTTAAGATTTGGAAAATTTGTAACAACAACTCAACCAGGTTTAAATTATCATATACCATATCCCATTGAGAGAGTTCTCACTCCAAAAGTAACAAAAGTAAATCGTATAGACGTAGGTTTTAGATCAGAAAGTGATAGCGGGAGATCATCTGGCGTCGGAGATGTTTCAGAAGAAAGTTTAATGTTAACTGGAGATGAAAATATTGTAGACATAGATTACTCAGTTTTTTGGGTAATAAAAGATGCAGGAAAATTTCTCTTTAATATTCAAAGTCCATTAGAGACAGTAAAAGCAGCCTCCGAAACAGCTATGAGAGAAGTCATTGCGAAAAGCCAAATTCAATCAATTTTAACCGAAGGAAGATCAAAAATAGAAACTGAGGTACAAGAAATCACACAAGGTATTTTGGATGAATATGGTTCAGGAATTCAAGTAACACAAGTTCAAACACAAAAAGCAGATCCACCTGATCAAGTAATTGATGCTTTTAGAGATGTTCAAGCAGCTAGAGCTGATAGAGAAAGATCAAAGAACGAGGCAGAAGCATATGCTAACGATGTTATACCAAGAGCTCGAGGGGAAGCAGAGAAAGTTTTACAACAAGCGGAAGCGTATAAAAAAGAAGTTGTAGCAAAAGCTGAGGGTGAAGCTAGTAGATTTTTAGCAATATATAATGAGTATAAAGACGCGAAACAAGTAACTCAAGAAAGAATGTATTTAGAAACAATGGAAAAAGTTTTAGCTGATATTGATAAAGTTATAATTGATAAAAACTCAGGCTCTGGGGTAGTTCCATATTTACCACTTCCTGAAATTAAGAAGAAAGCACAACAATGAAAAAAATTTTAATAGGTGCATTAGTTGTTTTGGGCGTTGTAGCTTACCAAGCTTTATTTGTGGTTCAAGAAATTAACCAAGCAATTGTTTTGCAATTTGGTGACCCAAAGAAAATAATTACAAAACCAGGATTAAATTATAAAATTCCTTTCATACAAAACGTAGTATATTTAGATCGAAGAGTATTAAACTTAGACAATCCTCCGGAAGAAGTAATTGCAGCAGACCAAAAAAGATTAATCGTTGATGCTTTTGCTAGATTTAAAATTGTTGACCCATTAAAATTCTATATATCTGTAGGAAATGAGAGGGTAGCAAGATCAAGATTGGCAACAATTATAAATTCAAGAATAAGAAGCGTGTTAGGTACCCAAGAATTAGCAACACTCTTATCAACCGATAGAGCGGTCCACATGGGAACAATTCAAAACGATGTAAATACAGAAGCTCAAAATTTTGGAATTACTATTGTTGACGTAAGAATTAAGAGAGCTGATTTACCACCAGCTAACAGTGAAGCAATTTACGCACGAATGCAAACAGAAAGACAAAGAGAGGCAAAAGAATTCAGAGCTCAAGGAGCAGAGATGGCTGCAAAAATAACTTCAACTGCTGATAAAGAAGTTACCGTAATTCTAGCAAATGCTAATAAGCAGTCAGAGATCATGAAAGGTGAAGGAGATGGTGCAAGAAATAGAATTTTTGCACAGGCTTTTGGAAAAGACCCAGAATTTTTTGGATTTTACCGAGCTATGCAATCATACGAAAAAGCGCTTATCGGTGGTGACACATCTCTAATTTTATCACCAGATAGTGACTTCTTTAAATTTTTTGGAAATACCGGAGTTATAAAAAGCAAAAAACAGTAGTCAAGGCATGAAGGAATTCATTATTGCTATTGGCTTAGTTCTGCTAATTGAAGGTATTTTATGCGCAATTTTTCCAAACAAAATCATTAATATGTCCAAATTAATACAGAATATATCTCCAGATATTTTAAGAAAATTTGGTTTTATATTTGCAATAATTGGTTTTATTATAATTTGGTATATAAAAAAATAATGAAGTTAAATTATAGAAAATTCTCTACGTGGTTTGTATTTTTCTTTTTAATACTAAAAATTGAAGGACATGCAAAAAATCCTCCTTCGTCATTTGCAGATTTAGCTGATGAACTAATGCCATCAGTAGTTAATATTTCAACAACTCAAACAATAAAAACTCAAGCAAATCCTTTTCCATTTCAATTTCCTCCAGGTTCACCATTTGGTGAAATGTTTAAAGAATTTGATAAACCAACAGAAAGAAAAGCTACTTCTCTTGGATCAGGATTTATAATTAAAAAAAATGGAACTGTGATTACTAACAACCATGTAATTGCAAATGCAGAAGATATTATTGTGAGAGTTAATAATAAAGAATATCAAGCAAAGGTAATAGGCTCTGATCCTTATTCTGATATAGCGGTATTAAAAATCGATACATCAGATGTTTTTAAAACTGTTGAGTTTGGAAATTCAGACAAATCGAGAGTTGGTGATTGGGTAGTTGCTATTGGAAATCCTTTTGGATTAGGAGGAACAGTAACTTCTGGAATAATATCTGCACGAAACAGGGATATTAATTTAACAAGATATGATGATTTTATTCAAACTGATGCATCAATTAACCAAGGTAATTCTGGAGGACCACTATTTAATCTAGATGGAGATGTAATTGGAATAAATACTGCAATCATAAGTCCCTCAGGAGCAAGCAGTGGAATTGGTTTTGCTATACCCGCGAACTATGCATCAACAATTATTGACCAATTAATAAAATTTGGTGAAACCAAAAGAGGTTGGCTAGGAGTAAGAATTCAAGAGGTTACAAAAGAAATTGCCTCAGTTGCAAATCTTGATGAACCAAGAGGTGCATTTATTGGTGGGGTCTCAGAAGGAAGCCCTGCTGAAAAAGGAGGAATGAAAACTGGTGACATAGTTCTCGAATTTGACGGTCAAAAAATAAAAACTATGCGTAACCTACCAAAGGTAGTAGCAAATACACCACCGAACAAAAGAGTTGCACTAAAAGTTTGGAGAGATAAAAAAATTGTAACTTTAAAATTGACTCTAGGTAGAATGGAGTCAGCAAAAGAATTTAAAAAACAATAGTTTGTCAAAAAAAATCATACTATTATTTGGACCAACTGCATCAGGCAAATCAAAACTTGCTATAGATATTGCTGAAGAGTTTAATGGTGAAATTATTAATGCTGACAGTATGCAAGTATATAAAGAAATTAAAATTCTTTCCTCAAGACCAGATAAAAATAAAATTAAACATCATTTTTATGGATTTATTTCAGCCAAGAAAAATTTTTCTGTAGGCGAGTGGTATAAATTAGTATCTAAGGAAATAAAAAAAATTCAAAAAAGAAAAAAGGTTCCAGTAATCATTGGTGGAACAGGTCTTTACTTCAGAGCTTTAACAGAAGGTTTGGTTCAAATACCAAAAGTAAAAAAATTAGATTTTTCCCATTTAATTCCTAGCGAGAGATATATGATGATAAATCAATATCAAAAAAAAAATTCAAAAATTTTTCAAGGAATAAACAAAAATGATATTCAGCGTATTTCTAGAGCTATTTCTGTTTACGAAGGCACAGGCTTAACTCTTAATGAATGGCAAAATAAAGAAAATAAAAAATATTTTAAGTCTAAGGATTTTATAAAACTATGTCTCTCACCTCCAAAAAATGACTTAGAAAAAAAAATTAAAAAGAGATTTAGTCAAATGTTAAAAAAAGGTGCCTTACAGGAAGTTCGCAAATATAAAAAAACTTTTTTAAAACATTCATCTCACATTTCAGCAAATTCAATAATCGGTATTTGTGAAATTAGTTTATATCAAAATAAGTCCATCAATTTAAAAGAGCTTAAAGAGAGAGTGCTTATCAAAACTAGGCAATATGCTAAAAGGCAATATACCTGGCAAAGAGGCCAGATGAAGGATTGGAAGGTGTTTGATGATATCAATTATCTTGATTTAAGAAAAAAAATTCTAAGTTATTTATCTAAAACTTGACCCAAAATTTACCTAAGATAGATTACATTAATGGGTAAATTATTTTCAGGTGCAGAAATTGTTTTTAAAGTTCTAGAACATCACAAAGTCGAACATATATTTGGCTACCCTGGTGGTGCGGTGCTTCCTATTTATGATGAACTAAAAAATCATAAAACAATAAAACATATTTTAGCTAGGCATGAACAAGGTGCAGGACATGCAGCAGAAGGATACGCACGTTCATCTGGAAAGCCAGGAGTTTTATTAGTCACTTCTGGACCCGGGGCCACAAACGCCGTAACTGCTCTTACAGATGCTTATATGGATTCAGTCCCATTAGTTTGTATAAGTGGTCAAGTCCCAACTCATTTAATTGGAACAGATGCATTTCAAGAATGTGATACGACTGGAATTACCAGGCCTTGCACAAAACATAATTGGTTGGTTAAAGACGTAAATGATTTGGCAAAAATAATGGATTTAGCATTTGAAGTTGCAACAACCGGTAGGCCCGGACCAGTTCTAGTAGACATACCAAAAGATATTCAATTTAAAAAAACAAATTTTATTTTAAAAAGTTCAAACAAGAAAAAATTAAATGGCAAATCTAGTTCAAACGGAAAAATAAGCGCAAGTGTTTTAGACAATGTTATTAATTTAATGAAAAAATCTTCAAAACCAATTTTTTATACTGGAGGTGGAGTAATCAATTCAGGTCCAGATGCAAGCAAATCATTAAGGGAACTAGTTTCATTAACTGGTTTTCCAATAACATCTACTTTACAAGGTCTTGGGGCTTACCCAGGTGACGATCCTTTGTTCTTAGGAATGCTTGGAATGCACGGAACATATGAGGCAAACAATTCTATGTATAGTTGTGATCTAATGATAAATATTGGAGCGAGGTTTGATGATAGAATAACTGGAAAAGTAGATGAGTTTTCACCAAAATCAAAAAAAATTCATGTAGATATTGATCCATCATCGATTGGGAAAAATATTAAAGTAGATCTTGCAGTTGTAAGCGATGTTGCAAGCTTTTTAAAAGCTTTAAATAAAAGAATAAAAGAAAAGCACAAAGACTTTTTAAACTCCAATAAACAAAGTATTTCAAAGTGGTGGAAAGATATAGATAAATGGAGACAAAAAAAATCTTTAAGTTTTAAAAATAGCAAAGAAGTTATCAAACCACAATATGCGGTACAGAGACTTTATGAGTTATCTAAAAATCAAGATACTTACATCACAACTGAAGTAGGTCAGCACCAAATGTGGGCTGCTCAGCATTATAAATTTAATAAACCAAATAGATGGATGACCTCAGGCGGACTTGGCACAATGGGATACGGATTGCCAGCAGCAGTAGGAGTTCAAATTGCTCATCCAGATAAACTAGTTATAGATATAGCAGGTGAAGCATCTGTTCTGATGACTATGCAAGAAATGTCAACTGCTGTGCAGTATAAATTACCAATTAAAATATTTATTTTAAACAATCAATACATGGGAATGGTTAGACAATGGCAAGAACTTTTGCACGAAAAAAATTATTCTGAAAGTTATACTGAAGCTTTACCAGATTTTGTTAAATTAGCAGAAGCATATGGCTGCGTAGGAATTCAAGCAACAAAACCAGATGAACTAGATGAAAAAATAAATGAGATGATAAATACAAAAGAACCAGTTATATTTGACTGTAGAGTAGATCCAGCTGAAAACTGTTTTCCAATGATACCTTCTGGAAAACCCCATAATCAAATGTTACTTGGTCCTGAAGATGAAAAAGAGGAAGTATCAGATGAAGGCAAGACTTTAGTATAATGTCTAAATCAAAATCAGCTTACAGCGAACCTGGCAAACTTGGAAAATCTGAACATCATATAATTGTTGTTTGGGTTGATAATGAGGCAGGTGTTTTAGCAAGAGTAGCCGGATTATTTTCAGGAAGAGGTTACAATATAGAGTCACTTGCGGTAGCCGAAGTTGATAAGAAAAAACATATCTCAAGAATTACAATCGTAACATCAGGAACTCCATCTGTAATAGAACAAATTAAACTTCAATTAAAAAAACTTATACCGGTTCATAAAGTTGCA
>CACHHJ010000018.1 GCA_902579585.1 uncultured Pelagibacteraceae bacterium
TTCAATACCAATGACTGGAGCAGTAATTAATACAATAAATACAAGACTAGATTCCAAAACGGTTTCTTATATTCTTGAACACAGTGATGCAAAAGTTTTTATTGTTGATAGACAATTTAAAAAAATTGTAAGCAAATCATTAGAAAATCTTAAAAAAAAACCAATAATTATTGATATTGTCGATAAGCAGGCAAATTTACCAGACGAAGGTAACATTGGCGATCTTGAATATGAAAGTTTTTTAAATAAAGGTGATGACAATTTTATATGGAAAAAGCCAAAAGATGAATGGCAAGCAATATCGCTAAATTACACTTCTGGTACAACAGGCCAGCCAAAAGGTGTAGTATATCATCACAGAGGCTCTTATCTTATGTCTATGGGAAGTGTTATGGCATGGAATATGCCTAACAAGCTTACTTATCTTTATACAGTTCCCATGTTTCATTGTAATGGATGGGGGTATCCATGGACATTAGCACTCCTCCATGCGCGAGTTATTTTTATAAGAAATATTATTGTTAAAGATATCTTTGAGTTAATTAATAAACATGGAGTCACACATTTTGGTGGAGCCCCAATTGTTTTGAATATGATTGCTAATGCACCAAAAAATGAACAGAAGTCTTTTAAAAACAAAGTCTATGTTATGACTGCAGGCGCACCACCACCAAGTTCAATATTAAAAAAAATGCAAAGTTTAGGTTTCGACGTAATGCATGTTTATGGGCTTACAGAAACTTATGGTCATATTTCACACTGTGCGTGGAATGAATCTTGGGATAATTATAATGAAGATAAAAAATCTGAAATTAAATCCTTCCAAGGTGTAAGATACCCTCACACTGAAGAGGTTGCTGTTTTAGATCCAAAAAATTACAAACCAGTTCCTAAAGATGGAAAAACTATGGGTGAAATAATGATCCGAAGCAACACAGTAATGAAAGGTTATTATAAAAATTCTGATGCCACCAAAAAAATAATGAATAATGGCTGGTTTCACTCTGGTGATTTGGCTGTAATGCATGAAAATGGTTACATACAGGTTAAAGATAGGTCAAAAGATATAATAATTTCTGGGGGAGAAAATATATCATCAGTTGAGATTGAAAATACTTTAACAAAACATCCATCTGTATCCTTATCTGCCGTTGTTGCAAAACCTGATTCAAAATGGGGTGAAACTCCTTGTGCATTTGTTGAATTAATTAAAGGCAAATCTACTTCAGAAGATGAACTTTTAAAGTTTTGTAGACAATCTTTAGCAGGATTTAAAATGCCAAAAAAAATAGTTTTTTGTGAACTTCCAAAAACATCAACAGGAAAAATTCAGAAATTTGAATTAAGAAAAAAAGCCAAGGAATTAAATTGATTTTTGAGGTTGAGAACAAAAAAGTTTTTTCTCCTGATATAGGTAAATCTTTTGATAAAAATAATCATTCAGTAATTTTACTTCATGGAAGTGGTCAATCGCATGTTGTTTGGTCATTAACAGATCAATATATTGCTGATCAAGGGTTCAATGTTTTTGCTTTAGATTTTCCAGGACATGGTAATTCAGAAGGCACTTGTTTGAAATCAATAGAGGAGATGTCAGTTTGGTTACATAAAGTGGTGAAACAAATTGGCATAAAAGATTTGACGTTAGTAGGTCACTCACAAGGATGTCTAATCGCTTTAGAATATATAAACAAATATCCTGAAAATATTAAAAATTTAATTTTTGTTGCTGGTTCATATGAAATACCAGTAAATAAAAGTCTTATAGATCTAGCTAACTCAGGAGATCAAGAGTCTCTTAATTTAATGATGAAATGGGGATATGGATACTCCAAACAATTCATTGGAGGCAATCCTCTTCAAAAAATTTTAAATTCTTCAAGAGAAATAAGGGAAGTTTTGGCAAAAGATTTAATAGCTTGTAACAATTATAAAAATGGAATGAATTGTGTTAAAAAAATTAAATGCCCTACTTTTTTTATCTTTGGCGAATTAGACAAGATGATTAAACTTGATAAGGGAAAAAAATTTTCCGGTTTGGTTTCTGGATCAAAAACGCATATCATTAAAGATTGCGGCCATATGTTAATACTTGAAAATGCTTTTGAGATGAGAGAAAAGATTGCTGAATTTTTAAAAAAATGAGAAGTATTATTTCTAGATCTAGACGTTTAAGAGGTACACCATTTACTTCAAGAATAGAAAAACAGGGTGTAAAAAGTTTTACTGTTTATAATCATATGTTGTTGCCAACAACTTTTTCATCGCCTGAGGAAGAGTACAAGCATTTAAAAGAGCACGTTCAGATATGGGATGTTTCTGTCCAACGCGAAATTGAAATTTCAGGCAATGATTCATCCGAGTTAATTCAATTAATGACCTCTAGAAACTTATCAAAATCAGAAATAGGAAGATGCTATTATGCACCACTCGTAGACTCCGAAGGAGGACTTGTTAATGACCCATTAATTTACAAGTTAGAGGAAAATAAATGGCGTGTATGTATAGCTGACTCAGATGTTTTGTTATTTGCTAAAGGAATTGCATCGGTTAAAAATATGGATGTTTCAATTTTTGAAGCCAATATAGACACCTTAGCTGTTCAAGGTCCAAAATCATTAGATATAATGAATGAAATATTTGGTGAAAAAATAAAAAAATTAAAATTTTTTAGATTTGATTTTTTTGACTTTAATAAAAAAAGATTTTTGATATCTAAATCTGGATTTTCAAAACAAGGGGGATACGAAATTCACATCGAAAATGTAAATGATGGATTAGAACTTTACGATTACTTTTTTAAAATAGGCAAAAAATTTAATTTAAAACCAGGTACACCAAATCATCCTGAAAGAATCGAGGGAGGCTTATTGTCTTATGGAAGCGATATGGATAATAATGATAATCCTTTAGAATGTGGTTTTGATAAATATGTTGATCTAGAATCAGATATAATGTTTTTAGGTAAAGAAAAATTAAAAAAAATTAAGAAAGAAGGTATTAAAAAGAAGCTTATGGGTGTTAAAATTGAAGCAAATAAAATTAACGTGTTTGAAGAAATACCTATTTTCGATTTAAACGATAAAGTCATTGGTCAATTAAGATCAGGTGCTTTTTCTCCAAGATTTAATAAGGTTGTAGGAATAGCAATGATGAAAATTAATTCTTGTAAAGAAAGTCTTAAATTTAAAATAAAATTAGATCAAAAATTTTCATTTGGAGAAATTTGTAAATTACCAATTAATTAATATGAAAAAAGCAAAAATTTTTGTACCATCTAAAACCGCAATGCAGTCGGGCAGGGGTAAAACAAAAAAGTGGATTTTGAAATTTGAAACTAGGCATGGAAATACAAATCCTCTTATGGGATGGGAGTCAAGTGATGACACCATAGGTGAAGTAGTTTTAGAATTTGCTACTAAAGATAAAGCTATAGAGTATGCAAAAAATAATAAGTTGCATTATGAGGTCATAGAACCCCAAAAGTCTGATTTTATAATCAAATCATATGCTGACAATTTTTTGAAAGATTAAATTATGTGGAGAAGTTTTTTTACAGAAAGAAGATGGTTGCTTTGGTCATGGGGAGGTGCTTTTTTCATATTTTTGTCGTTGCTGTCTCAAACGTGGATAGACGTTAAAATTAACGAATGGTATAAAGGATTTTACGATCTTTTACAAAAAGCAACAGAAAGAGACATATCTGAATTTTATGATGGAATAATCCTTTTCATGAAATTAGCGATACCGTATGTAATAATTTATACAGTAACAAATTATTTTACTAGACTTTGGGCATTTAGATGGAGAGAAGCCATGACATTTTCATATATGCCTTATTGGAAAAAAGTAGACGCAAAAGTTGAAGGCGCGTCGCAAAGAATTCAAGAAGATTGTATGAATTTTGCAAAAATTGTCGAAAGTTTAGGATTACAAGTTGTAAGAGCAATAATGTTGTTAATTGCTTTCATACCTATATTGTGGGGTTTATCATCAAATGTAGTTATTCCTTTTTTTAAAGACATCTCCGGATCTTTAGTTTGGGTTTCTTTGACTGCAAGTTTAGGCGGTTTGGTTATTAGTTGGTTGGTTGGTATAAAATTGCCTGGTTTGGAATATAATAATCAAAAAGTAGAAGCAGCATTTAGAAAAGAACTTGTTTACGGTGAAGATGATAGAACTAATTATGCTAAACCACCAACTATTTTAGAGCTTTTTACAGGTATTAAATTTAATTATCACAGGCTTTTTTTACATTATGGTTATTTCGATTTGTGGCTAATTATGTACAACCAGACAATGATAATCGTTCCGTATTTACTTATGGGTCCAGGTTTATTTACTGGAGCAATGACATTAGGTGTTTTGATTCAAACATCAAGTGCTTTTAGAGAAGTTCAAAGTAGTTTCTCATTATTTTTACAAAATTGGACACGTATAACGGAATTAAGATCTATTTATAAGCGTTTGAATGAATTCGAAAAAGCTATACATTTCAATAAACCCTTGAGCAAAGTAAAAAAATCTGATGTAAGAGTTTAATGGAACTCTACCTCAAATTAATAGACGTACTTTTTCCGGTTTTTTTTATCATTGGTATTGGTTACTATATAGGTAAAAAAGATTCTAAATTTAATACCAAATTTATTACAAATTTTGCTGGAACTATTGGCACTCCAGCAATGATATTTTACACAATCACGACAACAGGTGTTACTTTAGAAATATTTACTGAATATTTTTTATACGCTGTAATTATTTTGGGAATATTTGCCGCTATTGGTTTTGTATTTTTACTTCTTCTTAAAAAAGATCCAATAACAGAACTTCCCCCAATGTTTTTGCCAAATACGGGTAATATGGGAGTACCTATTTGTTTATTTGCTTATGGAACAGCTGGGCTAGGAGTAGCCTCAGCTATTGCATCAGTAATTATATTATTACATTTTACTATTGGCATATTTCTAGCAAGTAAAAAATTCTCAATTATGATTTTAGTTAAGAATGGTCCAATATACGGTATCTTAGTATCTATTATATTTCTTTATTTTGAATGGGATGTTCCAGGTTATTTAGAAAATACAACTTTTTTACTTACTTACACCACTATATTTTTAGTTCTAATGGCTTTAGGTGTAGCTCTTACTAGATTAAAAGTAGTTTCCTGGACACATGCTGCAATACTTGGTGCAGTTAGAGTTATTATAGGACCAATGATCGGATTTGCTGTAATTAAATTTCTTAATTTAGATGGGTTCATGGCTGGTGTTCTATTAATCCAATCTGCTATGCCTAGCGCTGTGCTTACTTATTTAGTTGGTTCCATGTATTCTAAGAAGAGGGCAGTAGATAACATAGCTAGTGTGATTGTGTC
The DNA here is from genome assembly GCA_902579585.1 of uncultured Pelagibacteraceae bacterium. Classification (GTDB taxonomy): domain Bacteria; phylum Pseudomonadota; class Alphaproteobacteria; order Pelagibacterales; family Pelagibacteraceae; genus Anoxypelagibacter. Next base: position 5,375 of record CACHHJ010000018.1, read on the forward strand.
ATCGACACTAATGTCTTTTATAACCATCCCTATAGTAGTTTATATCGCTTTAAAGTTCTTCAATTAAGTAATAATAGCTGTCCTATTTATTAAAGTTTTACTTTAAATATTTATTGTATACTATTGTTTTAATTGAATAATATTAGAATCAATAAATTAGATAATAAATATAGTTTAAAAACCTTTATTTATAATGATTTTTGTTTGGTAAATGCTCATATTTTAAGAATAATCAATAAATAAAGGGTTTTTTTAAAATATTTCCATAGAAAGTTTAGAAAAATCAGGTTTTTCATAGTTTCAAAGGAGCTTTTATCGATACTTAATTTTAAGCAATGCAGTATTGGAATATAGCATTTAATGGGCCATATATAGGCCTATTTTGAGCGTTTGGCCTAATAGGCTAGAATATACCGCGTAAAACCTTAATTATAAGATAAATACATCCTCAGATTGAAAAAAACGTTGGTATTACTTACTTCTGGATTAAAAAACCTTCCTTTTTAAGCAGTTTTTTCTTAGTTTTCGTACCTCCTAAACCTGAATAACCACCTAGCGATCCATTAGATTTTATAACTCTATGACAGGGTATTCTGGGCGCGTAGGGGTTTTTACCAACTGCATTACCAACAGCTCTAGCTGAGTAGGGGCTATTTATTGCTATTGCCACCTGTTTATAGGTTTTTACAGTGCCTTTGGGAATTGTAAGCAGATATTTCCATACTTTAATTTGAAATTTAGTTCCTTTTAACTTCATTTTGATATTTTGAGCTTGTTTTACTAGCATGGTGGGGGCCAACTAACATGATTGTCCATGCTGGATTGTTGTCTTTAAGTTTAAGACTGTGTTTATCAGTGTTTTTTCTAAAACCGATATAGCCCGGGCCTCTCCAAAAAGTCCCTTTATCGTTAGTTTCCCAATAACCACCACTTAAAATTATTGTTATATAGGACCAATAATGATCATGTAAATCTCCTCTATCTCCTTTGAGGATCTTGTGAACTAATATATTAAATGGAAACCACTTGGGTCTTTTACGAAATAGAAGGTAATACCTTATCATAAAAGGTTCAGCTTTATCGTAATCTGGCCAACTTGGACCCCTATCTAAAATAACTCTTTTCCTACTTTTAAACATAAACTAATCAATTAAAAGGGCTATTATTAATAGAATCCCAACTATTGAAACGCCCACACCTGTTATTAATGTTAAATTTTTGCTTTTATTCTTAAGCTTTTCCCAACGGTACATAAAATAAAAAGCTATAATTGGAATTGATAGTCCTAAAATAATATATTTTATCATTTTGAAATTTATATAATTAAGCTTTTATAGTTGTTGACATATAAAATCATTTAATATATTACTAATGATAATTAATTGTTATCAATAGTAATATATGAATGAACTAGTTACAGACTTAAAATCTCTTCATGAGGAAACTCTTAATAACCTTAAAAGCTCTAAGGCTAATAATACTATCAGAGCTTATAAGTCAGATTTTAAAGATTTTGGAGCTTTCTGTGCAAAACATGGATTTAAATCATTACCAACAGAACCCAAAATAGTTGCTTTATATTTAACGTATTTGTCTAAAAAAGAGGCTAAAATGAGTACTTTAAGGCGCAGACTGGTATCAATAAGCATGATTCATAAGCATAAAGGCTACTATCTAGATACAAAACACCCGGTAATTATAGAAAACTTAATGGGTATAAAACGAACAAAAGGTAGCATTCAAAGAGGCAAAAAACCAATATTAATCAATCATTTAAAAGCATTAATTAAAGCAATACATCAAGATAAAATAGAGGAAATCAAAAAATTAAGAGACAAAACAATCATGCTTATTGGGTTTGGCGGAGGCTTTAGAAGAACAGAGCTTATATCAATAGATTATGAAGACCTTGAATTTGTACCAGAGGGTTTAAAAATTACTGTTAGAAGATCAAAAACCGATCAATTTGGGGAAGGTATGGTAAAAGGTCTCCCCTACTTTTCAAACAAAGATTACTGTCCAGTTTCTAATATGAAAGAATGGTTAAAATTATCAAAAATAAAAGAAGGTCCAATATTTAGAAGATTTGCAAAAGGGGGTATTCTAACTTCACATAGATTGACCGATCAGTCAGTGGTCTTGATAATAAAAAAATATTTAAATATCGCAGGAATTGATAACAAGAATTACTCAGGACATAGTTTAAGATCAGGATTTGCTACAGTATCAGCGGAGTCAGGAGCAGATGAAAGAAGTATAATGGCTATGACAGGTCATAAAACAACTCAAATGGTAAGAAGATACATTAAGGAAGCAAATATATTTAAAAATAATGCTCTTAACAAAATTAAACTATAGACCAGTCATCAGGCCAAAAATCTCTATTATTTAAATTAAAATTACTAAAATGTTCATCAGAAGGTCTTATTACAAAACTTTTTTTTGAATAACCTAACCAAGCACCCCACCAATTGAAAGACGAAGGAATAACTATATGATGTTTAGATTGAGACATTAAATAAAGATCATTATCAATCTTATTAGTTGAAACAAATGTGAAGTTATTTTTTGGAAAAAAACTATCTAAATTTTTAAAATCATTAGACCATAAAAAAAATTTTGGGTTATTAATTTTAGATTTAATTATTTCTATTGATTTATTAATATACTTTATTTGATCTTGAGTAAAAATATTTGAATTTTTGTCGTCATCAGGAGTAATATCTCTTTTTCTTTCAGAAAAACGGTTCTGTCTTACACAAATCGAAACAGATTCAGTACTTTTAATATCTTTTAAAATATTGTTATTTTCAAAATGAGTTAAATTTTTAAATTTAAATTCATTTTTAATATCATCAGAAAACATATTAAAATATTTTTCAGTTTCAAAATGTCCTTCTACAAATAAAGGATCATTGTAATTACCATTTCTTATATTTTTATCAAAAGATGTTGATTTATTAACATCTCTTGGTTCAATATAAAAATTTTTTTTTATTTTAACTTTGTCTAAGTATTTTAAGCTTTTTCTTTTTATGTACCCTATAGTTCCTAAAAACATAAAGTTAGATGGGGCTTTTTGAGCACTTATATTAAATTTATCCAAATCAAATTTGTGAATATTTCGTTTATCAGAGTACGCCGTTTCAATATCAATAAATAATTCTCTATTTAACAATTTTGACAAAGCAAAAGCCGATGCGTACATAAACATCTGGTTTCCAAGATTATTAGATAGTCTAAGTATGAGCTTTTTTGTCATTTTGCTAATGAAAACCTAATTTTTTTAAGGGTTTTATTTATATTTTTACTAGGAATTGTAAAATCATAACCGGAATAACTAGGTTTAAACTCATAAAAAGAATTTCTATAATTTCTGTAATCATCCCAGTTATTAATATTACAGTGAAATAAATCTAAAACCTTTTGGTGATTTATTGAGGCAATATTTGTCATCATGCCATGAAAAGCTATAACCTTTTTTGAATTCTTTATAACATTATATAAATCTTCACCATCAATATTATCGAAAAAAAGTACTTTATTAGAATTATCAATAAATTTAGAGGTTTTAAAATCGTAAGAATTAAAGTTATCCTTAAAAATTTTAGTATTCTTATCTGTTTCAATGTCTTTTGTTATAACTAAAGAATTTGAATATTTAAGAATTTCATTAAAGAGCAATTTGATATCTTCTATCCCCCACCCTAACTCATCAAGAATTTTGCGTTTAGCATGAAAATACATATAATCTTTTGGTAAATTTCTTTTTAATTTGTCACTAAAATTGGTTTTTATCTTAATTTTATTACTGATTTTGTTTACATTTTTAGTGAGTTCATTCTGTATTTCAGCGGTAGATTTTCTTTTAAAAATTGCTGATCTATCGTTTATCACG
>CACHHJ010000019.1 GCA_902579585.1 uncultured Pelagibacteraceae bacterium
AAAACCTTGGTGAACACCCTGAAGATAAAAAACCTGTAAGAATAATGAAAGGTCAATACGGTCCATATATAAAGTACAAGTCTTTAAACGCTACAATTCCTGAAGACAAAGACCCTACTGAAATTACTATGGAGGAAGCTTTAATTTTAATTGAAAAGAGAAAAGAATACGATAAAAATAAAAAAAAGAAAAAAAAATGAGTGCTGAAAAAAATCTTTCTAATCTAAATATTAATTTGCCAAAAGCTCCAGATCCTGTTGGTTCTTATGTAGCTTCAAAAATTGTTGGAAACTTAATTTATATATCAGGTCAAGTGTCTTTCAATTCAAAAGGTGAATTAACGAAAGGAAAAATTGGAAAAGAACTTAGTTTAGAACAGGGTCAAGATGCAGCAAAACTATGTGCATTAAATATTTTAGCGCAACTAAAAAAAAAGTGTGGTAATTTAGATAAAGTTAAAGGATGTATTAAACTTACTGGATACGTTAATTCTACAGACTCTTTTATAGACCAACCTAAAGTTTTAAATGGCGCATCTGATTTAATTTCAAAAATATTTGGGGATGGTGGTAAACATACGAGAGCTGCTATTAGTGTAAGTTCTTTGCCTTTAGGTGCCGCAGTTGAGGTTGATGGAATATTTGAATTATAATTTTGATCTTCCAACAGAATAATATTTAATATTCCTTTTTTTCAATTCAATAGGATTGTATAAATTTCTCATATCGTAAATTTTAAAATTACTTTTTTTGACAATTTTTTTAAAATCAATAGATTTAAATTCGTCCCATTCAGTGTTTATAATAATTAAATCTGCTCCTTGGCAGGCCTTATTTATTGAGTTAGCAAAATATAGATTTTTCTTTTTACCAAATTCATTTTTTGGACCGGATGGATCATGGTAACTTACTTTTGCACCTTTTTTTAGTAAATAAGGTATTAAAACGAGGCTTGACGATTCCCTCATATCATCAGTGTTTGCTTTAAAAGTTACTCCTAAAACAGCAATTTTTTTATTTTTAATTTTATTATTCATAATTTTTAATACTCTTTTTGTTAATAAAATCTTTCTATTTTGATTTGATTTTATTACAGATTTCACAATTGAAAGATTGGACTTAAATTTATCAGCAATTGAAACTAAACCCTTCGTATCCTTTGGAAAACATGAGCCACCATAAGCTGGGCCTGCTCTCAAAAATCTGCTTCCAATTCTTGCATCCGATCCCATTCCAACTGAAATATCTTCAATATTTATACCTGCTGTTTCGCATAAATTTGCAATTTCATTTATAAATGTAATCTTGGTTGCTAAAAAAGCATTTGAAGCATATTTAATTAATTCTGCTCCTTTTCTTGATGTACAAAAAAACTTTGCTCCTTTTTTAATAAGAGGTTCATATAAAAGTTCCATTTTTTTAAAGATTTTTTTATTATTTGACCCAATAACAATTCTATCAGGATATTTAAAGTCTCTAATAGCTTCACCTTCTCTTAAAAATTCAGGATTAGATACAACATCAAATAAAGACTTCTTTGCCTTTCTACTTATTATTTTTTCTATCTGATCACCAGTTGTGACTGGTACGGTTGATTTGGTAATAATAACTTTGTAACTTTTTATGTATTTTGATATTGATTTTGCTACATTAAATACTTGTGAAAGATCAACTAAATTTGATCCTTTTTTTGTCGGCGTACCAACGCAAATAAAAATTAATTGAGAGTCTTTAACTGCTTTTTCTAGATCACTTGTAAAGTCCAATCTTTTTGCTTTTAAATTATTTCTTATTAAATCATCTAATCCGGGTTCATAAATTGGTGAAATGGCATTTTTTAATTTGTTTATTTTGTTTTGGTCTTTATCTACACAGTAAACTTTGTTTCCAAGATCAGCGAAACAAGTTCCACTAACCAAGCCAACATAACCAGTTCCTATCATGCACATTTTCATATGAATATTTTATAGATATTTTGAAATTGTAAGTCCTGATTTAATAAATCCATCCAAAGTCCCACAATCAATATATTTTCCTTTAAATATGTTTCCATAAAACTTTTCATCTTTTTTAACCAGAGTCTTAATTGCGTCTGTAATATGTATCTCTCCACCTTTGCCTCTACCCTGCTTTTTTAAAATAGAAAGTATTTTTCTAGGAAGGATATATCTTCCAATTATGGCATAATTTGATGGGGCTTCACTTAATTTGGGCTTTTCAATAACCTCGTTAATTAAAAAAGAATTTTTTGTTTTATTTTTAAATCCAAGAATACCCCATCTTGAAACTGTCCTTCTTTCTACTTTTCTAGTAGCTATAACAGAACCTTTGGTTTTTCTGTGCAAGGAAATCATCTCTTTAGAGCAATTTTTTTTAACAATTAAATCGTCTGCTAAAAGCATTAAGAAATGAGTCCCTTTTAAAAATTTTTTACATTGTAAAACTGCATGACCTGTTCCCTCGGGCTTATTTTGATACACGAATTTTATCATTTTTTGAAGTTTTTTTAGTCTTTTAAAAACATTTTTTAAACGTTTATCATTTTTTTTCTTTTTTAATATTTTTTTATAAAAATTATCATTAAAGAAATATTTTTTGATACTTGGTCTATTTTTTGGTACTACAAAAATAAATTGTTTTATACCTGCCTCTATACATTCTTCCATGATATATTCTAAGTTTGGTTTGCCATTGATTGGTAGCAATTCTTTTGGAATTACACTTGACAGTGGCAGTAATCTTGTACCTAATCCTGCTAAGGGGATGATTGCTTGTGTAACCATAAAAACCTTTTACAAGTTAAACGAATATTTTACAAATGAAATTATTTACAAATAAAAAAAAATTGCGAGAAGAAATAGGAAAAATCAACAATATCAGTTTTGTTCCTACAATGGGTTTTTTGCATAAAGGTCATGAGAGTATAATAAAAAAATCTGTTAAAGGGTCGGGAAAAACCCTTGTAAGTATTTTTGTAAATCCGAAACAATTTAATAATAGAAAAGATTTAAAAAATTACCCTAGAAATACAAAAAATGATATTAAAATATTAAAAAAACTTAAAATCGATTATTTATATAAACCGTCTTATGCAGACGTATATAAATTCAAAACAAAAAATAAAATATACTTAGACAAATTTGCAAAAGAGCTGTGCGGTGAATTTAGAAAGGGTCATTTTAGAGGTGTAATTGACGTCGTTAACAGGCTTTTAGAGATAACAAATCCTAAAAGAATTTTGCTTGGTAATAAAGATTTTCAACAACTCTATTTGATTAAAAAACATATAATGAAAAATAAAATTAAAACCAAAGTTTTTCCATGTAAAACTATCAGAGATAAAAATTTTATTGCATATTCCTCAAGATTAAAGAAGTTAAATCCTAATGAAAAAACTAAACTTATTAAAATTATAAAAGTTTTAAAAAAATATAAGAAAGATTTAATTACAAAAAAACAAATATACAATTTTTCTAAAATTAAAAAAAAAATTATTTCTATCGGTGCAAAAAATGTTGATTACATAAAACTTATCGATTTAAAAACCTTAAAGAAACCAAAAAAAAATAAATTTAATTTATTTTATGCACTTTATATTGGAAATGTAAGATTAATTGATAATTTTTAATTTAAAAAAAAAGATAGATCCAATCCCAAGAAAAGATAAAAAACCTATTACATCAGTAATTGTGGTAACAAATACACTGGAAGCTAACGCAGGATCAATGTTGAATTTTTTTAATGAAACTGGAACTAAAATACCAAATAATCCTGCAACAATCATATTCAATATCATTGCTACCGCTATCAAAATTGAAAGATCAAGTTCATTGAACCAAAATTGTACAACAGCAGCAGATATAATAGCAAAAATTATTCCATTTAATATTCCAATAACAAATTCTTTAGTAACTATTTTATAAAAATTTCCTGATGAAATTTCTTGTTTTGCGATTGCTCTTATTGTTACAGCTAATGTTTGCATTCCAGCATTTCCTCCCATTGACGCTACAATCGGCATCAATACTGCTAAAGCAACAACTTTTTCTATATCCTCTTGGAAAAAACCTATTACTATAGATGCAATAATAGCTGTAAGCAAATTTAGCAGCAACCAGCTAAATCTTCTTTTGGTTTTTTTTAAAACACCATCGGTAATTTCTTCATCTCCAACACCGGCTAGTCTTAACACGTCTTCCTCGGCTTCTTCTTGTACAACAGTAACTACGTCATCTGCTGTGATCATTCCGATTAATTTATTGTCTTTATTAACTACACCGGCTGAAACTAGATTGTAATTTTCGAAAGTTAGACCGACTTCTTCTTTATCCATATTAACGGATATTAAAACTGGTATCTCTCTCATAATTGAATTCATCTTAGAGTTTCTTGGTGTTCTCAAAACTCTAGAAGATGGTACTGTGCCAATAGGTTTAAAATCTTTATCAACTATAAATATTTCTAAAAATTCCTCAGGTAATTCCTTATTTTCTCTTAAATAATCTATTGTTTGACCAACCGTCCAATCACTAGGAACAGCAGTAAATTCTCTCTGCATTATTCTTGCTGCTGAATCTTCAGGATAGCTCAAGCCCTCTTCTAATAGAAATCTGTCTTGAGGTGATAAATTTTCCAGCACCTTTTTCTTTTTTGTTTCTTCAATTTTTTCTAAAATTTGTAATGCATTATCAGATTCTAATTTGCGTAAAATTTTTGCTATTGACTCTGGTGTTAAAAGTAAAAGAACTTCTGATTGTAATGATTCATTAAGCTCAATAAAAATTTCTGGTTCAATCGCAAATGCCTCAATTTCAATTAGTTTATTTCTAGTACTAGTATCAAGATTCTCAATTAAATCTGCAACATCTGCGGCATGTAAATCTTCTAAAGTTTGATTAATAAAGGCAACATCATTACTTTTAATCTTTTGACTAAATAAATTGATAAAATCTTTATTGAAATCGACATTTACTTTTTGTTTTCCTATTGATTTAACTAAACTCATATAACACCTAAATATTTAATTTTTGAGACTTTTAGTTTATCTGGTGATAAAATTCAATTTAAAATGGACATAGAATTTAAAATTAGCAAAAACCCAGTAAATTACAAAAAAGCTCTTATGTTTCTAGAAAAAAGAGTCGAATTAGTTAAGTGTGGTGGTAAAGAATTAGTATGGCTTTTAGAACATCCGCTAACTTACAGTGCGGGTATAAGATCAAAAAAAGAGGAAATATTAGATAAATCAATTACTGTGATAAAAACAAATCGCGGGGGAAAAATTACCCTACATAACCCAGGACAACAAATTGTCTATTTTGTTCTAAATCTAAATAAAAGGAAAAAGGATATTAGAAACTTAGTAAGACAAATAGAAAATATAATAATAAAATTTCTAAGTATTTATAAAGTCAAATCTAATTCTGATGAAAAAAATGTCGGTATTTGGATTAAAGATAAAAAAGTTGCTGCTATAGGCATCCGGGTTTCACGATGGATTGCTTATCATGGATTTTCTATAAATATTAAAAATAACTTAAATGATTATAAAAAGATTTTACCTTGTGGGTTAAAAAACGAAAAAATAACTTCTTTAAAAAATGAAAAAAAAGATATATCAAACGTTAAAAAAAATCTAAAAATAATAATACAAGAGAATTTATATAAGATTTAAAACCTTTTTTTTAGCAATCTAGAAAAATCTTCACTATACTTTGCTTCAAAATTATATTTTATATTATTAATCATAAATCTAATTTTGTAAGCATGGAGCATTATATTTTTAAATTTTTGTTTTTTTTCAAGATTATTAAATGAATATTTATTGTCACCAATTATAGGGTGACCAATATTATAAAGTTGTTTTCTTAATTGGTGCTTTCTTCCAGTTATTGGTTTTAATTCTAAAAAGGAATTTTTATCGTTGCTTCTTATTATTTTAATATATGAAATAGCTTTTTGAACAATTTTTTTATTATTTTCATAAAAAGTTAGTTCATCTCGAAGTATTTTTATATCTTTATTAACTCTACCTTGTGTTATTGCCAAATAAGTTTTGTGTATTTTTCTAATTCTGAAAAGTGATGTAAAGAGCTGAGCATACTCTCTATTTTTAGCAACAATCATAACACCTGAGGTTTCTTTATCAAGTCTGTGAACTATATAAGGTTTAGAGTCTAAAAAATATTTAGTCTCTCTAAGAATATCAATGATATTCTTAAAAGACTTAGTTCCTGATTGTACAGGTATACCACTAGGTTTATTTATGACTATAAAATTTTCATTATCTTCAATAATAAAATCCTCGTAATTTTTTTTTTCTTTATTTGAAGGTTTATACTTTTCTATTTTGTTGCTTTTTGAGGGTTTTAAATTATCTATTTCATAGACATCTATTTTGTCATTAAGTTTTACTCTATAAGATGTTTTTATCCTCTTTTTATTAACTTTTATCTTTTTTTTTCTAATTAACCTCTCGATTAATGATTGAGGATATTTGCCTATATTTAACTTAAACCATCTATCAAAACGACAATTATTATAGTCTTTGCTGACTGTAAAAGTTTTTGGCATTGAAGTTTATATAAATATTATTTTGCGGCTACTTTAGGTGTAGTTTCTTTTTTATCTTTAGTTGTTTTTTCAACTTTTTTTGGTTTATCAACTTTTTTTGCATTCACATCTCTATCAACTAACTCTATCACTGCCATTGGAGCGTCATCACCCGTTCTAAATCCAGCTTTTAGAACTCTTGAATATCCCCCTTTTCTATTAGCATACCTTTTAGATAAAATATCAAAAACCTTTTTAACTGACTTTTGATCTTGCAATTTTGAAAAAAGATCTTTTTTTTTAGAGAGTTTTGCATCTTTTCCAATTGTTATAACTTTATCAATTTTTGGTTTTAACTCTTTAGCTTTTGGTAACGTGGTAATTATTTGCTCATATTTTATTAAAGAGTTAAGCATATTTTTAAAAAGCGCTTTTCTATGCTCCGAGTTCTTATTAAGCTTTCTGTAACCAAATTTATGTCTCATTTAATTAATACGTGTTTTCCTCAAGTTTTTTAGAGAGTTCTGCTATATTATCAGGTGGCCAATTAGGAATTTCCATACCTAGATAAAGAGACATCGAACTTAAGACTTCTTTTATTTCATTAAGGGACTTTCGACCAAAATTTGGTGTACGTAACATTTCAGGTTCTGTCTTTTGTACAAGATCGCCAATATATATAATATTATCATTTTTTAAGCAATTCATTGATCTAACAGAAAGTTCCAGCTCTTCAACTCTTTTTAATAAATTTTTATTAAATTCAGGTTCTGTTGATGCTACAGGTTTTGGTTCCTCTTTAGGATCTTCAAAATTTACAAACATTGATAATTGGTCTTGAAAGATTCTCGCAGCAAATGCTATTGCATCTTCAGCTGCTACAGTACCATTAGTTTCAACTTGCATTACTAATTTATCATAATCAAGAGCTGATCCAGCTCTTGTGCTTTCTATTTTAAAAGATACTTTTTTAACAGGACTAAACAATGAGTCTATTGCTATCATGCCCAAGGGCGTATCCTCAGACTTATTTTTTTGTGCAAGTACATAGCCTCTTCCATTGTTTACCACTAATTCCATATGAAATTTTGTTTTTTCGTCTAAATTACAAATAATTTGTTCTGGATTTAATATTTCTATGTCAGCTATTTGGGCTATATCTTTAGCTTTAACTTCCTTTGGTCCCTCAGCATCCAAGATCAACTTTTTTGGACCATCA
>CACHHJ010000020.1 GCA_902579585.1 uncultured Pelagibacteraceae bacterium
TCTTACAACTTTTTGTTTTTTTAGATTCTCAAGCTCTATTTTTGAAAGGGTCTCAGTTTCTTTTATGAAATTTTTCTCTAATTTTTTTAAAGTTTTTTTAGTCTTTAAATAAAAATACAAACAAACCACAAAAGTAAATATGAAAGATGACCATACGTAAACCCCGTAACCGTTCATAAGTAAAATTTCTAAATTCATTATTTTATGCCTTTTTTCTTCACTCTAATTGTTTCTATCCTATATTTCATTAGAAAAATTAACGCACAATACAACAAAAAAGCTAATAACATCACAGATAGAGGTATAAGCATTGAAATATGAATTGTTGTTTCACCTGTTAAATTAACGCTGGCGGGTTGATGTAATGTAGACCACCATATGACTGAGTATTTAATAACAACTAAATTTATTAAACCTGCTATTGAGATCCCAGTGCAAATTCTTGATGAATTAATGGGGTCTCTTATAAATTTATAAGATAAAATAAATGCGATATAAAAAAACATCAAAATTAACATAGATGTTAATCTTGCGTCCCATGCCCACCAAGTTCCCCAAGTTGGTTGGCCCCAGACAGAGCCTGTAAATATTGCGATAACGTTAAATGTTAAGCCAATAGGAGCTAGACTTTTATAAACTAAAGTTACGCTTTTAATTTTAAAAATAAAATTAATAATACAAAGCAAACTTAAAGTTCCAAAGCTAAGAAGGGATATCCAAGCAGCAGGAACATGGACATACATTATTCTCACAACATCTCCCTGTATGTAATCTTTTGGAGATAAAAATAGAGAAAAGATAATACCAACTATTATAATTGGTATTATAAAGAATTTGATTAAATTTAGAATTTTACCAGTTAGGTAAAAAATATAACTAGGATTTAAATATTTAATCATTCTGTTTCTTTAACTGATTTTCTAGAAATTTTGAATGGTATATTTTGTTGTCCTAGTTGAAAATTGAGAGGGAGATAAGGAAGTATAAATAATTTTCAACCAGGAACTAACCTAAAATTTATAGTTTTTATTTATGCCGGAGATTTGTATATATTTTGTTAACTTTGTGGCAAATTAACCTAGTTAGAAGGTTTGTAGTAATTCGAGCCTCTTTTTTCAGAAAAAACCTCATTTACAAGAGGGTGCCGAATTGGGTCTCCTGAATTATCCTCAACTAAATTTTGTTCGGAAACATAAGCTTCGTATGTAACTTCGTTATTCTCAGCAAGGAGATGATAGAAAGGTTGATTTTTTTTTGGCCTCACATCTTTAGGAATAGATTGATACCATTCTTCAGAATTATTAAATTCAAAATCAACGTCGTAAATTACTCCCCTAAAATTAAAATGTCTGTGCTTGACTATTTCACCAATTGAAAACTTGGCTTTTTTTAAATTCATATCCTTTAAGATAGTAACATTTTTTATAAAATCAATAAAAAAATATGAATCAAAAATCTTTTGTGATAACTTTTAGTTGTGAATAAATCATTAATAAAATTTGCAACAGATTTCGGACCACTACTTGCTTTCTTTTTAATCTATTATAAGAACGATAAAGATTTAATTTCTGCTATACCTACTTTAATAATTGCAACGTTGATTGCTATATGCATCATATACATGCTTGAAAAGAGAATCCCAATTCTGCCTCTTATGGGAGCAGTTCTTGTATGTTTGTTTGGTGGACTAACAATTTTTTTTGATAATCCAATTTTTATATATTTAAAGCCTACCATAATAAATTTAATTTTTGCCTTCACTTTATTTTTTGGGAAAATTGTTTTAAATAAAAATTTTTTAAAAAAGTTATTTGAAAGCTCCATAAAATTAGAGGAAGCTGGATGGGACAAGCTTATAATAAGATGGATAGGTTTCTTTATATTCTTAGCCGTACTTAATGAGGCAGTGTGGAGAACACAAACAGAGGAGTTTTGGATAAATTTTAAAGTTTGGGGCATCCTGCCTATAACTTTTATATTCACAGCATTTCAATTACCATTAATACAAAAGTATAAAAAAAATGAAGAATAAATTTAAACTTATAATAAATAATAAATTTTCAAAAAAAGAAAATTTTTTTGTTAAAAAAGAGCTACGTATAATACTAAATCTTTATGCAAAAAAAGTATCTTCTGGGGATTGGAAAGACTATGGTTTAACAATAAATAAAAAGGAAATTACATTTGATATTTATCAAAGAGCATCTGAAAAGCCTGTTTTGAGAATATCGAAAAACTTGCACCCGAAAAGTAAATCAGAAAAATTTTATATTATGGATGCTAATGGTTATAAAATTAAAAAGTCCGAAAATCTTAGTGTGTTAATTAACAAAATTGAGTGGTCTGGTCTAAAATTAGTTAAATAGTATTATCTTCTTTGTCCAAAAAGTCTTAACAGCATAATAAATAAATTAATAAAGTCTAAATAAAGTGTTAAAGCTCCCATAACAGCTTTTTTGCCAGATATTTCACTGTCATCACTAGATAGATACATGTTCTTAATTTTTTGTGTATCATAAGCTGTTAGACCAACAAATATAAGAACTCCTAACACTGAGATTACAAAATACATCATGCTTGATTTCATAAAAATATTAACGATTGATGCAATAATGATACCTATTAATCCCATCATTAAAAAAGAACCAAATTTTGTTAAGTCTCGTTTGGTTGTGTATCCATAAATACTCATTGCTCCAAACGTTCCGGCAGTTATAAAAAATACTCTTGTAATACTAGCGCCTGTGTAAACTAAAAAAATTGATGCTAAAGATGCTCCCATTAAACCTGCAAAAATCCAAAAAGTAGTTTGTGCTTTAGCCGCACTCATTTTTCGAATTCCAAAACTCATATAAAAAACAATACCTAATGGTGCCAGCATCACTACCCACATCAGTGGAGACGCAAAGAGAGCTTGGCCAATTCCAGTCAAACCTGTGATACCATTGGCAGTAACTTGGATATCATAACCACCTGATAATCTAAATAAAACTAGTGATACTATTCCTGTAAGAAAAACTCCTGAGGCCATATAGTTGTAAACTTTTAGCATGTAGCTTCTTAAGCCTTGATCTATAATATGAGCTTCAGTTGCGGTTGATTTTATATTAGTGTTTTGTCGATTTGATTGCATTACTAAAATATAATCATTTTTTTTATGTTTTCAATGGTACATATATCGCCTAAAAACATTAGATTTTTATGAAATACAAAAAGTTAGGAAATACGAAACTTAATGTAAGTCTCATTTGTTTGGGAACCATGACCTATGGCGAGCAAAATACCGCAGAGGAGGGTTTTGAGCAAATGGATTACGCATTAGATAAAGGAATTAATTTTTTTGATACAGCTGAGCTTTACGCAATTCCCCCAAAAGCAAAAACATATGGAAAAACAGAGGAGATAATTGGAAACTGGTTTCAAAAAAGAAAAAACAGAGAAAAAGTTATTTTAGCATCAAAAATTGCTGGACCAGGATTAAAATGGATTAGAGGTGGAGGCGAACAGTACTCAGAAAAAAGTATAGAGGATGCTGTAAATAGTAGTTTAAAAAGATTAAAAACTGACTACATTGATTTGTATCAACTTCACTGGCCTGAGAGAAACACCAACTACTTTGGAGATCTAGATTATGACCACGATGCTAATGAAAAAAAGTGGAATAGATTTGAAAATATTCTTAAAGTTTTAAAAAAAATAATTGATCAAGGCAAAATTAGATACATAGGATTGTCAAATGAAACACCGTGGGGTTTTTCTAGTTTTATTAAGATTGCTGAAAAAGAAAAACTTCCGAGAGTGGTTTCTGTTCAAAATCCGTACAGTTTAATTAATAGAACTTATGAAATTGGAATGTCTGAAATATCAATGAGAGAAAATGCTGGTCTTTTAGCATACTCGCCTCTAGGAATTGGTTATCTTACTGGTAAATACAGAAACAAACAAATACCTAAAAATTCTAGATTGGATTTATTTTATGAAAATTACCCAAGATATCACAATGAAAGGACATATGATGCAGTTGAGAAATACTATCAAGTTGCAAAAAAACATAATGTATCTTTTTCACAATTGGCCTTAGCTTTTGTTAACTCAAGAGATTTTGTAACTAGTAATATAATCGGAGCGACTAAGATGGATCAACTGAAAGAAAATATTGAGAGTATAGATGTTACTCTTAATGAAAATATAATTAGTGACATTAATTTAGTGCATGAAAGCAATCCTAACCCAGCACCTTAAATACAACTCAGATGTTGAAAAGACATTAATTTTGTATAGATTGAACAAATAAACTGAAATGAAAAAAATTATTTTAATAAATTTAATTAGCTTGTTTTTTTTAAGCTTTGCGAATGCAAATGATCCTAAAAGCATTGGTAAGTTTAAAAATTGGGAAACTTTCACGTATAATGATGGAAAAGGTAAAATTTGTTTTGCTCAAACAATTCCTCTAGAGAGATCTCCAAATAACTTTGTGAGGAAACCTTCAAGATTGTTTGTGACTTTTAGAAGCTCTGAAAAAATTAAAGATGAGATAAGCGTAACAAGCGGACACGAATATAAGTCTGAGTCGGTAACAGCAACAAGTGGAAAAAATGAATTCTCAATGTTTTCTAAGGGAAACTTTGCTTGGTTGATCGATGCTGAAGAAGAAGCTAATTTAATCAAAACAATGAAGAAAGCATCAAGGCTGTCTATACTTGCAAAAGCAAATAATGGCAGACAAACTAAAGACCTTTACTCGATGATGGGTTTTACAAAAGCCTATAACGCTGCCAAAAAAAATTGTGCTTAAAAATAAAAAAAAAAATAAAATAGTCCTAGCATATTCAGGGGGTTTGGATACCTCTATAATCCTTAAATGGTTGCAGGAAAATTATAATGCTGAAGTTATAGCGTACACTGCTGATATTGGACAAATAATGAATAAAAATCAAATTGTAAAAAATGCAAAAAAATTAGGCGTCAAAAATATAGTAATTGAAGATTTAAAAAACACTTTTGTAAAAGATTATGTTTATCCAATGATAAGAGGCCACGCCTTATATGAAGGAACTTATTTGTTAGGAACTTCTATAGCGAGACCTTTGATAGCAAAAAGACAAATCGCTATTGCAAAAAAATTTAAAGCATTTGCAGTTTCTCATGGTTCGACGGGAAAAGGAAATGATCAAGTTAGATTTGAACTTGGATACTATTACTTTGGACCAAAAATAAAAGTTATTGCTCCTTGGAGAATATGGAAACTTAAATCAAGAACAGATTTAATTAGATACGCAAAAAAAAACAAAATACCAATTCCAAAAGATAAAAAAGGTGCGCCACCATTTTCTGTTGATGATAATCTTTATCATACGTCTACAGAGGGTAAAATTTTAGAAGATCCAAAAAAATCAGCGCCAGAATATATTTTTCAAAGAACAGTTTCTCCAGAAAAAGCTCCGACCAAAGCATCGTTTGTTACAATAGGATTTGAAAAAGGTGATCCAGTATCGCTAAACAATAAAAAGTTTTCTCCTGCAAAGCTTTTACAAAAATTAAATTTAGTTGCTGGTAAAAATGGGATTGGAAGAGTTGATTTAGTAGAAAATAGATTTATAGGAATTAAATCAAGAGGAGTTTACGAAACCCCTGGTGGAACAGTTTTAATGATAGCCCACAGAGCTATGGAGTCGGTAACTTTAGATAAAAAAACTATGCATCAAAAGGATGAGATCATGCCAAAGTATGCTGAGCTGATTTATAATGGGTTTTGGTTTTCAAAAGCTAGATTTAAATTACAAAAAATTGTAGATCTAAAAAGAAATAAAGTTAGTGGTTCAATCAAACTCAAATTATTTAAAGGAAATATTACTATTGTTTCTAGAAATAGTAAGAATAAGGCCTACTCAATAAAAAAGGTGTCTTTTGAAGAAAATAAATCTTTTAAAAAGTCAAAAGTTGAGAAATTCATATTAGGTGCGGCAAGAAAGCTTAGGTCTTAAAAAAAATTTGTATATATAAAAATATTTATGAAATTGAACTCTGTCATAAGAAATATTCAGTTGGTAGGTGTGATATTTATTTTGGTTGGTACCGTCCTTGCTTTCGGCTTTGAATTAAATGAAATGTACAAAGTTAAACGAATAACCTTAGCAGATCTTCTTTTGATGTTTATCTATATTGAGGTAATTGGGATGATTGGAGTTTTTTGGGCTAGTAAGACAATTAGAATTACATATCCCGTGTTAATTGCAATTACCGCACTAGCTAGACTTATAATTTTACAAGATAAAGACAGTGCATCGATAAATTTAATTTATCAAGGTGCTTCGATACTTCTGCTAGCTTTAGCAGTATTCTTTTTAACATTGAGATATAGCAAAAAACTAGGGATGGATAAAAAAAATCCCGGTGAAGAAGCTTAATAAAATGAAACAACTTTTTGCAATAGTTACTTATTATTTATTTGGTTATTTAATTTTTTGGACATTTTTACATGAAACAAATCTATTTCCGAAAATTTGGGTTGAACAAAACTTTACGATTGCAATTTACTTATGGATCTTCTTTTTTATTGTTCCATTATTTTTAATAGCTATTAGTACTGACTATATCAAAAGTCGTATTAAGGACTTCAAGTCTTTAAATCAAAATACAAGATGGCCGCTTTACATTTTATTATTTGGAGTATGGGATCTTATGATTGGATTTGCGTATTTACTTTTTTCTTATTTTGAAATTAGTCATGTAACTATGATATTGGCGAATGGTCTTTTTATTACAGGTACTTATTTAACTTTTCTAAGCTTCTCTATTGCGAGAAGATTGCAAATCTCTAGAAAAAGCTAATTTATGGCAAAAAAAATTTTAATATTTGGTGCAACGGGATCTGTCGGTAGCTCTTTAGCAAAATTAGTAAAAGGTTCATCTATGGATGCGCATTTAATTGGCAAAAATGAAAGTGAAATTTCTAAACTGAAGGATCAAACAGGCTTTGATTGTAGTATTGTTGATGTAACTGATCCAAATTTTATAGAGACAATTAATAAAGATTTAGATGGATCAGAGATTGCTGGTATTGCTTATTGCGTTGGTTCTATTGATTTAAAACCTATAAATTTAGTATCAAAAAAAGATTATTTAAAAAGTTTTGAGTTAAATCTCTTTCCAATAGTTGAAATTATAAAAAAATTCAAAGATAACTTAAAAAAAAATAAATCTTCAATCGTTCTTTTTTCAACTGTAGCAGTAAAACAAGGATTTCCTAATCATGGCATAATATCTCCAGTAAAAGCATCTCTCGAAGGTCTTACAGTTTCACTTGCTGCAGAATTGGCACCAAATGTAAGAGTAAACTGTATTGCTCCAAGTTTAAGTAAGTCTAAAATGGCTGAAAAA
>CACHHJ010000021.1 GCA_902579585.1 uncultured Pelagibacteraceae bacterium
TCAATTCCATGTGCAGTTAAAGCTGCTGCGGCCTGACCAAAAGCTTCTACAATTAAAACACCGGGCATAACTGGCTGTCCTGGAAAATGACCATCAAAAAAGAATTTACCTTTTTTAACATTTACTATTGCAGTTGCAGACTTTAATGGAACAATATTTATTAATTTGTCAATTAATAGCATTGGTTCCCTATGTGGTAACAGTTTTTCTATTTGTTCTTTGTTAATAGTGTTTGTCATTTTTTTTTTAAAAACTCTTTTAAAGTAACTGCGGGATAACCCATCACGGTTGTCCCATCTGGTATGTTTTTTACAACTCCACTACCACCACCAATTCTAACATTATTTCCTATTTTCAAATGTCCAGAAATACCAGCTTGGCCACCAATAGAAACATTATTACCAATTGATGTGCTGCCAGCGAAACCAACCTGGCCAGCAATCATACAATTTTCGCCAATTTTAACATTGTGTGCAATGTGAACCTGATTATCTAAAAAAGTATTATTTCCAATTACTGTGTCACCAATTGATCCTCTATCTATCGTGCAGTTTGCTCCTATCTCGACATTATCATTAATTATTACCCTTCCAATATGAGGAAATCTAAAATTTTTATCCTTAAGAGGTATAAAACCAAAACCTTTAACACCAATTTTTGAACCGTCTTGAATCACAACATTTTTTCCTATTAAAACATTTCTTAAAGTAACATTAGCTCCAATAATACAATTTTCACCAATTTTTACATCATGCTCGATAATTGTATTACTTCCTATAATTGAGTTAGAACTTATTTTGACATCTTTTCCAATAAAAATATTCTTACCAAATGTAACTGTATCAAATTTAGATACATGTTTGCTATATTCCACAAGAGTTTGATCGGGATAATCAATATCAGCTTTGGGATAGAATTTTTTTGAAATTTCTGCGATAGAAAATAATACATTTTTAACAACTATTGTTAAACAATTTTTAGGTAAATATTTTTTCAACTTTGATGTCGTAACACAGGCGGAGGCTTTTGTAGTTTTGGCAAAATCTATATAATCATTAGAGTTAAGAAAAGTGATATGATTTTTAGTGGCTTTATCTAAGGTCTTTACATCTGTGATTTCTAATTGGTCTGCTTGACCAGAAAACCCCTTAAACAATTCATTGATGCTAAATGGACCTTTAGGAACAAAAAAAGAGATATTTGACATTTAGACTTATTCTAATTTTATAGATTTTAACTCTTTATCTAATATTTTCAAAATTATTTCTGTTAAATCAAATTTAGAATTAGCAAGAAGCACATATTTTTTATCTACGATCATTTCAATATTATTTTCATTCATATACTTGGTTAAAATAGGATTTAAATTTTGTATAAGTTTGGATCTTGCTTCATTCTTTTTTTTAAGCCAATTATTAGATGCATCTCTACGTTTTTTTTGATAATTAATATTTTTTTCTCTTAAAAGATTAAGGCTTTTTTTGTATTCGTCGTTAGAAACAAGTTTCTTTTTAGATATTAAATCAGATTCTTGTTTTTTAAGAGCGATAGACTCCTTTTTTAATTTATCATTTTCTTCATCAAATTTCTTTTTTAAGTAATCCTGTGCTTTTTTTCCAGCTTTACTCTTATTTAAAATTTGCTTTATATCAACAAAATATAAATCAGCAGCAAAACTTTTATTAAAAAACAAAGAAATAAACAATAATATTAAAAAAATTTTAAAGTATTTCATGTTAAAATGATGTTCCTATTTGAAATTTAAATTGCTGTGTAGTGTCGCTATCTGCTGAAGATAAATCTTGTGCAAAAACAAAATTTAAAGGGCCTATAGGTGTAAAGACATTCGTAGCAATTCCTATAGCAGATCTAATTGTGCTTGATTGTCCTAAGTTAGAATCATAATCAACGTGCCATAAATTACCTAAATCTAAAAATGCAGCTACATCTGTCTGTGTTGCGTCTGGGAGCAAATTAGGTAAAGCTGCCTCGAAATTCATTGCCACAGCATAGTTACCACCCACATAGTCACCTGAGTCGACAGGCCCAACTTTTCTACTCTCGAAACCTCTCAGCCTTCTTGAAGGAATATGAAGACGTTTGCTTAATCTAACATCATCCTCTATTGCAAAAATTCCAGCAGCATAAAATTTAAATGCTCCTAAAACATTTTCGTTAAAACTGTGATACTTGCTTAGACTAAATCTATTAAATATAGATGAATTATCCTCTACATAAACAGGAAGTTTTTGTGAAAATCCGAAAATTGATCCACTAGTCGGCATAAATCTTCTGTCTCTTGTGTCTTTTTCTACTCCGTACCCAAATGATAAATCGTTAAATGTACCAGCTTGTTTTTTTAAACGCTCTGATGCTGATGCATCAACGGTCATATCATCAAATGACAACTCAAGATTTGGGGATAAATAAATATCATCGTATTGCTCAAATCTTGTTCCAATATTAAATTGAGTTAAAGTGTTTTCATACCCTGAATTTGGTCTATCGGTTTTTTTGCTTGAAATTCCATATTCAAGAAGATTACCTGAGAAATTATAGTTAGGATTCACTACTTTTAATTCACCTCTCAGTGAGCTATCAGATGCATCAATAGACGCGTCTACAATATGACCCTTACCCAAATAGTTATTTTCTGTTAATGAAAATGATAAAGTAGTTCCATCTGTTCCAGTTCCTGCGCCTGCAGCAATTTCTCCAGTTGGCATTTCTTCCACAATAACTTCCATAATTTTAAAGTTTTTTGACGAACCATCAGATATTCTATAATTTACCTTTTTAAAAATATTTTTTGATTTCAAATTAGATATAGATTTATCAAGTTTTATCTTACTGAAAGGGTCTCCCTCATCTAAAATTAATTCAGATCTAATAACAGAATCGTTGGTAACAGTGTTACCCTTGATATTTATTCTTTCAACGACAATCTTTCGACCTTCGAATATTTTAAATTCGAGGTCAATAAAATTACCATCGATAGTTTCAGAAACAGAATGCGTAACAAATTGAAGTTCATTGTCATCAATTAAAGAATCAATACTTTCAAGAATTTTTGTAATTTTAAAAGGTGAATAATAACTTCCAGCAAATTTTTTAAAATCTTTCTCTAAAGTTTTGAAAATCTTTTTATCAAAAACTGGATCTATATCTGTTGATATTTTTTTAATTCTATATCTTTGTCCAGCATTTATATTAAAAGTAAGCTCAATGCCCTTATTTTCCTCTATAAAAACGTTACTAGATAAAATTTCAGCATCATAATACCCTTTGCTAAGATAATAATTTTTAAGCAGTCTCTTATCTAACTCTATTCTCTGGTCATTCAAATAAATATTTCGAGATATAATTTTCCAAAACTTGGCTTCTTCCGTTGCTATTACATCTCTTAATCTTTTTGTTTTAACTTTTTTATCACCTATAAAAAATATTTTAGTTATTTTTTCTCTTTTACCTTTGTCAATAATAAAAATTAAATCAACTAGGTTGTTCCCACCTTTGACCTCCTTAGTTCTCGCTTCTACATTTGATGAGTAATAACCTTGTTGGCTATAAAAACCTTTTATAATTTCAATATCATTTTTTACATCATTTTTAATATATGAAGATTTTTCTTTAAGAGTCATGAAATTTTTAAGAGCTTTAGTAAATTTTTTTGTTTCCTCACCTTGAAGTGTTATAGAATTAATAATCGGATTTTCTTTAACATCAATTTTTAAAATACCAGCAGAAAAATTTATTGAAATATTAGAGAAAAATTTAGTGTCGTATAAATTTTTAATAATATTATCAATATCTTCTTGGGTATAATCTTTGTTTTTTTTAATTTCTCCATAAACAAGAAGTGTCTCATCTGAAATTCTTTCGTTACCAGAAATTATAATTTCTTTTAATATTTCAGATCTTAAAGATTGTGTTGAAGCAATAAATAAAAATGATAATAAAAAAAAGATTTTAGATAAATTTTTCATAATTCTTTGATATTAATTGCCAAGTCTTATCCCTGGCCCATTTATCAATTTTGTAAATTTCATAAATACTTGGTGTCTTTTTTACAGCATATTTGGTGAAATCTCTATCCTTAAAAACCCTTTTTAAAATCTCAAAGATTCCATTATAGGGTATTTTATTTTTGATAAAACAATCTACTAAAACCTCATTGCTAGCATTGAGTATTATAGGTGCTGATTTTGATATAAATTTATTATTAACTAGAGTAACAATTGGAAATCTTTTTTTATCAACTTTTTCAAATTTTAAATTTTTTAATTTAAATAAAAAATTATTTTTCTTTTTTACAATATTTTCGATGTTAATTTTGTTTTCATAGATTGCATTCGATATTGGAATTTTCATATCTGTTTCATGATATAAAAATTTACTAAGACCATTTTTGAATACTACAATTGCATGTATTAACGATTGAGGATGAATAATAATTTCATATTTTTTTGGATTAAAAATAAATAATTTATATGCTTCAATTAGTTCCAAAATTTTATTCATTAAATTTGAAGAATCTATTGAAATTTTCTTTCCCATGCTCCAATTAGGGTGTTTAAAAGCATCTTTTGGTTTTATCTTTTTAAATGAATTTAAAGGCTTTTTCAGGAAGGGGCCGCCTGATGCAGTAATATATATTTTTTTTATATCAGCATCTTTGTAACTGTTGGTAAGTTGCTGTATTGAAAAGTGTTCAGAGTCGATTGGGACAACTTTAGTATTTTTTTTTTTTATTATATTTGAGATAATATGCCATCCACATATTATACTTTCTTTATTAGCTAAAAGTATTTTTTTTGAGTTTTTAGTAAATTGTATAGTTGGTTCTAGTCCTGCTATACCAACAATAGCTGCAATAGTAATATCAAATTTTAATTTAATGGGAACTCTTGAAAATTCATTTAATATTATTGTTTTTTTATTTTGGAATTTTCTTTTAATTTTTTGGAAAGTGACAAAATTTGAAACAACAAAGAATTTGGGCTTATATTTTTTTATTTGTCGTATTATTTCACTGTAATTTGAATTGGCTGATAGTAATAAAATTTTAAATTTTTTTCTATTTGTATTAATTACATCAAGAGAATTTTTTCCAATACTTCCTGTAGAACCTAAAATTGCAATTTTTTTTTTTATCATGGAAAAATTTTTAAGATGTATAAAATATATGCAAGAATAACGACAAACATTAACCCATCTATTCTATCAAAAATTCCACCATGACCTGGTAATATTTTACCAGTATCTTTAATTTTTTCTAATCTTTTTAAATAAGAAATAAATAAATCACCAAATTGTGCCGCAGTTGAAAATAGTAATGCTAAAATAAAATATCTAAGTTTAAGAAAAAAATTATTTTCCAACCCTGCCAATGGGCCGATTATAAAACTTACGAAGAAAACTGAAATAATAGAAAATAAAAAAGATCCAATTACACCTGAAAATGTTTTATTGGGACTAATTTTAGATATTTTTTTTCCTTTGAAAATTTTTCCAAAAGTATAACCACCTATATCAGAAAAGATGGTTAAAATAATAATCCAAATTAACAAAAAGAATGAGGATGCTGTATCATTTCTCAAATGTAAAAGCGCAAGTAATGAAATTACAAGAATAATATCAATTGTTATAATTGAAATTTTTCTTTTAAATGCTGAAAAAACTTCAAAGTTACCTAAAATTAAAATCGCATACAAAAAAGAAACAATATAATTACCACCCTTTAATATAAAAAAAATTGAAATTGGTAAAATTATAATTGATGTAAGTATTCTTTTTTGTATATTATTCATATATTTCCATAATTTCTTTTTACTTTTTTAAAATTGTTTATTATTTTAATATACTCATTAACTTTAAAGTCTGGCCAAAGTGTTTTTATAAAATAAATTTCAGTATATGCCATTTGCCAAAGTAAAAAATTGCTTAATCTTTTTTTTCCTCCTGTTCGAATTAATATATCAGGATTAACAATATTCTTTGTGTAAAGATTTTTTTCAAAATTTTTAACATTTATTGGAACTCTTTTTTTACTCATTTTTTTAAGTGTTTCTATTATTTCATTTTTTGAACCATAATTTATTGCTAAATTAACTAGAATCTTGTTACATCTTTTTGTTCTTTTCATGGATTCTAAAAGACTTAATTTAACGTTTTTAGGTAAATTTTTTATATTACCTATAATATTAATTTTAATATTGTTTTTTATTAAATTTTTAATTTCTCTTGTAAAATAATATTTTATTAAATTAAATAGAAAGCCAACCTCTTTTTTGGGTCTTTTCCAATTCTCGCTTGAAAATGTATAAAATGTTAGCACGGGTATTTTAAACTTAATTGAGGCTTCCACTATTTTTTCTATAACTTTAATTCCGTTTTGGTGGCCGAAATTTCTACTCTTTCCTCTTTGCTTTCCCCATCTACCATTTCCATCCATAATAATGGCTATATGGTTGACTTTGTTCATAAAGTTAAAATTTCTTTTTCTTTATCTGCTAAAATTTTATCAATAAGAGAGATATTTTCGTCTGTATTTTTTTGGACATCATTTTCAAGATTTTTGCTTTCATCTTCACCTATTTTTTTGTCTTTAAGTAAATTTTTAATATTATCATTAGAATCCCGCCTTATATTTCTGATAGATACCTTGGCTTTTTCACCTAAATTTTTTAATATTTTTGTTAACTCTTTTCTTCTTTCTTCAGTAAGTTGTGGAATACGTATTCTAATTATTTGACCATCAACTTGAGGATTAATGCCTAGATTTGACTTTTTAATTTCTGTATCAACTAAGTTAACATTATTTTTGTCCCAAACTTGAATCGATATTGTTCTTGGTTCAGGAATAGTTACTGTTGCTAACTG
>CACHHJ010000022.1 GCA_902579585.1 uncultured Pelagibacteraceae bacterium
CCAGTCCAAAAAAACCTAAGACATAATCAGTATCAATTTTTATAGTTTTTTCTTCTTCATTTTTAATTGTTATAGATTTAATGTTTTCGTCACCTTCGATTGAGCTTATTTGATATTTAGTTATAATTTTTAATTTTCCAGCTTTTTCCAGTTTTTTAATTTCATTTAAAGTATGTGGGGCCCCTCTAAATTCATCTCTCCTATGAATTAATGTAACCATTGAAATTTTAGATAATTCTAAAGTCCAGTCTAATGCTGAGTCTCCCCCTCCAAAAATTACAACTTTTTTACCTTTAAATTTGTCTTTATCATTTACAGAATAAAAGATATTTTTTCCCTCGTATTTTTCAGATTCTTTTAGAGAAATTTTTCTAGGCTCAAAAGATCCAACTCCTCCGGCGATAATAACATTAGGAGCAGTAAAAACTTTATTTTTGCTTGTTTTTATTATCCAATTATTTTTATCATTTGAAACTTCCTGGACTCTATCATTAAAGTGAAAATTAGTTTTAAATGGTTTGATTTGTTTGAGTAAATTTTCTGTCAATTCTTTTCCCGTGCATTCTGGAATTGCCGGGATATCATATATAGGTTTATCTGGATAAAGTTCAATACATTGTCCCCCAGCTCTATCTAAATTATCTATTACTTCGGCTTTCAATCCCTTTATACCTAATTGATGAACAGCAAATAATCCAACTGGGCCTGAACCAACTATTACTACATCAGTTTTTATCATTTTTAAATTTGTTTGGATGGAGTAGTAACGACTAATCCATCTAATTCATCTGAAACAATTAGCTGACAACTGAGCCTACTATTTTTTTTCGGTTCAAATGCCATATCAATCATATCTTGTTCTGCGTCTTCTATTTTTTCTAATTTATTTAACCATTCTTCTTTGACATAAACATGGCAAGTCGCGCAGGCCATCCCTCCCCCACAATCCGCATCAATTCCTGAAATATTGTTTTTTACTGCACCTTCCATAACTGAAAGACCTTTTTCTACATCTATAGTTTTGTGATTTCCTGATGAATCAATATAAGTAATCTTAGGCATAAGATTAATATAGGTACAAAAAAAAATAGGGCAAGTAGTTAAACTCGCCCTATTTTGTAAAATTTACTATCTATTACTATCTTTTAGCTAAAGAAGTATTTTGCATAGCAGCAGCCCATATTACTAGACCAAATGCTAATTTGTTTACGAAGTCAGCTAAGTTATAGATGATGTTCAACGTGTTAGAGTCAATTCCTCCTGCTAGGTAACCAAATACGTAACCTAGTGGGTAAATTGCCCAACCAATTGTAACTATCATTCTCATAGCGCCGAAACATGTAGCAACAGCTTTGTTACCACCCTTCGCAGCAGCTCTTCCAGCTTCACCTGAAAAGATTTCAAATAGAATGTATATCCAACCTGCCATTCCAATTATGAAACCGACAAATTCTTGGATATAACCGGCTTCACCTAAATATCCACCGATTAACATTACTAATGAAGCTATTAATAGTCTCCAGAACATTGAAGCTGGAACTTTTCTAATAGCAGCTAAGATTAAATAGAATTCAACAATCTGCATTGGAACAGTGATTAACCAATCAATATATCTGTATACTGTTGGAGTTTCGCCTGTAGTAACCCAGATGTCTCTCATGTAAACGTAGTGAACAAATGCTACGAACTGAATCAATCCAGCTACTGTTACAGATGTTCTCCACGATGCAGCAACTGTATTTCTTTCTAAAAAGAAAAATACAGCACCGGCTAACATACCCATAGACACTAACCAAAACGTAATTCCTACGAAATCGTCAGTAGCTAACATGGCAGTAGCAGCATTAGCTGAACTCGTAATACCTATAAAGGCAAGAGCCGCTAGTGCGATCATGCTTAGTTTTTTCATGAAAACCTCCCTTTCGTTTAGTTTTCTTTAGTTTAAATTTAAACATTCAAGAAGAAGTTATCTCCCTCACCTTGAATAATCGGAACGGTACCCAAAAAAAAAGTTAATTTGAAGCTTTTTCTTTAATAAAAAGTGTTGAATTTATTGACTTTTTAGTTTTTTTTTGGGGATAATAGTGGTTAAATTGGGTTAAAAGGGAGTATCAGATTTGTCCGGAAAATACGCAAAAATTTATGATTCGTCGATAAAAAATAAGGAAAACTTCTGGAAAGATGTATCAGACGATATTTTTTGGTACAAGAAACCTTCTAAAATCCTTAATTCTTCTAACCCGCCTTTTTATAAATGGTATGAAGATGGAATAACTAACACTTGTTACAACGCGGTTGATGTTCACATCGATAAAGGTCGTGGTGATAAGACTGCTATTATTTATGACAGTCCCATTACAGGTTCAAAATACAAATTATCTTATAAAGAACTTAAAGAAAAAGTTTCAAACTTTGCAGGAGCATTAAAAAATCAAGGAATTGCAAAAGGAGATAGAGTTATAATCTACATGCCAATGATACCTCAGGCAGTTGTAGCAATGCTTGCTTGTGGAAGAATTGGAGCAATACACTCAGTCGTGTTTGGTGGCTTTGCAGCTAACGAATTGGCAAGTAGAATTGACGACTCTAAAGCGAAAATTATTATTTCAGCTTCCTGCGGATATGAACCTGGAAGAACTGTTCACTACAAACCTCTATTAAACAAAGCTATTGAGATAGCAGATCATAAACCAGAAAAATGTATTATTTGGCAAAGAGAAAAAGATAAAGCTGAGCTTGATCCGAAAAGAGATATTGATTGGTTAGAAGCTTTAAAAGGAGCTAAACCTGCTGAATGCGAAAAAATGAATGCGAATGATTATGCTTACATACTTTATACATCTGGAACAACAGGAACACCAAAAGGAATAGTTAGAGATATTGGTGGACACATAGTTGCTTTAAAATGGACTATGAAAAATATTTATAACATAGATCAAGATGATGTTTGGTGGTCTGCAAGTGATATAGGTTGGATAGTTGGTCACTCTTATATTGTTTATGCTCCTCTGTTTTATGGTTGCACAACTGTTTTATTTGAAGGTAAACCCGTAGGAACTCCTGATGCTGGTGTTTTTTGGAGAATAATTTCAGAATATAAAGTAAAATCACTTTTTACTGCCCCAACAGCAATAAGAGCAATTAAAAAAGAAGATCCTGACGGAAAATTCTTCAAAAAATATGATCTATCTAAATTTGATACTTTGTTTTTAGCTGGTGAGCGTGCTGACCCAGACACTATAAAGTGGTTTGAAAAACTTTCAAATGCTCCTGTAATTGATCACTGGTGGCAAACAGAAACTAGTTGGGCAATAAGCGCAAATTGTGCAGGAATAGAAAAGTTTCCAATTAAATATGGTTCAGCTTTTAAACCAGTACCTGGTTATGATTTAAAAGTTTTAAATAGTGAAGGAAAAGAAAATAAAGCGGGTCAAATGGGTGACATTGTAGTTAAATTGCCTTTACCACCAGGAACTTTTCCCACTCTGTGGAATGCGGATGAAAGATACAAGAAAGTTTACATGTCAACTTACGATGGATATTACCAAACTTACGATGCAGGTCATATTGATGAAGATGGTTACGTTTGGATTATGTCTAGAACAGACGATATAATTAATGTGGCAGGCCATAGATTGTCTACTGGAGCGATTGAAGAAGTTTTAGCGGAACACAAAAATGTTGCAGAGTGTGCTGTAATAGGAATTGCTGATAAATTAAAAGGACAACTTCCAATTGGATTAATAGCTTTAAAAGCTGGAGTTGATAGAGACAATAAAGAAATTACTAAAGAATGTGTGGCACTTGTGAGAGAGAAAGTTGGTCCTGTTGCTGCTTTCAAATTAGCCATTGTTGTTAAAAGATTGCCTAAAACTAGATCAGGAAAAGTTTTAAGGGGAACTGTTAGAAAAATTGCAGATGGAGAAACTTACAAAGTGCCGCCAACTATAGATGATCCAGCAATATTAGATGAGATAAAAAAAGATCTTAAAGATAATAATGTTTTAAAAGGCTAAGACGCTATAAATTTAATAAGATAGTAAAGAATTCCAGTAATTATTGTTGCATAAATAAAGCCTTTTCCAAACAGTTTGAGTCTAATTTTATCATTTTTAAATTGTGATTGCAGGTATATATAAATTATCGTGTATATACCAACTATTGCTATACTTAATAAAATATCAGTTGGATTCATTAATAAATAAATTAGATCTCGCTTATTTTTGCAATCATACCAACTTCATAATGTCCAGGTACGTTGCAAGCTGCTTCTATTTTGGCTTTGTTAGAAAACTTCCAGACCAATTCGCCTTTTTCACCAGGTGAAAGTAAAACACTATTTGAGTGAGAGTGTCCCATTGATGGATTTTTTTTAGCCATCTGTTTCATTTTTTCTTTGTCTACTTTATCTGATAACAATATCTCATTTTCAACCATCATCATCATTTCAGGCTGATGTTTTATATGCATTTCTTTTGTTGCAATATTAAACTCGTGAACCAGTTCTCCAACATTTAATACTATAAATTTAATTGTTTCGTCTTTCTTTACATTTATTTCTGCAGGTTCATAGTAATTATCGTACATCTTAATATTGATAGTCCTTGTTACCTCTGAAGGTTTACCTTTTTCACCGATCATTTTCATTGGGCCAGCAAAAGCAAAAGCAGGTAGTAAAATTATTAAAATTATTAAAAATCTCATCCAATTACGTTAAATCAAATTTTTTTAATCGAGAACTAACGAATTGTCGCAGAGTTAATGGGGTAATTTTTAGGTATCATTAAATATGGCATTAACTGTAGCATTAATAATTTTTTTTTACATAGTTTTTTATCTTTTGCGTCCTACTTCAAAAGAGGAACTTAAAAGATTTAATAAAAAAGATAATTGGTCAAATATGGGGTTTTGAAAAAGTTCTATAATTGTTGTTTGGTCGCAGTGTCAATCTTAAATATTAAGTTCTTTAAAAAAAATAATAATATGAATTTGTGAAAAATATTTTTTCTAAAGTAATTTTTTTCTTAATTATTTGTAATCCAGCTTTTGGTGCAGATGAAAATATAGATATGCTTAATAAGCTAGGAAAAGAAATAAATGTTTATTCTAAAAAGATTGTAAATGTAAATGTTGGTGATACTGTTTTTTGGAAATCAGTAAATCCCGGTCATAATGTCGAATTCATAAAAGGTGGAATTCCTTCAGGGGTAGAAAAATTTAAATCTAAGTACAATAAAGATACCAGTTACACTTTTAATACACCGGGCATATATGCTTATTGGTGTACACCACACAAAAGTATGGGCATGATAGGTTTCGTAGTAGTGGGTAATGACAAGTCTAATTTAGAAGATATTAAAAAATTGAAATTTTACGGTAAGTCTACAAAAATTGCTGAGGCTTTAATAAATTCTCTATAATTAAATAAAGAAAATAATATTAATCTTAAAAATTTAAAGGTTTCCCTTTGGCAGGTGAGATAATTTTACTATTTTCCATAACTATTTCCCCATTTACAATTGTAGCTATTGGGAATCCTTTCACCTTGTAATTATTAAAAGGTGTCCACCCACATTTACTTTCGATCCAATTGTCTTTGATAACAACTTCTTTATTCATGTCTACAACAGTTAAGTCTGCATCATAATTTTCTTTTATATATCCTTTGTTTTTAATTCCAAATAAATCACAAGGATTTTCACAAACTAGTTTTATTAGTTTTTCTATTTTCAGTTTACCTTTATTTATATGATCAAGCATTACAGGAAGTAAAGTTTGAACACCCGGCATTCCAGACGGAGATAAAGGGTACTTTCTATTTTTTTCCTCTTTTGTATGAGGAGCGTGATCAGAGCCTATTGTACTTACTAAAGACTCATCAACTGCATCCCACAGTCTGTCAAAATGCTCTTTAGATCTTAAAGGTGGATTCATTTGGCTAAAGGTTTTTAGATTTTTGTAGCAATCGGGGGCGTACAAAGTTAAATGTTGCGGTGTAATTTCAAAAGTTACTCCATCCCTCTTTTCTGAAAAGAAATCAATTTCTTCTTTTGTTGAAACATGAAGAATATGAATTTTTTTTTTATGTTTTTGAGCTAATCTTACTACTCTTTTAGTTGACTCTAGTGCACATTCCGCATTTCTCCAAATAGGATGCGAGGTAACATCTCCTTCCTTAATAAATTTTTTTCTAGATATCAGAATATTTTCGTCTTCTGAATGCACAGAAATAATCTTGCTGCTATTAGATATTACTTTCTCTATATCTTTTTCCTGGCTGACTAATAAATTTCCTGTTGATGAACCAGCAAAAAGTTTTACCCCACAACATCCTTCAAGAGTATTAACCGCTGCTAACTCTTTCATATTGTCTGGTGTGGCTCCAAAATAAAAAGCATAATTACAAAACATTCTGTTTCTAGCAGCGCTAAGCTTATTATTAAATTCTTTAAATGTTGATGTTGGTGGATTAGTATTTGGCATTTCGAATACAGAGGTTATACCTCCAGCTATTGCAGCTCTACTTCCGCTTTCTAAATTTTCAGCATCGTTAGCTCCTGGTTCTCTAAAGTGAACCTGGGTATCTATAGCTCCAGGTAAAACAATCTTATCTTTTGCATCAAAAACTTTGCCGCTATTAGTATCAATTTTTCCAATTTTTTTGATTTTACCATCTGATATAGCTAAATCTATTTTTTGAAATTTACCATCAAAATAACAAGATCCGTTCTTTATGATGAGACTATAGTTATC
>CACHHJ010000023.1 GCA_902579585.1 uncultured Pelagibacteraceae bacterium
TTTATTTACATCGTTAGCATTGGTAACATTATAAATACTTTTTAAGCTATGTACCAAATCACCAACTGCATCGTTTTTAAGAATTACTACGTGCTTTGTTGACATATTTATTTTTTATTTTATTTCGTAATATCTTGTTGTTTTTAAAAAAATATTCATACTTTAAAGCAAGTTTTTTTTTGTTAAATTTTTTTTTATAAATTAACTTCCAATAACGGCCTCTCGTGCTTTTAGCTCCTTTATTTGTATTATGTTTATCAATTCTTTGCTTTAAATTATTTGTGTAACCAACATAGGTTTTAAATTTCCCATTTCTTTCACTTATAATTAAATAAACGTAAAACAATTTATTTTGCTCTATACATAATCTGATTTTTTTTTAATAAAACCAACAAATTCCTTTTTAATATGATTTGTGCAAATTCTAAAACCGACATAGATTAAAGAAAATCTAAATTTCATTATATCTTTAAATGCATTTCTAAAAAAACCCTTTAAATGTCTTATAGATCTTTGAACAAATCTCATAAAAGTTGGTTTTTTTAAACCTGCACCATAAATATACCCTCTTCTCGATGCATCAGCTAATGACTTTAAACTGTCATTCCTTAAATGATAACATTTAGCTTTAGAACTATAACTAATTTTAAAATTTTCACTTATTAGTTTTTGACAAAAATTAGAATCCTCACCATTAGTTTTATATTGAATTTCATAACCACCGACTTTTTCCCATGCCTTTTTTGACAAAAGTGTATTAGATCCCGAAAGAGGTTTCCCAAGATCTTCAATATCATGATCGCCATAAGAATTCTGTGTAGCATGTACGTGTCTCCACATGTTATATATATTTTTATTCTTTAATTTTTCTATCAATTTGCAGCCGGACATTGAACTATTAAAATTATTTATTGTTTCATTTAAATCTTTTAACCAAGTTTTAGAGACCTCTACATCTGAATCGATTGAGGCTATTAAGTTATTTGAACTATTATTCACACCAACGTTTCTACAATACGCTAAGCCCTCATTTTTATTATTAGTAATTATTTTGATTTGTTCCTTATATTTATTTAATATTTCCAATGTATTGTCTGTTGATCCATCATTAATTACAATTATTTCACTTGGTCCGGGATCTAAATCTAATGCGCTTTTTAAAACACTTTCAATTGTACTTTCGCCGTTGTATACAGGTATATAAAGGGAAATATCTAATTTCATAAACGATTTTTAAAATGATACAATATATTTCAAAGCCATTTAAGTGGTTTTTTAAATTAGAAGCAGCCTCGGGTCTAGTACTTCTATTTGCTGCAGTAATTGCATTAATAATAAGCAATTCAGATTTAAGTAATGCCTATTTTGATATTCTTAACTCATACTTAAAATTAGGTGTTGGCATATTCAGCTTAAAACTCAGTGTACTTCATTGGATAAACGATGTTTTGATGGCAATATTCTTTTTTCTGGTTTCATTGGAAATCAAAAGAGAATTTATACAGGGAGAGTTATCTAATCCAAAACAAGCTTTACTTCCAATCGTAGCGGCCGTAGGAGGTATGGTTGTCCCTGCCCTTATTTATATAGCCATAAATTTTAAAGATCCGGTTACTCTTAAAGGTTGGGCAATTCCATCAGCAACAGACATAGCTTTCTCTTTAGGTGTTTTGTCTTTATTGGGAAAAAGGGTACCCTTATCGTTAAAAGTTTTTCTAACAGCTCTAGCAATAATTGATGATCTTGGAGCAATAGTAATAATTGCATTTTTTTATTCAGGTGAAGTTCAATACTTTTATTTATTATTAATGTTGGGTTGTTTAATAATTTTATTAATATTAAATAAATTTAACATTAAAAACTTTATTCCATATTTAATTGTTGGAATATTCCTTTGGGAATTTACTCACGTTTCAGGAATACATGCTACTATTGCTGGTGTTCTTTTAGCCCTAACAATACCACACAAAAGTAGTGATAAAAAACATTCTGGTTCTCTTTTATTAAAGCTTGAGCACGCAATCTCTCCTTATGTAGCGTTTGGAATAATGCCAATTTTTGCTTTTGCAAATGCAGGAGTTTCTCTTGAAGGTGTTACTTTTACGAGTCTAATGAGTCCAGTTCCTTTGGGAATATTGTGCGGTTTGTTTTTTGGAAAACAAATTGGTGTATTTATATTTTCATATTTATCTATTAAGTTAAACTTTGCGGAAATGCCAAACAATTCAGATTGGTTAAAACTTTATGGCGTAGGTGTCTTGACTGGAATTGGTTTTACTATGAGCTTGTTTGTTGGGAATCTGGCTTTTGCTGATGCAGCAACGCATACGGATGGAGTTAAAATAGGTGTGCTACTTGGCTCATTGCTATCAACGATTTTTGGTTATAGTTTAATATTTTTTGGATCAAAAAAGTAATGAAAAAAATTTTTGTTTTAATAATTATGATAAGTTTATTTGGAATTAAAAGTTCAAGCGCAAATATTAAAGTTGCATACGACTATTCTTTTAAAGATTTAGATGGACAAGATTTAAAATTATCTGAATATAAAGAAAAAGTTATTGTTGTAACAAATGTTGCAAGTAAATGTGGTTTTACTTCACAATATGAAGATCTTCAAACAATATGGGAAAAGTATCAAAGTAAAGGCTTAATAGTCATTGGTGTTCCATCGAATAGTTTCAATCAAGAATTAGAAACAAATGAAGAAGTTAAAAATTTTTGTGAAGCTAAGTTTGGAATTAGTTTTCCAATGACACAAAAAGAAATTGTTAAAGGTGAAAAAGCTCATCCATTTTACAAATGGGCAAAGGAAAGTTATGGAAGCGGATCGATACCTAAATGGAATTTTCACAAAATAGTTATTGGTAAAAATGGAGAAGTTTTTGATACATTTGCATCAATGACCAATCCAACATCTAAAAAATTTATCAAATCAATAGAAAAAGCTCTCAACCAATAAACTAAACATTAAATGTAATACCATCATAAGCAGGTATAATATTTCTTGGAAGGTTTTTTTTTAAAAAAATATAGTCTAAATCTGTATGTAAATTAGTAAGAATAGTTTTCCTTGGATTGAGCATTTTACTAATTGTAATTGCTTGATTTAAATTAAAATGTGAGGGATGCGGGTTAATTTTTAAACAGTCAATTATTAAATATTTTAAATTACGAAGATCCTTATAATTCCTTTTATCAATACCATTACAATCACTTAAATATGCAATTTTTTCAAATACATAAGCTAACGCTTTTATATGACCATGATTTATTAAAAATGATTTGAATTTTATTTGAGTATTTTTTTTTCTAAGTGTAAAATTATTTTTAACTAAATTCCCTTTAATTATTGGAATATAACCACCACCGCCATAAAAACAGTAATCGTATTTATCTTTTAAAAGTTTTAAACATCTTTTATCCGCATAAATATTTATTGGTTTCTTGTTTTGCCAAAAAAAAGGTCTTAATTCAAATATACCACTTGTTTGGTCTGCATGTTCATGAGTATATAAAACACTATCTATATTTTTAATTTTGTTATCTAGTATTTGTTTTTTAATATCTGGAGAAGTATCTATTAGTATTGATAGATCCCCTTTTTTAATGTGTGCAGAGCATCTTGTTCGAATGTTTAATTTGTTTTTTTTATTTAGTTTCCCCCAATTATTTGTAATCCAAGGTGACCCGAGCGAACTACCACATCCAAGAATAGTAAATTTTGTCATTAAATATCTATCTTAAACAGTTTTTTGAAGTTTGAAGTTGTAAAATTTTCAACATCTGCTTGGGATAATTCTTTTAATTTGGAAATGAATTTTACTGTATGAACGATATTACATGGCTCATTTATTTTGCCTCTTAAAGGTTCAGGAGATAAGTAAGGAGAGTCAGTTTCTACTAGTATTTTATTATTTGGTATTGATTTAAATGTGTTAGCTAGCTCTGTGCTTTTTTTAAAAGTAATGACACCACTTGCTGAAAAATAACAATCTATATCTAATAAGTTATGAGCAAGATTTTTACTACCAGTAAAACAATGCATTAGAACATCAAAATTTCTATTCTTTTTTTCAGAAGTAAGGATTTCTAAAGTTTCTTTTTCTGCATTTCTTGAATGAACAATTAACGGTTTTGAAGTTTCTTGGCATGATCGAATATGATTTATAAAAAGGGATTTTTGTATATTTTTGTCTGAATGATTGTAGTAAAAGTCTAATCCACTCTCGCCAACACCTATAATCTTGTCATGCTTTAAAAGTTGTTTTTTAATTTTATCAATAGTTAAATCTTTATATTTACTTGTTTCATGAGGGTGAATACCGTAAGTCCCAAAAACATTTTCATGTGCATTTAAGATATTAATTATTTTTGTAAAACTTAAATTATCGGTACAAATAGTAAGCATATATTTAACATTTGACCTGTTTGCACTATTTATAATATCCTTTATTCTTGGATTAAGCTTTTCGTTATCAAGATGGCAATGCGAATCAATTATCATTTTCAATTTTTTTAAATAATATATCGGATTTTTTGAGAATGGTTCCAACTTTTAATATTTTTGTGTCTTTCAAAGAGTCTATTGTCATATCAGTTTTTCCTACGGATAAGATGGATAAAACTTTTTCTGTAGCTTTAGGAATTATTGGATTTAATAATACACTTATAGATCTTATTTGGTTCAATATTACATATAAAATTGTACTCATTCGTTCTGGATTTTTTTCCTTTAATGACCATGGTTTTTGATCATTAAAATATTTGTTTGCATTGAATGAAAAATTTATTACCTTTTTAAGGTACTGATTTAATTCTTGATTATCCATCAAACTTCTAAGTTCTGATAATGACTCAATTATTTGATTATTTAATTTTTTATCGTCTTCTTCTAATTTGTTACAAGAAGGAATTTTTGAATTACAATTCTTATTAATATAAGCAAATACTCTTTGACAAAGATTCCCATAATTATTAGCAAGATCGTTGTTTATACAATTTGTTAAATTTTTAAGCGATATATTTCCATCATTACCCAATGATACCTCTTTGGATAGGTAATATCTTAATTGATCAACTCCAAAATTATTTATTATTTCAATTGGATCTAGAATATTTCCTAGTGATTTAGACATTTTTTTATCATCGGATAATATCCAGCCGTGCCCATACACTCTTTTAGGTAAGGGTATTTTGGCAGCCATTAAGAAAGCGGGCCAATATATTGCATGAAACCTTAAAATATCTTTCCCGATAATATGAATGCTGGCTGGCCAAAATTTTTTATATTTTTGATCGGAAGTGTTTGGAAAATTTAATGCACTTAAATAATTTGTTAACGCATCCAGCCAAACATATATTAAATGTTTAGAATTTGAGGGCACTGGGATTCCCCAGCTAAAAGAGGTTCGACTAACGGATAAATCTTTTAATCCTTTTTTAACAAATTCAATCACTTCATTTCTTCTTGAAGATGGCAGTATAAAACTTGGATTGTCATTATAAAATTTTAAAAGCTTATCTTCCCAAGATGACAACTTAAAAAAATAAGACTCCTCCTCTACCCACTCAACTTTTGAGCCAGAAACTTTTGAAATTTTATTGTTATTTTTTATTTCAATTTCATCTTCATCATAATAAGCTTCATCAGATACTGAATACCATCCTTTATATTTAGATAAATATATATCCTTTGATTTTTCAAGCCTATTCCAAATATCTAATACGGATTTAAAATGTCTTTTTTCAGTAGTTCTAATAAAATCGTCATTGGTTAGGTTAAGAATTTTTGTTAAATCTTTAAATTTTGATGAAAGTTCATCACAAAAAATTTTTACCTCTTTTGAATTTTTTTCTGCTTCTCTTTGCATTTTTAGTCCATGTTCATCAGTACCAGTTAAAAAGAATACATTAAAATCATCTAATCTTTTAAATCTTGCGAAAATATCAGCTACAATACTTGAATATGCATGACCCATGTGGGGTTTGCCTGAGGGATAATATATAGGGGTGGTAATATAAAAATTTTTATTAGGCATATATATTTAATTAATAGAACTTTTTACAAAATTTAAAACCAAATTATTGGTAAGATTTAATTTTTTGTAATCATACAAAATCTTTAACAAATCACTTTTAATTTTTAATGGTGAGGTAAGATTGTCCTTTCTAAAACAATTTTTTTCATTCATTTTAATATCTAAAAAAAACTTTATACACTCTAAATAAGAATCTTCCTTATTTTTTTTATACTTATCAAGTAGTTTAGAGGTTACATCATAAAAATTGGAATTTAGTTTGGCATTAATTTCAGAGAAGATATAATAATACTTTAAAATCATTGCCGGGGTTGAAAGTCTTAAATAATTAAAAACAAAATGATCATCAATTTTATTTAATTCTAACATTTTATTTAATATTATGGTTTTCTGCTCGAAATTAAGAAATATTTTGGTTTCTATTGATCTTGATTTTATAGTGTCAATTAATTTATTTTTTTTATTGTTTATTAAAATAAAAAAATTATTATTATTTGGTTCTTCAATCATTTTCAAAAGAGAATTTGCAACATTAGGATTTATAAATTCAACATCATCAAAAATAATAAATCTTGGTTTATTGTCTAATGTTG
>CACHHJ010000024.1 GCA_902579585.1 uncultured Pelagibacteraceae bacterium
CTAGGTGGTTCAAAGAGAAGATACGCTGGCATTGGGGATCTTATAGTTGTTAGTGTTAAAGATGCTCTCCCGAAGGGTAAAGTTAAAAAAGGATCTGTTCACAAAGCGGTTGTTGTGAGGACTAAAAAAGAAATTTTTAGAAAAGACGGATCAAAGGTTCAATTTGATAGCAATTCTGTAGTTTTAACGGATGAAAAGGGTGAACCAATTGGTACTAGGATTTTTGGTCCGGTTACAAGAGAGTTGAGGCTCAAAGGACAAACAAAAATAATATCACTAGCGCCGGAGGTAATTTAAATATGTTTCTCAAAAAGGGTGAAAAAGTAAAAGTAATCGTAGGTAAAGATAAAGGTAAAATCGGTGAGATTATTGAAATTAATAGAGTTAGAAATTTGGCAAAAGTTAAAGAAGTGAATATGCAAAAAAAACATAAAAAGGCAACTAAAGAAAATAAAGGTGGAATTATAAACAAAGAAGGTTTTATTCATATGTCAAATCTTGAAAAAAATATTGTTGATAAAAAAAAGGCTAAAAAATGATACCCAGATTAAGAGAAAAGTATAAAAATGAGATAATTAAAAATCTAATGGGCAAACTAAGTCTTAAGAATACTCACGCAGTACCCAGAATTGATAAAATTGTGTTAAATATGGGTTTAGGTGCCGATGCTCTAGAAAAGAAAAAATTAGAGTCATGTATAAAAGATGTTGCCGCAATTGCTGGACAACAGCCTGTTATAACTAAATTTAGAAAATCAATTTCTAATTTTAAATCAAGAAAAGGTTCAAATGCTGGATTAAAGGTCACATTAAGGAATGACAGAATGTACGAATTTATTGATAGGTTGGTAAATATAGCTCTTCCAAGAATTAAAGACTTTAAAGGTCTAAAAGACTCAAGTTGTGATAGATTTGGAAACTTTAGCTTTGGTATTAAAGAACACATAATATTTCCAGAAATAAATTTTGATAAAGTTGAGACAATACGAGGTTTGGATGTTACGATTGCAACAACTAGTCAAAATAAGGAGAATACGATTCATCTTTTAAAAGAATTTAACTTTCCGATTATAAAAGACGCAACTAAAAAAAAGAAAAAATTTAAGAAAATTGTTATTAAAGAGGAAAAAAAGGAGAATAATTAAAATGGCAAAAACAAGTGCAATTGAAAGAAATTTGAAAAGAATTAAAATGTCTAATCGATATGCAAATAAAAGAAAAAAACTTAAGGCT
Source organism: uncultured Pelagibacteraceae bacterium (assembly GCA_902579585.1). GTDB lineage: Bacteria > Pseudomonadota > Alphaproteobacteria > Pelagibacterales > Pelagibacteraceae > Anoxypelagibacter. The sequence goes on from CACHHJ010000024.1 coordinate 1,233, forward strand.
ATAGTTCAAAATAAAAAATTACCTTTGAATGAGAGATTTGCTGCACAATTAAAACTATCTAAGCTTCCAAAAAATTCATCAAAAATTAGAATAAGAAATAGATGCGAGATTACAGGCAGACCACATGGAGTTTACAGAAAATTAAGAATATCAAGAATAGCACTAAGACGGATGGCATCTTCAGGAAAAATACCTGGTATGACAAAGTCAAGCTGGTAGGAGGCAAATATATGACATTAGTAGATCCAATAGGAGATATGTTAACAAGAATAAGAAATGGTCAAATGAGATCACTTAATATAATTGATATACCTTTTTCAAACTTTAGGCTTAAAATTTTGGAAGTCCTGAAAAAAGAAGGTTATATAATTAACTTTAACGCTGTTAATGAAAAACAGAATAAAGGCAAAAAATCAATTAAAGTAGATCTTAAGTATTACGAGGGTCAGCCTGTCATTAGAGAAATAAAAAGAATATCTAAACCTGGAAGACGTGTTTATTCAAGAGCAGATAGTATTCCAAGAGTTCACGGCGGTTTAGGATTAGCAATTTTATCAACAAGCAAAGGTGTAATGTCTGATAGCGAAGCTATTAAAAATAATTTGGGTGGAGAAGTAATTTGTAGGGTATTTTAATGTCTAAATTAGGAAAAAAAATAATAGTATTACCAAAAGACTCTAATATTAAAGTGGAGAATGGGGGCTTATTAGTTTCAGGACCAAAAGGCTCACAAAAGATTAATTTTAATAATAAATTATTTTCATCTAAAACTAATGACAAAAACGAGTTTCAGATTACGCCAAATAAAAAGACTAAAAATACATCTATTTTGTGGGGAACCTACAGAAGCCTTATAAATAACGCTGTACTAGGAGTGACAAGAGGACACGAAAAAGATTTAGAATTAAATGGCGTTGGTTTTAGAGCAAATTTAAAAGGTGAAGAATTGCTTTTAAGTTTAGGTTTTAGCCATGAAATTAAATATAAAGTCCCTAAAGGTATTGTATTGAAGATCGAGAAACAAACAAAAATTAAAATATCAGGGTTTGATAAAGAGTTAGTATCTAAAACAGCGTCAGAAATTAAGGCGATTAAACCAGTGGAACCTTATAAAGCAAAAGGAATAAAAGAAAAAAATCAATTTGTTATAAGAAAAGAGGGTAAAAAGAAATAATTATGAACCGTGAAATTTCTAGAAATCAAAGAGTATTAAGAAACAGGTCTAAACTAAGAAAGATTAATACAGATAGATTTAGAATTACAGTTTCCAAGTCATTAAAAAATATTTCAGCACAAATTATAGATGACAGGATAAGAAAGACTATTGTGTCAGCATCATCAAATGAGAAAGCCATGAAAAGCAACAAATTAAATAAAACAAAAATGTCAATAGCTATAGGTGAAATTCTAGCTAAACGAGCTGCTGAAAAAAAAATTAGTAAAGTTTTTTTTGATAGAGGTGGATACAAATACCACGGAAGAATTAAAGCCCTAGCTGATACTTTGAGAAAAAATGGATTGAATTTCTGATGAGAGATAGTGAATTTGTAGAAAAATTGGTAGCAATAAATAGAATTACCAAAGTAGTAAAAGGTGGTAGAAGATTTGGTTTTGCAGCTTTAGTTGTTGTTGGAAACCAAAAAGGTTCTATTGGAATAGGAAAAGGTAAATCAAAACAAGTTCCAGATGCAATTAAAAAAGCTACTGAATTAGCTAAACGAAACATGTTTAAAATACCTTTAAAAGACGGTAGAACTCTACACCATGATATTTTATCCAAAAGTGGGTCTGGAAAAATATTGATGAGATCTGCACCCACGGGTACAGGTATCATAGCCGGGGGCGCCATGAGATCTGTATGTGAGGTGCTTGGTATTCAAGATGTAGTCGCTAAATCATTAGGCTCTGCAAATCCTCACAATGTATTAAAAGCCTTAATACAAGGTTTAAAAAACCAAAGTTCTCCAAAGTTTTTATCAACTTTAAGAGGAAAAAAAATATCAGAAATTATTAAACAAAGAGAAAATTAAAAATGAAACTAAATACACTAGTAAAAACAAATTATACTAAGATGAGAGTTGGTAGAGGAATAGGTTCTGGCAAAGGAAAAACATCTGGGCGAGGCGTGAAAGGACAAAAATCAAGGTCAGGTGTTGCAATTAAAAGTTTTGAAGGTGGACAAATGCCACTTTATAGAAGACTTCCAAAAAGAGGATTTAAGCCATTGGTTAAAAAGAATATAGCTATAATAAACATTTCTGATATTGAAGATTTTATAAAAAATAAAAAAATTAAAGCGCAAGACGAGATAAGTATTAAAAATTTATCTTTAAAAAAACTTATTGGAAAAAAATATAATAAATTAAAGATCCTTGGAAATGGTGAGATCAAAGAAAAATTAAATATTAAAGCTAATTTCATTTCCAAATCTGCTAAATTAAAGATAGAAAAAGCTGGTGGAGTTATAAATATACTAAAATAAAAAGCTTAATAAAATGGCCAACGGCGATATCAATCAATCATCAGACCTAAGAAACAGAATTTTCTTTACAATCTTTATCCTGTCAGTTTATAGATTAGGCACTTATGTGCCTCTTGCAGGTATTGATCCCGTAGCTCTTTCAGAAATGATGTCCACGAGTCAAAAAGGCTTGCTAGGAATGTTTAATGTTTTTTCAGGCGGTGCCGTTCAAAGGATGGCAATTTTTGCTTTAGGAATAATGCCCTACATTTCTGCTTCCATTATTGTTCAATTACTTACTGGAGTATCTGATTACTTTAAAAATTTAAAAGATCAAGGTGAGATTGGTAGAAAAAAAATAACACAAATCACAAGATATGGGACAGTATTTATTGCTTGTTTACAAGGTTATGGAGTTGCAGCTGGTTTAGAAAATGCAGGTAACTTAGTTTTAAATCCTGGACTGAATTTTAAAATAATGACAATGATTTCTTTGGTTGCTGGGACAACATTTTTAATGTGGTTAGGTGAACAAATAACATCAAGAGGTATCGGAAATGGTATATCACTTATAATTTTTTCAGGAATTGTTGCTGAGATACCTCGTGCTTTAGCTTCAACATTCGAACTTGGAAGAACCGGCGCCCTATCTGCAACAATGATAATTGGAATTTTTATATTAATAATTGTTACAGTTATGTTTATAGTTTTTATGGAGAGAGCTATGAGGAAAATCTTAATTAATTATCCAAAAAGACAAATGGGAAATAAAGTTTATGGCGGTCAATCATCCCACCTTCCTTTGAAAATAAATACAGCAGGTGTAATACCTGCAATTTTTGCATCAGCATTACTATTATTACCAATAACTTTTTCCAATTTTGGTTTAGCTGAGTCTGATTTATTTTTAAATATCTCTTCTTTATTTTCACAAGGTAAACCTTTGTACATGCTACTGTACGCATCAGGTATAATTTTCTTTTGCTTTTTTTACACCTCAATTGTTTTTAATCCAAAAGAGACTGCAGAAAATTTAAGAAAATATGGCGGATATGTTCCAGGTATAAGACCTGGAGAAAGAACAGCTGATTATATTGAAGATATCTTGACAAAGCTTACAACCATCGGGGCTTGTTACCTAACATTAGTATGTTTAATGCCTGAATTTTTAATAGCAAAATATCCAATACCATTTTATTTGGGAGGTACTTCTGTTTTAATTGTTGTAGTCGTAGCAATGGATACAGTAACACAAGTTCAAACAAGATTAATGAGTTCACAATATGAGTCATTAATTAAAAAAGCAAAATTTGGTAAATAATAATGAATATAGTTATATTTGGACCACCAGGTGCTGGCAAGGGTACCCAATCTAAATTTATTGTAAATAAATTTAATTTATACCAATTGTCCACCGGGGATCTTTTACGAAATGAAATTAAAAATAAAACACCTTTAGGATCTAAAATATCATCTACCATAAATTCTGGAGAACTAGTTTCAGATAAAATAGTGAATGATTTGATTGAGAAAATTATCTCTAATGATAATTACAAAAATAAAATTATTTTTGATGGTTATCCAAGATCTTTAATTCAAGCAAAAAACTTGGACGATCTATTAATTAAATATAAACAAAAAATAGATATTGTATTAAAATTGTCTGTAAGTTTAGAAACGATAAAAAAAAGAATTTTAGAAAGACAAACTAAAGAAAATAGGGCTGATGATAGCGAGGAAATAGCAATAAAAAGATTTAAGACTTATCAAAAATCCTCTGAACCGGTCTTAGATTATTATAAGCAATCAAATTTACTTAAAGTTGTAAATGGTGAGGCAGAAATATCCAAAATTAATAGTGAAATTAGCGTGTTAATTGAGGCTATCAAGGGTTGACTTTAAGGAATTTGAACATATAAATACAAACTAAAAAATCTTTCTATGGCTAGAATTGCAGGCGTTAATATTCCGCAAGACAAAATCGTTCATATTGCACTAACATACATACACGGTATAGGTGATCATAATTCTAAACTTATATGTGAAAAATTAAATATTCCCCTTAATAAAAGAGTAAATAATCTAAGCGAGGATGAAGTATTAAAAATAAGAGAGTATATAGATCAAAATTATAAAGTCGAAGGTGATCTTAGAAGAGAAGTTTCTATGAATATAAAAAGACTTGTAGATTTAGCTTCATATAGAGGATCAAGACATAAAAAAAAATTACCAGTACGAGGTCAAAGAACTCATTGTAATGCGAGAACAAGAAAGGGTAAAGCTATTGCTATTGCAGGCAAAAAACTTACTCCTATGAAAAAATAAATGAATAAAAAAACTGAAAAACAATCTGAAAATAAAAAAGACAATAATTTAGAAACAAAAGTTCAAAAACCAAAATTTAAGAAGAAGAATAAAGAAAAGAAAAATATATCATCAGGAATTGCTTTTGTGAATTCTACTTTTAATAACACTATTATTTCAATAGCTGATGAAAATGGTAATGTTATTTCTTGGTCATCAGCGGGGTCAAAAGGTTTTAAGGGATCTCGAAAATCAACTCCATATGCGGCACAGGTAGCAGCAGATGATGCTGGCAGCAAAGCATATGACATGGGATTAAGAACGCTGTCAGTACAAGTAAAAGGTCCAGGCTCAGGACGAGAAACAGCTTTAAGAGCATTACAGTCTAGAGGATTTAAAATTCTTTCAATCAAAGACACAACACCAATGCCACACAATGGTACAAGGCCGCCAAAAAAAAGGAGAGTTTAATGGAAAACGTAAATATAATTGATAAAAATTGGAAGTCTTTAACTAAACCAAAAAAATTAGATATACAAAGTAGCGAAGACAAATCTTTCGCAACAGTAATT
>CACHHJ010000025.1 GCA_902579585.1 uncultured Pelagibacteraceae bacterium
TTTACATATAAAAGAAATAATTGGTGCCCGAGTAACTGAAATGTTGGATTATCTATTTAACAAAAATAAAAATTTAAAATATGTAAATAATAAAGTATTCAATGTTGATATTTTTTTTGAAGATAAAGAAATTCTGGAGTATTTAGGTCAGTCTTTCTATGAAAATTTGGAAACCACTAATTCTGAAACCCAAATTAAACTAATACATTTAGATGATTTTTTTGCTCTTACAGGTGCCGCAGAATTAATTTATAAAGGCTGGGATAAAGAGGCCATTCCCTTAAATATTAAAAAAAAGTCAATAATTTCAAGATTTTTTGAGCGTTTTTTCTAAAATTAAGCTTTTGTAGTTTTTTGTAATATTTGTTGTTTTTAAGTAAATTTAAACTTTTTGTATATTTCTTCCATGTGGGAAGACAAACAAAAAACTCTAAATAAAACAATAACTTTTTTGGGAACAGGACTTCATTCAGGGAAAAAAGTCTCCATGAAAGTTCATCCTTCTGGAGCAAATACAGGAATTTTATTCAAGAGAACCGATTTAAAAAAAAACAACGAGATAAAAGCTAATTATAAAAATGTTTCATCTGCAAAACTTTGCACAAAAATAGAAAATGATCATGGTGTATCGATTTCAACAATCGAGCATTTAATGGCCTCGTTTTATATTTGTGGAGTAGATAACTCTATAGTTGAATTAGACGGTGAAGAAGTTCCTATAATGGATGGGTCAGCAATAGAATTTGTCGAAAAAATTAAAAAGATCGGTTTGAAGACATTAGAACAAAATAGAAAGTACTTAAAAATTAATAAAAGAGTTGAATTAAAATTAGATGATAAGTCAATATCTATAGAACCATCAAGTGAAAGTTTAAAAGTTGCTTTTACACTTAGTTATGAAAACAATCCTCTAATTAGATCACAAACAAACTGTGTTGATTTCAAAGATAAGAATTTAGAAAATATCTATTCTGCAAGAACCTTTTGTCTTTACGAAGATATTGAAAAAGTAAAATCCTTAGGTTTAGCCAAAGGGGGTAATTTAGATAATGCTATTGTAATCAAAGGAGATAAAGTTTTAAATAAAAAAGGTCTAAGATCAAAAAATGAATTTGTAAATCATAAAATTTTAGACTTAGCAGGAGATTTTATGTTAGTTGGCAAAAGAATAGTTGGTTCTGTTTCGTGCATGCATGGTGGACATTTACTTACAAATGATTTTCTCAGAAAAGTGCTATCGGATGAAAGCAATTTTACGGTTGTCGAAGGCATACAAAATATATCAAATCTTAAAAAAATTGCACCTAATCAAAAGAGAATTGCTGTAAACGCATAGTAAAGAAACATAATTTTACGTAAAGTATTTTTTTTGTTATTAATACTCAATGCGTTTAATAATTTTGTTTGTTTTCACATTGCTACTTTCCTCTTGCACAAAGACTGAAGTAAAAGATCTTGAGCTGCCTTCTACCAAACTGGAAGCTATGGAAGTATATAAAGATGCTCTCAGAGAGATGGAAGATGGACAGTATTTAATAGCTTCAGAAAAATTTGATAAATCTGAATCTTTATTGCCTCAGACAGAGTGGGCGGCAAAGTCAGCTTTGATGTCAAGCTACTGTCTTTATACCATTAGTTTTTTTGATGAAGCTGTTTTAAATTTAAAAAGATTTAAAAAAGTATATCCTGCTGATCCAAATATGGACTATGCAAGTTATCTAATTGCAGTGATTTATTATGAGCAGATTTTAGATGAAAAAAAAGATGTTGAAAAACTGATTTTTGCAAAAGACTCCATTGAGGATTTTTTAGAAAAATATCCAAATACTGATTATGCAATGGATTTAAAATTCAAATTAGATCTTGTCATTAATCAAATGGCCGCGAAAGAAATATCAATAGCGAGATTCTATATTAAGAATGAAAAATGGATACCAGCAATAAATAGGCTTAAAATTGTTGTTGAAAAATATGATAAAACAATTTTCGTTGAAGAAGCATTATTCAGATTGGTTGAAATATATTATAGAATTGGGTTAATTGATGAGGCAAAAGCAGCAGCATCATTACTTGGTTACAATTACAATTCAAGTGAATGGTATGAGAAATCCTATTCAGTTTTAAATAAAAATTATGTGCCTGTTAAAATTCAAGATAATAAAGAAGAAAAAAAACTCGTTAATAGAATAAAAAAGATTTTTTCAATAGATGACTGATAAAAAAAATATTAAAAAACTTTATACAGAAAAAATTGAAAAATTAATTAAATATAACAAAGCTTATTTTGAAAAAGACAATCCAATAGTTACTGATGAAAAGTTTGATAAATTAAAAAAAGAGCTTTTAGAAATGGCTCGCAAAAATCCATCTTTAAAAAAAATAAAAAATCCTGAGGAAATCGTAGGTTCAAAACCATCCGATAAGTTTAAGAAAATAAAACACTCACAGCCCATGCTCTCTTTAAGCAATGCTTTCAATAAAGAAGATATGTTAGATTTTAAAAAAAAAATTAAAAACTATTTAAATATTACCGAGGATCTTGAATTATCTTCCGAACCAAAAATCGATGGTATATCTGCATCGCTTAGATATATCGAGGGAAAATTGACATATGGATTGTCAAGAGGTGATGGTATTTTTGGTGAAGATATCACAGATAATTTATCAACGATTAGTCAAATACCAAAAAAAATAAACAATCCACCCAAAATAGTTGACATCAGGGGTGAAGTTTATATTTCAAAAAAAGACTTTGAAAGTATCAAGAATAAGTTTGCTAATCCCCGTAATGCAGCAGGAGGATCATTGAGACAAAAAAACTCTAATGAAACAAAAAAAATCCCTTTAAAATTCTTTGCTTATGGAATAGGTGAAATTGAACCTAAAATTTTTAAGGATCAAACAGAATTACTTGAAAATTTAAAAAAATGGGGTTTTCAAATAAATCAACATTGTAAAAAAATTAAATCAATTCAAGAAATAGAAAAAAACCATTCCGAGTTGGAAAGTATTCGCTCAAGTTTAGATTATGATGTTGATGGAATTGTTTATAAAGTAAATAATTTAAGTTTACAAAATAGACTTGGTTCAACATCCAACTCACCTAGATGGGCAATTGCATATAAATTTTCATCAGTTAAAGCAATTTCAAAAATTAATGAGATAGTAATTCAGGTAGGAAGAACTGGCGCTATTACTCCAGTAGCAAAAATTGACCCAGTTACTGTTGGTGGAGTGGTAGTGTCAAATGCAACATTACATAATGAGGATGAAATTTCTAGAAAAGATATAAGAGTAAATGACACCGTATTAGTCCAAAGAGCTGGAGATGTTATTCCCCAAGTTTTATCCGTTGATAAAACCAAAAGATCAACAAAAAGTAAAAAATTTATTTTTCCTGAAAAATGTCTTTGTGGATACAAAACAAAAAAAGAAATAAGTCCTACAACAAAAAAAACTGACGCTGTAAGGAGGTGTTCACGTGGCTACGAATGTAATTTTATTGCAAAAGAGAAATTAAAACACATTGTTTCAAAAGATGCGTTTGATATTGATGGTCTTGGAAAAAAAGTAATAGATAATTTTTGGAAATTAAAAATAATTAAAACTCCAAGTGATATTTTTAACCTCGATTATACCAAAATTGAAAAATTAGATGGATGGGGAGATTTATCAATAGCAAACCTAAAAAATGCTATAAGCAACTCCAGAAAAGTCGTACTTGATAAATTCATTTTTTCGATTGGTATAAGACATATTGGCCAAGAAAATGCTAAGACATTAGCGAATTATTTCAAAAAAGTTGAAAAATTTTCCGAGTTATTTATACAAAAAAAAAGAAAGGAGATTTTAAAAAGTCTAGATGATCTAGATGGCATCGGTGAAACACAAATTAAATCAATAGAGGATTTTTTTTCAAATTCTAAAAATATTACGATTATACAATCATTCATGTCAGTTTTGGATATAAAGAATTATGAAAAAAAAATTAAATCAGGAAAGTTAAGTAACAAAAATATTATGTTTACTGGAGGATTTGAAAAAATGAGCAGGTCTGAAGCCAAGACAATCGCAGAGGAAAATGGCGCTAAAATACTGGGCACAGTTACAAAAAAATTAGATTATCTTGTGATCGGTAATTCAAAGCCAACAAAAAAAAAGATACAAACTGCAAAAGAACTTAATATAAATTTATTAACAGAAGACAAGTGGTATGATCTACTTGATAGGTAGACAAGCGTTATAAAAGTCCTCCTTTTCTCTTTGAGTAATATATTTTGATAATTTTTTTTTAACTTTTTTATGGTAATTATTTAACCATTTTAATTCGTCCGAACTAAGAATTTCTTTATTTATCAAATCTTTCTCAATTGGAGCTATGGTCAGTTCTTCAAATTTATTTCGATTTATATAAATTAAGTTTTCTATTCTAATACCAAAATAATTTTCTTTATAATATCCTGGCTCATTTGATAAAATAATTCCATTTTTTAAGGGAATTTTGTTATTTTTTGATATCGAATGTGGCCCCTCATGTACGTTTGAAAAATAACCAACGCCATGTCCAGTTCCGTGTGGATAATCCAAATTAATCTCCTTCAAAAACTTCCTAGCATTTTTATCAATCTGATTTCCTGTAGTGTTTTTATTTATTTTGGAATTTGAAACAGCAATATGACCTTTTAAAACTCTGGTAAATACATTTTTTACAAATTTAGATTTATTATCTAAAGAAATTGTTCTTGTAACATCTGTTGTACCAAATAAATATTGACCACCAGAGTCTACTAAATACAACTCATCACTTTTAAGGACTCTGTTAGTTTTAAGTGAAGCTTTGTAATGTATAATTGCACTATTGGGCCCCGATCCTGAAATTGTACTAAAACTTGGATATTTATAAGAAACATTTTTTTTTCTAAAACTTTCTAATTTATTTTGTGCTGATATTTCTGTTATTTTTCTCTTTTTAAAATTTTTCTTTAACCACAATATAAATTTAGTTAAAGCCACACCATCAATTAAATGACTTTTTTTTGTATTTTTTATTTCTGTTTTATTTTTGATTGC
>CACHHJ010000026.1 GCA_902579585.1 uncultured Pelagibacteraceae bacterium
AAGAAACTTAGAAAATAAAATTGAACACTGGACCTATAATGGTTTAGACGAAGTAACAAGAGCTGCTATACTTGTAAAAGAAAAGATGAAAAAAAATGGAATTATTTAATTCTTTAAAATCTAGGTTAGAGACTTACGACGAACCTTTTAAACATTGGGCAATAAATAAACCCCTAACAGAATTAGCAATAAAAGAAGTTTGTAATGCAGAGATAGCAAACCCAATCAATGATGGTTTAAATTATGATGGAACAAGAGCTATTGATGGAGGAGAAGGAAAATACAGGGAGGGAATAAAAACTGGAGGTAAAGCAAAAAAATACAGATGTTTTGTTACAAAGGAAAACTCAAAGAACTTTCCTAATCTTTCAAATTTTGTAGAGGAACTTTGCTCAAAAAATGTACATCAGTATATTGGTGATTTAGTTAAAAAAGATTTATCTAATTCCTACGTAAGAGTAGAAGTTATTTGCGATAGAACTGGATTTTGGCTTAAGCCACACTGTGATATAAAAGAAAAATTACTTTCCTCACTAATTTTTGTTAATCCTTTCAACGAGTCTGAAAACTTAGGAACAGATTTTTATGATGAAAAACTAAAATTAGTCAAAACAGTTCCATATAAAAATAATTATGGCTACTTTTTTTCAAGTGGCCCAAATACATGGCATGGAATGGAAAAAAAAGAGATTAAAAAAGAGAGAAGGTGCGTACAAGTCAATTATGTAACTTTTAATACTGACTGGAAAGTCAAAGCATAACCTAGTATAATAAATTAATATGGCTACATACGAATGTGCAAAATGTGGAATGTCTGTGAACGCTACCTGTGCTAAATGCAATTCTCCTTTGCAGAATGATAATTTGAGTCTTGAGGATGGCAAAAATGTTCAGATATCAAAGTGTCCTAATGAGCACGGAAAAATAAAGTCGCCTCTTTGCTGCGGCCAGGATATGACTTGTACAGCTTAATTATCTTGAAGAGCTCTTACCGTAATAGGAAATCTTTTTAAAGCTTCAATAGATTCAACACATGCATTTGCCGCAGGCATCGTAGTAAAATATGGAATTCTATTCATTAAACTTGATCTTCTCAAACTGAAAGAGTCAGATATCGAATCTTTTCCCTCAGTAGTATTAATTACTAATGAGATATTTTTGTTATTTAATTTTTCTACTATATGGGGTGATCCTTGACTTACTTTATTTATTTTTTTACATTTAATACCATTCGAAGTTAAATATCTTGCAGTTCCAGAGGTAGCAAATATAGAAAAACCTAACTTAATTAATTTTTTCGCATTTATCAAAATTTTTTCTTTATCCTTATCTTTAACTGAAATAAACGCTGTGCCTTTTTGTGGAATGCTATTATTACTTGCAATCTGGCTTTTTGCAAAGGATAAACCAAAATTTTGATCAAACCCCATTGCTTCACCAGTAGATTTCATTTCAGGACCCAAAAGAACGTCAACTTCGGGAAATCTATTGAAAGGAAAAACAGCCTCTTTAACCGCAAAAGAGTTTTTATTTTTTTTATTTAAATTAAATTTAGATAATTTTTCTCCCGCCATTACCCTAGATGCTATTTTAGCAATTGGAAGTCCGGTAGCTTTAGAAACGAACGGAACAGTCCTGCTCGCTCTAGGATTTACCTCTAACACATAAATTTCTTTGTCTTTCACAGCAAATTGTATATTTATTAATCCAATTACTTTTAAAGCAATGGCTAATTGTTTTGTTTGATATTCTATTTCTTTAACAATATCTTTATTCAAAGTATAAGGAGGTAGCGAACAAGCCGAGTCTCCTGAGTGAATCCCTGCTTCCTCAATATGTTCCATAATACCTGCAACAAAAACTTTTTTTCCGTCTGAAATCGCATCAACATCAACCTCTATTGCATCATTTAAAAACTTATCGATTAAAACTGGGTTTTTACCCGAGACTCTTACAGCTTCATCTATATATTTTCGCAAATCTAATTGGGTATAAATTATTTCCATACCCCTTCCGCCAAGCACATAAGATGGTCTTATTACAATTGGAAAACCTATTTTGTTTGCAATTTTAAACGCTTCATACTTATCTTTTGCTATTCCACTTTCTGCTTGTTTTAAATTCTCTTTAATAAGTACTTTTTTGAATCTTTCTCTATCTTCCGAAAGATCAATGGAGTCAAACTGTGTACCCAATATAGGAATATTATTTTCATTCAAAACTTTTGCTAACTTTATTGGGGTTTGACCTCCAAACTGAGCTATTACACCCATTAATTTGCCGTTTTCTCTCTCCTTTTTAATTATATTTAAAACATTTTCCTCAATTAAAGGCTCAAAGTATAATCTGTCACTTGTATCATAATCAGTCGAAACAGTTTCTGGGTTACAATTTATCATAATTGTTTCATATTTTTTTTGTTTCAACGCAAAACTTGCTTGGCAACAACAGTAATCAAATTCTATTCCTTGTCCTATTCTGTTGGGTCCACCGCCTAATATGATAATCTTTTTTTTATCTGTAGGATTAGACTCGCAAGCAGATTTATCAGTTGTTAAGTTTTGATAAGTTGAATACATATAAGGAGTATCAGACTTAAATTCTGCAGCACAGGTATCAATTTTTTTATAAACCGGAAATACACCTAATTTTTTTCTTTGTTCCTGAACAATCTTGATGTTTTTTCTTGTAAGTTCTGCAATTTTATCGTCAGAAAATCCAATTGATTTGATATGAGATAATTCTTTATAAGTTTTTGGAATTCCTTTTCTTTTTAATTTTTTTTCTTCAAAAACCAAATCTGATATTTGTTCTAAAAACCAAGGATCAATCTGTGTTATTTTATAAATATTTTTTGAAGAAAATCCTCTCCTAAACGCCTCTGCTACAATTAAAAGTTTATCAGGCAAATTTTGAGCCAATCTATTTTTCAAATTTTTATTTGTTAGTTTGTTTAAGGCGTCTAAACCTTTATATCCTACTTCAAGTGACACCAACCCTTTCTGAAAAGACTCTTTAAAATTTCTACCTATGGCCATGGCTTCACCAACTGATTTCATTGATGTACCCAGTTTAGGTTTTGCTAATTTAAATTTTTCAAATGTAAACCTTGGAATTTTTGTTACGACATAATCTATTGTTGGTTCAAATGAGGCAGGCGTTGTTCCAGTAATCTCGTTTGTTAATTCATCTAATGTGTACCCCACAGCTAATTTTGCAGCAACTTTCGCAATCGGAAAGCCAGTAGCTTTTGATGCTAAAGCTGAAGATCTAGAGACTCTAGGATTCATCTCAATGATTACCATCCTGCCGTTTTTAGGATTAATTGCAAATTGAACATTTGAACCACCAGTCTCTACACCTATTTTTCTCAGGCACTCAATAGAGGCATTCCTCATTATCTGAAATTCTTTGTCTGTTAAAGTTAATGCAGGAGCAACCGTAACCGAGTCTCCAGTATGGGTTCCCATTGGGTCTACATTTTCAATTGAACAAATTATAATACAGTTGTCCTTTTTATCTCTGACAACTTCCATTTCAAATTCTTTCCAACCTTCAAGTGACTCCTCAACCAAAACCTGGTTCTGCGGAGATTCACTTAGACCAGATTTAATTAAACTAAAAAACTCTTTTTTATTCTTTGCTATACCACCCCCAGAACCGCCTAAAGTGAAAGAGGGTCTTATAATTGCAGGTAAACCAATTTTTTTTAAAACTTTTTTTGAAGTATTAAATGAGTTAATAATCTCAGATTTTGGCAAATCTAAACCAATTTCTTTCATTGATTTTCTAAATAAATCTCTATCTTCAGCTCTTGAGATTGCTTTTGCTTTTGCACCGATCAATTCAACTTTATTTTTTTTTAGTATTCCTTTTTTTTCCATTGAGATAGCGGTATTCAAAGCTGTTTGCCCACCCATAGTAGGCAAAATTGCATTTGGTTTTTCCTTTTTAATTATTTTTTCAACAATTTCTGGTGTGATTGGTTCAATATAAGTTTTATCTGCAACGTCCGGGTCAGTCATAATCGTTGCAGGATTCGAATTAATCAATATTACTTTATATCCCTCATCTTTAAGAGCTTTACAAGCCTGTGTTCCAGAATAATCAAACTCACAAGCTTGACCTATGACAATTGGTCCTGCCCCTATAACTAAAATTTTTTTAATATCTTTTCTTCTTGGCATTTTTTTTCATTTTTATGTTATTTAAAAATTTTTCGAATAAATATTTACTATCTTGTGGTCCCGGATTTGCCTCTGGATGATACTGAACAGAAAATAATTTTTTACTTTTTACCTCAATACCCTCAATGCTTCCGTCAAATAAAGATTTATGAGTGACTTTTACACTTTTTGGAATAGATTTTTCATCAACTTCAAAACCATGATTTTGACTTGTAATTTCAACTTTGCTAGTCAACAAATCCTTCACAGGATGATTTGCTCCTCTATGACCTAGTGACATTTTTTTAGTCTTTGCGCCAAGAGCTAATGATAAAATTTGATGACCTAAACAAATACCAAAGATTGGAATTTTATATGTAATCAATTTTTTTATTATTGGAATAGCATATTTTCCAGTTGCAGCTGGGTCACCTGGACCATTAGATAAAAAAATACCATCTGGTTTTAAACTTATTATATTTTCCGCAGAATAATTTGCAGGTACAACAATAACCTTACAATTAATATCAGAAAAACATCTCAGCTGATTTTTTTTAATTCCATAATCGATAGCTACAATTTTGTATAAATTTTTTTTATTTTTTACGTATCCTTTTTTTTTATCCCAAGACTTTAAAGAATTCCAAGTATAGCTATTTTTACAAGTAACTTTTTTAGCCAGGTCTAAACCCAGAAGTCCTTTCCAGGATTTAGATTTTTTGACTAGCTCTTTAATATTGTGTCTACCATTTTTTAAAAATTGTATTATCCCTTTAGGAGCACCTTTGTCCCTTATGTAATTTGTAATTATTCTGGTATCTAAATTTACAATTCCAACAATT
>CACHHJ010000027.1 GCA_902579585.1 uncultured Pelagibacteraceae bacterium
CAACAAATATAATATTTGTTTTTATTTTTGCATGTTTAAGTAATTTTTCAGGAATAGTTACTCTTCCCTCACTATCAAAATTAAGACTAATACTTTGAGATAAAATCGAGGTTGCAAAGTAATCTTTTTTGTCATCAAATGGACCTAAAGAATCAATGCTATCTGATAGCTTTTCAATTCTGTCTTGCGCACAACCCTCAAGTGCATCATGATTAAAAGAAGGATAGGCAATAAAACTATTAAAACCTTTTGAGTTTAAATATGCTCTAAAGCTAGACGGCACTGACACCCTTCCTTTTTTGTCTATTTTGTTCTCGAAACTTGACAAAAACATAAATCATCTTTCTTTCAAAATCTCCGTTATCCCCTATATTTGGGAATTTATGGGATAGTATGGGTATATTAAACTATAGTCAATACTTAATTTATAGATAAGATTTTAGGTATATTAATCTAATGGATACAAAAAGAGAACATGTGGTTGGAAATGCTAGGCAATCTGTAAGCCGGGTTTTGTCATTTAAGATGTCATTTATCTAGATTTAAGCTCGCACTTAAATTCAAGCAACTAACCCTGATGACTAACTAAAGACCGTTTTTAGCTTTCGCAGTGTCATCTCTTTTTAGTCTTGCTCCCGGTGGGGTTTGCCGTGCGTTTTTTGTTACCAAAAAACCGGTGTGCTCTTACCACACCGTTTCACCCTTGCCTTGATAAGGCGGTCTGTTCTCTGTGGCACTATCCCTAAGGTCGCCCCCGCCAGCCGTTAACTGGCACCGTGTCTTTATAGAGCCCGGACTTTCCTCTACATTCGCATGTAGCGACAATCCAATTGCCTAGCAACTCTGCTATAATGATTATGCTAAAAAAATCAAGCCTAATTTAAAGATTTACTTAAAATTTGGCTTAATTTAAGGGTTTCGAAATCTATAATCCCATTAATCTTTTTTTGTCTATATCTTCTTTGAAAATTTTTGATTATTTTAGTCTTAAATTTTGAGTTCAAATATCGATATCCTATTTTGTAGAGATTTTTGAAAAATAGACCATTATTTTGAGTTTTTTTATACTTATTCTTTATATCAATTTTTTTTGGATAATTTCCAATTCCATTTATAGACAAATACTTCCAAGGAAATTTTTCACCAGGATCTATTTTTCGGATCGGAGCAATATCTGAGTGAGCAAGAATAAAATTATTTTTAATCTTATATTTTTTTTTTAATTTTTTGCAAAGTGAGATCAAATTTTTAATTTGTATTTTTGTAAATTTTTGGTATCCAAATTTGTGCCCCTTGTTAACAAGCTCAATTCCAATTGAATTTTTATTTAAATTTTTATTTTTTTTCCACATAGACTTTCCTGCATGCCAAGCAACATATTTAACGTCCACTAAATTGAATATCCTGCCACTTCTTCCAATTAAATAATGTGCGCTCACTTTAGAGCTTGCGGAGGTTAGTCTTTTTAAAGATTCGCGTTCAGATTGCATACCAGTATAGTGCATAATTATCATGGTAATACTTTTGTCACTTCTCACTTTTTCCGAGTAATTTGGAGAATAATATTTTGTAATTTCCATTAAAAAAATATATAGCATAAAAATCGATGCTAAAACGGTTTAAAATTTTTACAGTAATTACTGTATTATCATTATCAATGGTGTTTTTAACAAACACTAATGCTGACGAAAAATACACAGCTAACGAGTGTTTTGAGAAATTAAGCAGGGGAACCCTTAAATTTAATCAAGCTCTGGATAAAGCTATTTTTAAACCAATAGCTAAAGGCTATAGAGTTTTGCCTCAACCAATTAGAACAGGAACAAACAACTTTGTATCTAATTTACGTTCACTACTATCTTTTTCGAACAATGTTCTTCAAGGTGATCTTAAAAGTGCTGGTAACACAGCTGGAAGATTCGCAATAAATACTACTGTGGGAATACTTGGGGTTTTTGATCCTGCATCAAAGATGGGTTTTGAAAAGAAATCAAGGGAGGATTTTGGTCAAACACTTGGTGTTTGGGGGACTGGCCCAGGATGTTATCTTGTTTTACCTGTTTTGGGGCCAACCACAACGAGGGATGCAGTGGGTATGATTGGTAATGTGTTTGTTGATCCGGTTTACCATCTTACTCATAATAGCGAAACAGACATATTAGTTGGCAATGAAAATTTGTCAGAACATAATTATTATTATTATAGAGGAACAGACGCGGTTGACTTTAGATCTAAAAACATAGAGTCATTCGAAAGCTTAGAAGAAAATTCAATTGATTTTTATGCATCTTTAAAAAGTCTTTATCTGCAAAATAGACAGCAAAAAATATTAAATTCACCAACCTCTAACAGAGATTCTGAAGACAGCGATTGGGAAGAAATAGATAATCAATAATAATAAACAATGAAAAGAATATTCTTATCTTTTCTGGTTTTTTTAGCAGGGTCATTTTTAGTTCAAACTAAAGCAATATCCTATAGTTCTGATCCAGAAAGTTTTATTTCTGAGGTAATAGATGAGGCAAAAGTAATTTTAAGTAGCTCCTCTTCTTCAGAAGAGAAAGCAGATAAATTATCTCAAATTGCACTTAAAATTGTAGATATTAAAGGCTTGGCTTATTACACTTTGGGAAAAAAGAGAAAAGAATTAAACCCAGAACAGTTAAAAAAGTACGAAGACTTGTTCGAAAAATATTTTTTAAAAAGCTTTACTTCAAGATTAACAGATTATTCTGATCCTAAAATAAGTGTTCTATCATCTGAAGTTGTAAACAATAAATATACAATTGTTAAAACAATGTTGCTAAAGACTGATAAGAAACCAGAAGTAAAAATTGATTGGCGGGTTTATACTAAAGATCCTGATAATCCATTAATAAGAGATTTGATTATTGAGGGATTAAGTTTAGCACGAACTCAGAAAGAGGAATTTGCATCAGTACTAAGCGCTAATAATAATGACATTAATGCATTATTCTCAACTCTAGAGAAATTTGTAAATAAATAAATATGATCTTGTATATAGTCGTATCACTTTGGTTAATTGGAGTAATGGTCGATTAGATGGTGGGCCCGCCAGGATTCGAACCTGGGACCAATACATTATGAGTGTACTGCTCTAACCAGCTGAGCTACAGGCCCTTATTTAACTTAACTTTTACAATATAAATATTTATTTTTCTAGGAAACTTTTTAATTGTTTCGACCGGCTTGGGTGTTTCAGTTTTCTAAGTGCCTTAGCCTCGATTTGTCTAATTCTTTCTCGTGTTACAGAAAATTGAAGACCAACTTCTTCTAGTGTATGATCGGTATTCATCCCAATACCAAATCTCATTCTCAAAACTCTTTCCTCACGAGGTGTTAGTGATGCTAAAATTTTTGTAGTTGACTCACTAAGATTAGATCTAATGGCAGTATCCAAAGGTTGTAAAGCATTTTTGTCCTCAATAAAATCACCCAAACTGCTGTCTTCTTCATCACCAACAGGTGTTTCAAGGGAAACTGGCTCCTTGGAGATTTTTAGAACTTTTCTAACTTTTTCAAGTGGCATAGCTAATTTTTTTGCTAATTCTTCTGGTGTAGCCTCCCTACCAAATTCACTTAAAATTTGTCTCTGTGTCCTCACAATTTTATTTATGGTTTCAATCATGTGAACTGGAATTCTAATAGTTCTTGCTTGATCTGCAATTGATCTTGTTATTGCTTGTCTGATCCACCAGGTAGCATATGTTGAGAACTTATAACCTCTTCTGTATTCAAACTTATCTACGGCTTTCATTAAACCAATATTGCCTTCCTGAATAAGGTCTAAAAATTGCAACCCCCTATTAGTATATTTTTTTGCAATTGAAATAACTAGTCTCAGGTTTGCTTCTACCATTTCTTTTTTAGCAATCCTGGATTCTCTCTCACCTTTTTGTATTCTTTTAACCAATTCCTTGAATTCCCCAACTGGTAATTCAATTTTTTTACTAAGCTCTACTAATCTGTCTCTTATTTCATCAAAGTCCTTTCTGTGCTTTTTAAAAAAACTTTTCCATACTTTATTTTCCTGTAAAAAGCTTTCAAATTTTGGATTTACTTCATTTCCTATATAATATTTAAGAAATTCAGACCTCGAAATTTTACTTTCCAGTGCTAATCTTAATAAAACACCCTCAAGAGAAAGTATTTTTTTATTTTCTTTATAGTGAGATTGTACTAACTCTTCTACAACAGAGCTGCTTAATTGTAGATTTTTAAAACCTTCTACTAATATTCCTTGGATTTTTTTAAAATTTTTATTTTTTGATACAGACAATTCTTTTCCATTTAAAATACAATTTAATTTTTCTATTTGATACTTTTTAAGTTTTGCATAATATTTTGATAAGTTTTCAATAATTTTTGTTATTCTAGGTTTAATTTCTTCCTCCATGGCTGCTAGAGAGACATTAAACTCATCTTCCTCTTCATATTGTTGTTCTTGGGGATTTTTTTCGGTGTCTTTGTCGTCTTTTTTATTGTCTGCTTCTTTATCTACTGATTTTGTCGATTTATTTTTTTTCTCATTTGATGAATCATTTTCAAAATCTTCATAAGTGGAGTCAATATCTATTATATCTCGTATAAGTAACTCTCCTTTTTCTAGTCGATCTTTCCATTCGAACATTTTTTTTGCTATCAAAGGGCTTTGCGTAAGAGCATTTATCATGAGGTCTTTGCCTGCCTCTATTCTTTTGGCTATTGCTATCTCACCTTCTCTGGAGAGTAACTCGACTCCACCCATTTCACGCAAATACATTCTAATTGGATCATCGCTCTTTTCAGATGTTTTGTCAGATTGTTCTGAAGATGCATCTTTCTTTTTTGGTTTTTGAAAATCACCTTTTTTTTCAACAAGTGAAACTTTTTTTTCAAAGATTATAAATATTGCTCTTTCAACGTTTTCTTGTGTACTATTTCTTTTTCCTAGTGATTTACCTAATTCTTCATAGG
>CACHHJ010000028.1 GCA_902579585.1 uncultured Pelagibacteraceae bacterium
AGATAACCATAGAACTTTATCAGAATATGTTAGGGAAAAGCTGAAAGATTATTCTGGAGCTAATCAGGAAATAATAAACCTATTAATAGTTAATTCTGGCTTAGACAGAAAAGTAGTGTTTAATGAGATAGAAAAAATTAAATCATTATTTCAAAAAAAAAAAATTAATGAAGAGCAGGTGCTACATCTTTTAAATGAGGAGAACAATTTAGATTTTGATGATGTAAGAGACTCTTGTTTGGAGGGTGATGCATCAAAACTTAATAAAAACCTAGGTATAATTACGTTACAAAATGAAAATACTTTTTTCTACTTAAATAGTCTAAGTCAAAGAGTCCAGAAGCTATCTATGTTAATCAAACAAAATGAAAAAGACAATAATATGGATTTTGCAATAGATAATTTGAAACCAAAGGTATTTTGGAAGGATAAACCGATAATTTTAAGGCAGGTGAGAAAGTGGAATTACAATAAGCTGGAGATGGTAAAAAAAATAATTTTTGAAACAGAAATAAACATGAAGACAAAAATGAGCAATTATAATTCTATTTTGTTAAAAAATTTATTGTTAAGAATCTTCAAAATTGCTAATTCTACTTCATAAGAAGCCTTGAAATTAAATCGAATTGCTCTAAGGTCTTGTACTTAATAACAACTTTGCCTGTATTGTTTTTTTTATTCATTATTTCAACATTTAATCCTAGTTTGCTTTCTATTTCATTTTTCACGAAAGAAATGTTTGGATCGTCAACATTTTGAGAAATTCCACGTTTTTTACCTTTTACCATTGTTTCAACTTGTCTTGCGGCTACCCTCTTTTTTACTATATTCTCTGCGATTTCTGATGCATTAGGCATTCCAATCAAGGGCCTAGCTTGTCCAGCGCTCAATTTTCCTTCTTCTAAAAGACCGATTATATCTGCTGGTAAACTTAATAGCCTGAGAGTGTTGCTGATGTGACTTCTGCTTTTTGACATTAATTTGGAAATTTTTTCATGATCATATCCAAACTCTTTACTCAAACGTTGATAGCCTTTTGCTTCTTCAATTATATTGAGGTCTTCCCTTTGAACATTCTCAACAATTGCAATTTCCAAACTTTTTTGATCGTCTATTTTTAAAACTATAACTGGAACTTCATTAAGTCCTGCCTTTTGAGCAGCAAGCCACCTTCGTTCTCCAGCGACAATGTCAAATTTGTCTTTATCATATTTATTAGGCCTAACTGCAATTGGTTGGATTATACCGTTTTCTTTTATGGACAAGCTCAGCTCTTCCAGCTTTTCTTCGTCAAAGATTATTCTTGGTTGAAATTTATTTCTTTGAAGGTCTGAAATAGATACAGTATTTCTTTGAATTTCATTATTGTCATTTTTATTTTGTATATCCCCAAATAGCGCTGACAAACCTTTTCCAAGTCCCTTTTTTTGAGCACTCATGCAGCGCTTCCTATTTTTTGATTATTTTGTTCAAGGAATTCCTCAGCAAGTTTCATATAAGATTTACTCCCTAAGCAATTTTTGTCATAAACAATACATGGCATTCCATGTGAGGGTGCTTCGGATAACCTGACATTCCTCGGAACTACTGTTTTATAAACTTTATCCTCAAAATGTTTTCTAGCCTCTAAATCAACTTGAGATGATAACTTATTTCGCTTGTCATACATGGTAAGTAGCACACCTCTAATTCCAAGTTCAGGATTAAGATTAACCTTGATTCTATCTATTGTTTTAACCAATTGTGAAATTCCCTCTAATGCAAAAAATTCCGTTTGTAATGGTATTAGTAGATCATCTGCTAAAACTAATGACATAACTGTTAGGAGACTAAGTGAAGGTGGGCAATCAATAAAAATATTTTCGTATCTTCTAATTATTGATTGATTTTCCTCTAATAAAATCTTTTTTAAAATAAAAGCTCTATTTGCGTCATTGGCTGTTTCCACCTCCAGTCCTGAGAGATTTACGTTAGATCCAATTAAATCTAAATTTTTTATATTACTTTCTTGAATTGCATTTTGAACTGAGGTTTTGCCTATCAATACGCTATAAATACTTTTAGACTCGTCGTTGTTAGATTTGCCTAAGCCTGTTGTAGCATTTCCTTGTGGGTCTAGATCTACAACTAAAATTCTTTTGCCTTTTTGAGCTAAAGCGCTTGCCAAATTTATCACAGTTGTGGTTTTACCAACCCCGCCTTTTTGATTTATTACCGATATTATTGATCTAGCCACAAATTATTTTTTTACATCTACTAGTAAAATTTTAGAATCATTACTAGTAATACTATCTATGAGCTTATACTTATAAATTAAGCCCTTTGAAGCTTTATTTATCTCGTCCTGTGCACTCTTTCCAAGCATCACGATAAGTTTGTGAGGTTTTTTATGAGTTTCACGTGAAATTCTTAATATTTCTGGCAATTTTTTAAAGGCACGACAAACAATATACTCTGTATCTAATATATGAGATTGATAATCATTATCACATACTACAGTATTTCTCAGCTTTATTTTTTCAATAATATGATTAATAAATTTAATTTTAACCTTTGATTTATCATAAAGTTTCACGTGAAACGTGCTAATATCATTATAAAAGATAGATAGTATAATTCCAGGAAACCCCCCACCAGTACCTAAATCAGATAAAGTATTAAAATTTTTATGATCTATATATTTTACAAGCTGTGCAGAATCCAGCACATGCCTATTCCAAATATCGTTTTCTGAATTTTTTGAGATTAAATTATATTTTTTATTATAATTTAGAACTTCTTTAACAAAAATTTCAATAAGTTTGATTTTGTTATCACTGAAATTAAGAACTTTTGACAAAACCTTCTTTGATTTAGAATTAGATTCGCTAGAATTCATGTGGATTCTAGGCTGATATTCTGTTTTTAGCCCTTTTTATTGCTCCCAACAAGATTATTGCAGCTGCGGGAGTGACTCCATCAATTCTTAAAGCTTGTCCTAAAGTCTTTGGTCTAATTAGTTTTAATTTTGACTTCACTTCATTAGATAGTCCACTAAAAGAATCATAATCAATCTCGTTCGGTATTAACAAACCCTCATCTTTTTTAAAAGTTTTAATATCATTCTCTTGTCTAATTAAATAACCAGAGTAGTGAGCGTTTATTTCAACCTGCTCTTCAATAGTGTGCTCATAATGAGGTATTTCAGCCCAAATTTGTCTTAACTTTTTTAAAGTAACGTTTTTTAATCCTAACACGTCTAATCCAGATCGTTTAACACCATCCATTGCAATTTTAATGGAATGCTTCTCGGCAGCATTTGGTGTTATAAATTTTTTAGATAGAAACGTTTCAAGAGAATAAATTTTTTTTCTTTTCTCATTAAATAATTTTTTTCGTTTTTCTTTGACCAGATTTATTTTTATGCCTAAAGATGTGAGTCTTTGATCTGCATTATCTGCTCTCAATGACAGTCGATACTCAGCCCTTGAAGTAAACATCCTGTAGGGTTCAGTTACACCCTTAGTGATAAGATCATCTATCATAACTCCAATATATGAACTAGATCTATCTAAAATAAATTCTTTACCTTTTTTAATTTTTAACGCAGCATTAACTCCAGCTATCAATCCTTGGGCTGCTGCTTCCTCATAACCTGTTGTTCCATTAATTTGACCCGCAAGGAAAAGAGAGCCTATTTTTTTGGCTTCTAGACTCGCTTTTAGCTCCCTTGGATCGACATAATCGTACTCTATAGCGTATCCTGATCTCACCATTTTAACGTCTTCTAAACCCTTGATTTTAGACAATATTTTGAGCTGTACGTCCTCTGGTAGAGAAGTCGAAATCCCATTAGGATAAACCGTATGATCATCCAATCCTTCAGGCTCTAAAAAAATTTGATGTTTTTGTTTTTCCTTAAATTTAACAATTTTGTCTTCAATGGATGGACAGTATCTCGGGCCTACACCTTTGATGTTACCTGAGTACATCGCGCTTCTTGAAATGTTATCACTTATAATTTTATGTACGGTATCGTTAGTGTAAGTCATACCACAACTAATTTGTTTATTGATAGCTCTGGTAGTTAGAAATGAAAAAAAATATGGTTCTTCGTCAGCTGGCTGCATTTCAAGACTTTTATAATTTATAGTTCTACCGTCTAACCGTGGAGGTGTACCCGTTTTGAGTCTTCCAATTTTAATATTAAATTTTTTTAATTGCTCACTTAATCCTGTAGAAGGTTTTTCATCATACCTGCCAGCTGGTATCTGTTTTTCCCCTATGTGTATTAAGCCATTTAAAAAAGTTCCTGTGGTAAGAATTAGCTGACTACACTCTACCTCTTTTCCGCTTTGACATATGAAGCCTTTAATTTTGTCTTTCTCGAAGATAAATTTTACAACAGGATCAGCTATGACCTCTAAATTTTCATAGTTGAGCAATAGCTTCTGCATATATTTCTTGTAAAGCTTTCTGTCTGATTGAGTTCGTGGCCCCCTGACTGCAGGACCTCTACTTCTATTCAACAATCTAAACTGAATACCAGATTTGTCAGCTACGTCACCCATGACACCATCCAAGGCATCAATTTCTCGAACCAAGTGACCCTTGCCTAGTCCTCCGATTGCCGGATTGCACGACATTTCACCTATTGTCTCTATTTTATGTGTAAAAAGACCAGTATTTACGCCCATTCTAGCCGATGCTGCTGCTGCTTCACATCCAGCGTGTCCACCGCCTATTACAGACACATCAAAGGTCATTTTATTGCTCATTTAGAGAATGTATCGATGAATTATGATTTTACAAGCTCAAAGATGGGTTATTTACCGATACAAAAGTCCTGGAATATAGAGCCCAGTATTTCTTCCACATCAACCTTGCCTACTATACTTCCAAGATGTCTTGTGGCAAGTCTAAGGTCTTCTGCAGCTGTCTCTATCTCTTTTTTTTGATCTTTTTTTAAAAATTTTTCTATTTCCTTTAAC
>CACHHJ010000029.1 GCA_902579585.1 uncultured Pelagibacteraceae bacterium
AGAGGGTTTGCAGGAAGAATTTTTTCATACATTTAATACTCTTTTTGATCAAAGTGCACAAATAGTAATCTCTTCTGATAGAGCTCCAAATAAACTTGATAGGGTACAGGACAGAATTAAATCAAGACTATCTGGTGGTTTAGTAGTTGATATAGGCTCACCTGATTATGATTTAA
Organism: uncultured Pelagibacteraceae bacterium; assembly: GCA_902579585.1. Taxonomy (GTDB): domain Bacteria; phylum Pseudomonadota; class Alphaproteobacteria; order Pelagibacterales; family Pelagibacteraceae; genus Anoxypelagibacter. The sequence goes on from CACHHJ010000029.1 coordinate 177, forward strand.
AATTAGATATTCTTAAAAAGAAAATTTTAGATTATCAAAATTCATTTAAAGAAAATCCTGATTTAAGTGACGAAGTTATTAGTTATATTGCAGAAAACAGCAACTCTAATATCAGAGAACTTATAGGAATATTTAATAGAGTAGTTGCATTTGGGAAAATGAGTAAAAAATCCCTTAATATTAATGATTGTAAGATTATTTTAAAAGACGTTTATAATGCAAATAAAGTAATTACTATTGACAAAATACAAAACGTAACTTCAAATTTTTTTAGTATAAGTTTAGCAGATATGCTATCACCAAGACGTTCCAGACCTTTGGCAAGACCCAGACAAGTAGCAATGTATATGGCTAAGAAATTAACAACCAGATCACTACCTGAAATAGGTAGAAAATTTGCAAACAGAGATCATACGACTGTTATTCATGCAGTAAAAACTATTGAAAAATTAAGTGAGAATAATGATGAAATGAGAAAGAATATTGAAGAATTAAAATCATTAATCTTAAGCGATTAAAATGCAATTTCAAATAAAGCGTGACACACTATTAAAGTCTTTATCGGTGGCACACAATATAATTGAAAGAAAAAATACTATACCAATTTTAGCAAATGTTTTATTAGAAATTAAAAATAATATATTAAACATTGTTGCAACAGATCTAGATATAGTTTTTCATGATCAAATTTCAGAATTAAAAATTGATAGTGAAGGTAGCACCACCACTTCTGCAACTGTTTTATATGATTTATTGAGAAAATTACCTACAAACTTAGATGTTACTTTTGAGTTAGAAACCAAAAATAAAATCAAAATTACAGCAAAAAACTCAAAATTTAATCTTCTGTGCTTACCTATCGATGATTTTCCAAATTTTTCGAACGACTTCAAAAACGAACCTTTAAATTTAGATGGTCAAAAATTTTTGACTTTGCTTAATAAAACAAAAATTGCAATGTCAAACGACGATACGAGACATTATTTAAATGGAATTTTTATTCACCCAACAGCTTCGAATAAAACTTCGTATTTGACAGGTGTAGCTACTGATACCCACAGACTATCTTCAAGCAGTATTCCTGTTCAAGACATCAAAAATTTAAAATCATTCATTTTACCAAAAAAAACTGTATTTCAGTTATCAAATTTATTACAAGAAAATAATCAAAATGTTTCGATGTTTGTTGGTGAAGGTAAAATACAATTTAAAATGGGAAATTCATCAATTGTCTCTAAAGTTATTGATGGAAAGTTTCCAGATTATGAAAAAGTTGTTCCTAAAGATAATAAAAAAATCTTAAAGGTCAATGTAAAAGATTTTATTAATTCTCTTGAAAGGGTGGTAACAGTTTCTATTGATAGAAAAGAGGGAGTAAAAGTTACTTTTGAAAAAGATCATATTCAATTATTTGTTGCAAGCTCTTCATCAGGCGATGGAAAAGAAACTTTAAAGGCTGAATTTAATTCGGAAAGTTTAACAGTAAGCTTTAATGCCAGATATCTTTTAGATATTGCTTCAGAAATAGGCGATCAAAATTTAATGATGAATCTTAACGATGCTGTGTCCCCTGTTTTAATTCAGGATAAATCAGACAATCACAGTTATTATGTTATAATGCCGATGAAAATTTAAGAATTTCTAAATTTCAAGTAATAAATATTATTTGTCTTCTATTATCGTTATCACACAACAGTTTTTCACTGTTAGTTTAAAACGTGGTTTTATCTCCCAAGAAAAAGACCGGGAATGTATATTGGAGATACCGACGATGGATCTGGTTTACATCACATGGTTTTTGAGGTCGTAGATAATTCAATAGATGAAGCTATAGTAGGTTTTTGTAAAAACATAACAGTAACATTACATAAAAATCGATCTGTAACAGTCGAAGATGATGGAAGAGGAATTCCTACCGATTTACACAAAGGAGAAAAAAAGTCTGCAGCAGAAGTTATAATGACCCAATTGCATGCAGGTGGAAAATTTGACCAAAATTCATACAAAGTATCAGGAGGATTACATGGTGTTGGAGTTTCAGTAGTAAATGCCCTCTCAGTAAAACTCGAATTAACAATATTTAGAGATGGAAAAGAGTATTTTATTTCCTTTGAAAATGGAAAGACTGTAAGTCCAATTAAATTTTTGAAAAAAACGAAAAAGTCAGGAACTAAAATTAATTTTTTACCTTCCGAAGATGTTTTTTCATCCACAAAATTTAGTTCCTCGATTTTACAAAAAAAAATGAGAGAGTTAGCATTTTTAAATAGCGGTTTAACAATAAAACTTATTGATGAAACATTAGCAAAACCAAAGATCTTTGAGAATAAATATGATGGGGGTGTATCTGAATTCGTCCAATTTAATGATCAAAAAAAGTCTTTATTAATTAACAAAAACGAAAAAGCAGCTTTTAAAAAACCTATATATCTCAAAGGTGAAAAAAATAATGTAGTTGTGGAATGCTCATTTCAGTGGAATGCTGGTTTTTCAGAAGATGTAATGGCTTTTACAAATAATATTCATCAAAAAGATGGAGGAACGCACCTTTTGGGTTTCAGAAGTGCATTAACAAGGATAATAAATAAATATGCATCAGAAAAAAATCTTACGAAAAAAAATAAAGTTGTTATAGGCGGAGAGGATATCAAAGAGGGTTTGACATCAATTTTATCAATCAAAATGCCTGACCCAAAATTTTCATCACAAACTAAAGATAAACTAGTTTCGTCAGAAATTAGAAATATTGTAGAAACCATTGTGAGCGAAAAAGTAACAATCTGGTTCGATCAAAATCCTTCTGTAGTAAAAATAATTTTAGATAAAGTATTACAAGCCGCAATAGCTAGGGATCTTGCTAGAAAAGCAAGGGATAGTGTAAGAAGGAAGGGTTCACTAGAGCTTTCAGGTCTTCCTGGAAAGTTGGCTGATTGCCAAATTTCAAGTATGGAAGGTACAGAGTTATTTATAGTAGAGGGAGACTCAGCAGGCGGTTCAGCCAAACAAGGAAGAAAAAGAGAATTTCAAGCTGTTTTACCTTTAAGAGGAAAAATATTAAATACTTATGTCAATGAAAATAAAAAACGGAATGGTGCAAATGGAAGTCATGAAAATAAAACCCTTTCTAAAATGATGTCCTCAAATGAAATAGTTACACTTATAAATGCTTTAGGTACAGGTTCTACCAACTTCAATATAGAGGATTTGAGATATGAAAAAATTATAATTATGACCGATGCGGATGTTGATGGTTCACATATAAGAACTTTGCTTCTAACTTTTTTTAATAATAAGCCATTTAATGAATTAATTGAAAAAGGCCATTTATATCTTGCTCAACCTCCTTTGTTTAAGATTACAAAGGGTACAAAAACCTCTTACATAAAGAACGAGAAAGATTTAGAAAAGTATATTCTTAGATCTTTAGATAAAGCGAAAAAACTTAGTAAAAAAGAATTAGACAAGGTTATCGCAGAAGAAAGGCAAAAATTAAATATACAAAGATTTAAAGGTTTAGGCGAAATGAACCCAGAAGAACTTTGGCAAACAACTTTAAATCCTGAGAATAGAATTTTACTTAAGGTTGAATATTCTAAGGGAACGAAGGAAAAATCAAAAGAGGATCAAAATATTATTAAAATTTTAATGGGAGACGAGGTAGCCCCACGAAAAGATTTTATTACTGAAAAAGCCTTAGAAGTTGAAAATTTAGATATCTAATTGACATGAAAATTTTTAATTTCCTCAAATATGATGAGGATTTAACGCTTCAAAAAAAAACTGTAGTTATTCTGAGATGGATAGCACTTATAGGTCAGCTGATTACAATTTATATTGTTCATTTTTTTTTAAA
>CACHHJ010000030.1 GCA_902579585.1 uncultured Pelagibacteraceae bacterium
AAATCTAAGGGACAATTATAGTCCACAAAATTTCAAGTCAATCAAAGTGGATGAGTTACCAGAGTTAGAACAAGTAATTTTGCACAAAATTTATTTTTTAAGTTTAGAAATTAAAAATAGTTTAAAAGACTATAACTTCCATAAGCTCCAAAAGGAGTTGCTTAATTTTTGTACGCTTGATCTATCTTCATTTTATTTTGATATAAGAAAAGATACGCTATATTGTGATGAAGTAACTTCACAAAAAAGGAAGTCATGTGTGACTTTATTAAATATAATCCTAGAGTGTTTATTAAAATGGTATGCGCCAGTGTTATCTTTTACAACTGAGGAAATAACCGATTTATCAAATAAAAATAAGAAAATTAGCATCCACGAGGAAACTTTTTCTGATTTACCAGAAAATTGGCAAAATGAAACTCTGTACAAAAAATGGGAAAAATTACTTTCTTTCAGACAACAAGTTAACATTGCTATAGAGGAAAAAAGAGCAAAAAAAATAATTGGTTCTAGTTTAGAGGCTGATGTAAAAATTTCTCTATCTAAAAAAGATCATGAAACTCTAAATAGTGTAGACGCAGAAGAGCTTTTTATTACATCTAATGTTACAAAAACTGTGCAAGATGATATAAAAGATAAATTATTAGTATCAGTTAAAAAAGCTGAAGGGACAAAGTGTGCAAGATGTTGGAAAATAGTAAAAAATATAAATGAAAATAAATGTTCAAGGACTAAAATTTGCCCTTTACAAAATGTTAGAAAATAAAATACAAGTAAAAAAATTCGATATAATTAGTCTGTTATTAATTCTAATATTTTTCGGAATTGATAGAATTTCAAAAATAAGTGTTATTAAAAGAATTCAATCAGAACAAGGAGACATTTTTTTAAATGACTTTATTAATATAACCCTAAATTGGAATCGTGGAATTGCCTTTGGCCTTTTAAGTTTAGATAAGAGTATTTTATATCATTCAGTATCTGCGATAATTTTATTGATAATAGTTTATTTGGTATACCTCATGGTTATTTCTGATAATTCTGGAAAAGTAATAATATCTTTTATTTTAGGTGGAGCTATAGGAAATGTTTATGACAGATTAACTTATTTCGCTGTTCCTGATTTTATTGATTTTCACATAGGTTCAATACACTGGTTTACCTTTAATTTTGCAGACATTTTTATTACTCTTGGTATTTTTGCTATGGTTATTAAGGAATTTGTATTAAAAAAAAACACATGAAATATTTTAAAATTATTCTAATTTTTTCAATTTTCATGGGAGTCAATGGGTGTGGTAATTTTAGAGATGCAGTGACTGGACAAACAAAAAAAACGACTGATGAATTTCTAATTAAAAAAAAGGATCCATTAATATTACCACCTGATTATGATACTTTGCCAATTCCAAAAACAAAAAAAACCAAAGAGGCCAATTCTTCTTTAGAATCAGCCATAAGTAATGCAAATAATTCAAAATCAGACTCAGAAGCATCTTCAAGTTTAGAAAATATGATTTTGAGAGAATTAAGAAAATAAAGTTAATATGGTCACTAAAAATTTTATAGAGAATAAAGTTTTCGATAAAAATCCCAGTTTATATGGATCTTTAAGTGATAAAAAAAAAAATAATTTTAATTTTAATGAAATCAAAAAATTTCAAAAATTTAAGACAGTTGTAATAATAGGAATGGGTGGTTCAATTCTTGGATCAAAAGCTTTATACTCATTTCTAAGACACAAAATTAAAAAAAATTTTATATTCATCGATAACCTTGATTTTAAATTGTTAAAAAGAGTTAATTTAAAAAAGGATGCCTCAAAATTTTTATTTATAATTATATCAAAATCCGGAAATACTACCGAAACTATACTAAATACTGGATATTTTAAACATTACTTAAAAAAAAATAATGTAATTATAATATCAGAAAAAAAAAATAATTCTTTGTCAAACCTTGCTAAAAATAAAAATTTTTTTTTCATAAAACACAATCCATATATTGGTGGGCGTTACTCGATTTTTTCAGAAGTTGGCATGGTCCCAGCTTATCTGATGGGTCTTAACCCATATAAGATCAAAAAAAAACTCTTGCAGTTTTATAAAAATAAAAAAAACTTGACTCTTTCAAAAAAAAATACCAAAAAATTATACCAAAAAAAAATTAAGACATTAGTTTTTTTTAATTATGTTCCTCAATTGGAAGACTTTTTATTTTGGTGCCAACAACTTTTAGCGGAAAGTTTGGGAAAAAATAAAAAGGGATTTATGCCTGTTATTTCAAATGCGCCAAAAGATCAGCATAGTTTAATGCAATTATATTTAGATGGGCCAAAAGATAAATTTTTTTATGTTTTTAGTGCTAAAAAGAATAATTATTTTAAATTTAATTCCAAAATTTTTGGAGATAAAGTTAATTTTTTAAATAAAAAAAGCTACGAGCAAATTAAAAATTCGCAAAAGAAAGCATTCACAGAAGTTTTAAAAACAAGTAAAATTCCCTTTAGAGAATTTAAAATAAACACATTCGATGAAAAAACTATAGCAGATCTATTTCTTTTATTTATATTTGAAACTATTTTAATGGCAAAGTTAATGAAAGTAGACGCATTCGATCAACCTGCGGTCGAAAAAGTTAAAATTTTAACAAAAAAGTTTTTGACCTAAAAAATTCTCCCAAAAAATATTTCTGATCGTCCGTAAACTCTACTTTCGATAATATTTAAATATTTTTCCAAATTATCGTTAGATTTCACTTCTCTATGTACTATCAAAATATGTTTTTTGTCTAAAAGATCGTTTTTTTTATTACTTTCAAACAATTTATAAAACTTTTATCTTTGTAAGGTGGGTCTAAGAAAATTATATTGAATTTTTTATTATGTTCCAAAATTATATCATTAAAGAATCTACTAATGTCTTTTGGGATGATTTTGGAATTTTTTGATAAATTGATATTATTAATGTTTTTTTTTAAATTAAATAATGCATCTAAGTCTTTTTCGACAAAAATTACATTTGAAGCACCTCTTGAAAGACACTCTATCCCAAAAGATCCCGATCCAGCATAAAGATCAAGCACATTTAAACTTTCAAAATCTATATCAACAATATTAGAGTGAATAAGTATATTAAAAATATTCTCTCTTACACTGTCTTTAAGTGGTCTTGTTTTAATATTTTTGGTAAAATTAATCCTTTTATTCCTAAATTTACCACCAATGATCCTCATTTTTTTTTGATAGCTCTCCAACCTATGTCTTTTCTAAAAAACCCACTTTCCCAATTAATTTTTTCAAGGTTTGATAAAGAATTATTTCTAGCCTCAGCAAGATCTTCGCTTGAGGAAGTTACATTTAAAACCCTACCACCTTTTGAAAATACTTTACCGTTAAACTCGTAAGTTCCGGCATGAAATATTTGATTATTTTTGTCTAAATGAATTTTCGATAAATTTTTAATTTCTTTATCTTTGACATATTCCCCAGGATATCCTTTAGCGCATAAAACAATAGTGATACATTTTTTATTATCCCACTCAATTTTTAATTTATTCAAATTATCATTTGTTGTTGCTTCTATTATACTTAACAAGTCTGTTTTTAATTTCATCATTAGCACTTGGCATTCTGGATCCCCCATTCTAATATTGTACTCTATTAAATAAGGCTCACCGTTCCTAATCATTAACCCTGCATATAAAAAACCAGTA
>CACHHJ010000031.1 GCA_902579585.1 uncultured Pelagibacteraceae bacterium
TCCATCCTGAGAAGAGTGGAAAAAAAGGATTAGAAATTATATCAAATTTTTTAAAATTATCTTGATGACAAAAGTTCATCAATAATTTTTTCAGAATTATATATTTGTTTCCATTTAGGGTAATGATTTTGAAACTTTTTCATATTCGAAACATACCAAATATGATCGCCAACTCTATTTTGTTTCTTAAGATCTTTTTTAATTGAGATACCTGTAAGTTTATAAATAGTATTTATTGCTTCTATTATAGAACAATTAGATTTTTTACCTCCACCCATATTATAAATCTCACCAATTCTAGGTTTTTTAAAAAAATGCCAAAAACAATTTACAACATCATAACTATGGATGTTGTCTCTTACTTGTTTGCCCTTGTAACCGAAAATGTAATATTTTTTTTTGTCTAAAGCAGTTTTTACCAAATAGGATAAAAATCCATGAAGTCTTGCACCCGAGTGATTAGGTCCTGTTATGCATCCCGCCCTAAAACATACTGTTTTAAGACCAATATTTTTTCCATATTCTTGCACCGCAAGATCAGCATAACTCTTTGAAGCCCCAAAAAAACTATGAACACAATTATCAATCGACATGTTTTCTGTAATTCCATTTCTAAATGAATGATTATTTTTTATCTCCCATCTAGTTGATTTTTCTACTAGTGGAAGTTTATTTGGATTATCACCATATACTTTATTTGTAGACATAAAGATAAAGGGTGCATCGAAGCAATAGTTTTTAGTCATCTCTAATAGGTTAATCGTTCCCTTTGCATTTACATCAAAATCTTTAAATATATTGTTTTTTGCCCAATCATGCGAAGGTTGTGCAGCAGAATGGATTACTAGTTTTATATTTTTTTTATATTTTTTAAATATTTTTTTCACAGCATTTGGTTCAGAGATATCTATATTATAATGTTTATAATTTTTTATATTTTTCTCTAATTTTCTTCTTACCCAACTGACATCACCATCTTTTCCAAAAAATAATTTTCTTGAGTTATTATCTATTCCAATAATATCGAATCCTTTTTTTGAAAAAAAAACTGAAGCTTCAGAGCCGACTAACCCACAAGAACCAGTTACTAATACAATTGACATTGATTTAAGTATCCTTTTTCGCTATAAAATCTAAGTATGAAATTTTTAACACATTTATCCCTTCAAAAATCTGTAATACTATTTTTTTTTTCTGTTTTAATCATTTTAATAGTCTTAACAATTTTACTTTAAGTATACTACTGATAATAATATTATTCCTAGTATTAATCTATAAATTACAAACAAATTAAGATTGAATTTCTTCAGATATATTAAAAAATATTTGATGGTGATATATGAAAATATAAATGACAGAAAAGCTGTTAATATCGAGCTTACAGTTAATATTTGGTCATTTTGCTTTATTAAGTCAAAAACACCATACAAACTCCATGCCCCCAAAGCAGGAATAGAAAGTAAAAAAGATATTTTTGCAGCATCAATTCTATTAAACTTTAAAAATCTAGCACCAGTTATTATTATACCAGATCTGCTTACTCCTGGTATTAAAGCTAATGTCTGATAAAAACCAATTATTATTGCGTTTCTAAATGTGAAGTTATTTTTCATTTTAAGTTTGATTTTAAATTTATCCGAAATATACAACAAAATACCAAAAATAATTGTGGTCCATCCCATTATCTCTATGGTTCTTAAATTTGAAATTATTTTAAGCTCTATTAAAATATAACCAATTATAAAAATTGGTATTGATGCAATTATTACTTTGTAAAACAAATTCTTGTTTTTTGAAAAATTATAAATTTCTTTATTAAAATAAAACAAAACAGCAACCAAAGACCCGAAATGTGCACTGACGTTAACTGCAAGCTCAAATTTTTCATAATTAAATAAATTAGATAATAAATTAATATGAGCCGATGAGCTTACCGGGATAAATTCAGCTATACCTTGTATTATTGAGATTAGAAGAATTTGAATTATATTTTCCATGAAGTGACAGCTGATTTATATTTAATTCAACCAATGAGTTCATCTTAAAAATTGCATATCTGTTATGCGACGAAATATACATAAAATTCAGGGTTTTTTATTAAATAAGTAAATAATAGTGACCTAATTTTACTTTAAATTATCTTTAATTTAACTATGTTCTGCCGATGTCAGAAAAAATGTTAAAATTCGTAAATCTGGATCAACAGAATCCGCCCAAAAGATCCGTTGATCAAAGAAAAACAGATTTTAAGGAAATCTACGACGAGTATATTAACAAGAAAGCTAAAGAGCAATCTAGCAGATGTTCACAATGCGGAGTTCCTTTCTGCCAAGTTCACTGCCCATTACATAACAATATTCCAGATTGGTTAAAATTAACTGCTGAAGGAAGATTACAAGATGCATATGAACTCTCTCAAAGCACAAATAACATGCCAGAAGTTTGTGGAAGAATATGCCCACAAGATAGATTATGTGAAGGCAATTGTGTAATTGAGCAATCAGGTCATGGAACTGTAACAATTGGTTCCGTTGAAAAATATATTACTGATACTGCGTGGGAAAAAGGATGGGTTAAACCCATAAAAGTTGAAAAACAAAAAAAACAGTCCGTTGGTGTTATTGGCGCAGGTCCGGCTGGATTGGCTTGTGCAGAAGAACTAAGAAAACTTGGTTATCAAATAACAGTTTATGATCGGTACGATCGTCCGGGTGGTTTATTAATCTATGGTATACCTAATTTTAAATTAGAAAAATTTGTTGTTGAAAGAAGAACTAAACTTTTAAAAGACTCAGGTATTAAATTTAAACAGAATTTTGAAGTTGGGAAAGATGCAACCCTTGAACAATTAAAAGAAAAACATGATGCTGTATTAATTGCTACTGGTGTTTATAAGCCCAGAAATGTCGACATTGAGGGAAATAATCTAGGAAATATTTTTCCTGCAATGGAATTTTTAACAGCATCAAATAAAAAAGGTCTAGGTGATAAGGTAAAATTATTTGATGACGGCACCCTTAATGCTGAAAATAAAAAAGTTGTAGTAGTTGGAGGTGGCGATACTGCAATGGACTGTGTCAGAACAGCAGTAAGACAGAATGCAAAATCAGTTAAATGTTTGTATAGAAGAGATCGAGAAAATATGCCTGGATCTGCTAGAGAAGTGGGCAATGCTATAGAGGAAGGAGTAGAATTTTTATGGTTATCTAGTCCAAAAAAATTCATTGGACAAAAAAATGTTAAAGCTGTTGAGGTTCAAAAAATGAAATTAGGGGATCCAGACTCCTCAGGAAGAAAAAAACCAGTCATTATTGAGAACTCAAATTATGAGTTAGAAGCTGACATTGTAATAAAAGCTTTGGGTTTTGATCCTGAAAATTTACCAAAATTATTTAATTCAGAAAGTTTAGCTGTATCTAAATGGGGCACAATTAAAATTGATTTAACTTCAATGCAGACCAATATACCTGGAGTATTTGCTGCGGGAGATATTGTAAGAGGTGCATCATTAGTTGTTTGGGCCATAAGAGATGGAAGAGACGCAGCAGTTCAAATAGAAAAATATTTAAAATCGATTGAACTGAGAAAAGGAGTGGCAGCATGAAATTA
>CACHHJ010000032.1 GCA_902579585.1 uncultured Pelagibacteraceae bacterium
AACTATTACACTAGGGCGTGTAATTTTTACCATGGAAGAGCAGCGAGATCATTATCTTTGTTTTTGTCGATAAATTCTTTAAGTGCAAATTCTGCCGTCTCATAATCCCCAACTTTTATGAAACTAACCGCAAAATTATATTGTTCATTTGGAGGTTTGTTGGGAAGCAAAGATTTTGCTCTATCAGCTTTTTCACTTACCACTAATCCTGCAGACTCTATTGATTGAGTTTTTTGGACACTTTCAGTTTTTTCTAAATCGTTATCAGATACACTGCCTAAGTCTTTTGGCAAATCTGTTCCTGGAAGTCTTTTTTTAGTTATTTTTTTTGAGCTATTGTCAGATGGTGTTGTAGAATTTTCAAGATCACTAAATCTTACTTGATTATCAGATTGCATCTTAGTTATTCTATTCGAAAGTTTATCAATTTTAAAATTAATTTCCTCGTAACGGTTTGTAACTTCTCTAAATTGTTCCTCGATCTCATTAAGTTTTAGTAAATGACGTGTCAAAACATCTTCGTTTAGTCCATCGTTAGATATCTTTTTTGTTTGAACTTCTGAAGTTTTGTAAAAAGCATTTTCTAAAGTTTTAAGATCTTTACTTATATTTTCAATTTTAGTTTGAATATCTTTGAGTTCTGCCTTTTCATCGGCGCTAGCAAAGTAGGAAAACATTAATAGGAATAATGAAAAAATAAAAACTTTTGTGAAAAGATTTCTATAAGCTACTGACATATTTCAACTTTTATTCTTACAAAATGGCAAAAAAAAGACCCTGTTATTGATGTTAAATAACAGGGTCTACTAATATTAAATTTTTAGTTTGCTTTAATCGTTACAGATCTTCGATTTTGAGACCACGCTAATGGACTAGATGCTGGATTTACCGGTTTTTCTTTACCGTAGCTTATTACGCTAATTCTTTTTCCAGAAACACCGTATGTCATTAAATAATCTTTTGCAGCGTTTGCTCTTCTTTCACCAAGGGCCAAGTTATATTCTCTTGTTCCTCTTTCATCTGCATGACCTTCAATAGTAACAGTTAGATCTTTATTTTTTCTTAAGTATGTAGCCTGTTTTCTTAAAGTATCACGTGATCTTGTAGTTAAGCTTGATTTGTTAGTAGCGAAAAAAACTCTGTCTGGTACACCGTTAGCTAAATATTCAACAGTATCTGTTCCTGTATAAACATCATCTACGGTATCAACAGAAGCTTTCTTAGCTGTGGAACACGCCGAAATTAACAACGTGCTAAATAGAACTAAAACAAAATTTTTTAGTGCACTATTAAACTTCATTTGTATCTCCTAAATATATTTAAGGTTGTTGTAATATTCCAAATTTAGAGGAATCTTGCAAGTATAAATTGTGTAAAATTTCACTATTTTGATAGTAATGAGGACCATGATGGGTCTGATGCATCGGTTTCAGTTTTTACCTGCCTCTCATTATATCCAGTTATATCAATAGACCAGAGTTTAGCAGTAAAACCTTTACCTTTGCTATCTGACTTGGTCTCTCTATAAAATATTAAAACTCTTCCATTAGGTGACCATGAAGGTGCCTCTTGATAATAATTTTCTGTCAAAAGTCTTTCTCCAGTTCCGTCCGACCTCATTACACCAATATAAAATTTTCCTTTTCGCATTTTAGTAAATGCTATTAAATCACCTCTTGGAGACCAAACTGGTGTTCCGTAAATACCATTACCAAAAGTAATTCTTTTAACCTGGCTTCCATCACTTCTCATTGTATATATTTGTTGAAGGCCACTTCTATCAGAATTAAAACAAATATATTTTCCATCTGGAGAATAAGAGGGTGATGTATCTATCGCAGGGTGGTCGGTGATCCTTTCCACAATTCTTGTATCCATATCCATTGAATAAATATCGGAATTACCATCTTTTGCAAAACTCATGATGATTTTTTTTCCGTCAGGAGAAAATCTTGGTGCAAAAGTCATGCCTGGAAAGTTTCCAACTACTTCCTGAATACCGGTTTCAATATCTAACAAATAAACTCTCGGCATATTTTTAAAATATGACATGTAAGTAACTAGTTGATTTGTTGGATTAAATCTTGGGGTTAATACTAGTTCATTTCCTAAAGTTAAATATTTCGTGCCATGTCCATCCTGATCCATTATAGCTAGTTTTTTTACTCTCTGATCTTTTGGCCCTTTCTCAGACACATATATTATTCTTGTATCAAAATACCCAGTTTCACCAGTTAATCTTTCATAAATTTTATCTGATATAATGTGTGCTACTCTTCTCCAATTGGTTGGCGTGGTTGTAAAGGATAGTGCTAACATTTCCTTAGCAGCTGTAAGGTCCCAAAGCCTACATTCTACTTTCAACTTTTTATCTTTAACAAAAATTTTTCCAGTAATTAATGCTTGAGCTTTTATTAGTCTCCAGTCCTCAAACCTTGGTTTGAGATGGGCTATATCAGGTTTTTGAACAAATGCGTCCTTTTTTAAAGGATTAAATAAACCTGTAGATTTAAAATTTTTTTCTATTATTTTTGAAATTTCTTCCCCTAATTTTTTCTCCTTTAATGACTTAAAATCTTCCGATTTATCATCAATATGTAAAGGTGAGACTGCAATCGGCAATGGATCTAGATTACCCCTAGTTATGTCTACTTTTATTAAACTAAATGCATTTTCAATATTTAATACGAAAAATAAAAATATAATAATTGTTTTTTTCATAATCCTAACCTTTTAACATTTCTGTTGGATCAAAATTTAACTGTAAATCTTTCCATCTATCATAACCAGTAGGTGGAACTTTTAAAGGTTGGCAAATTCTTACTGCTCTTAGAGCGCTTTCAGCTAAAATTTTGTAGAAACTTTGACCTGGAGTATTCATTCTTGCATGATCTAGAATTTCTGCTTTAAGTATTCTGCCATCGGGTTTTAATTGTAGTTTAATTCTTACTAATAAATCTTTGTCGTAGGGTAGCCCAAGCGGAACACTCCAGCATCCAAATATCTGAGCTCTCAGTGCATCTTCCTCAGACAATGATAGTGCCTTTGCAAAAGGTGTTTTAACATTGCTTTGGGTTATTTGGCTATTTTTTTTTTGCGTTTCTGCTTGCTCCTCCTTGGCTTTGTCTATTAAAGCTGCAATCTCATTAGTATCAAATAACTCTTCCTTCTCAAATTCAGATGATTGTCTTATTTGAGGCTTGATCTCTTCGGGATTCTGTTTTTTCTTTACTATTTGCTTAGTCTCTTTTTTGTCCTCTGGTAAAGGAATTCTGTCGGGTTTTTGTTTAGCTTTTGCAGACGGGGGTGCTTGTTCGGATACAACTCTTTTAGTATCCTCTTTTACTTTTTCA
>CACHHJ010000033.1 GCA_902579585.1 uncultured Pelagibacteraceae bacterium
AAAAATTAGATTATGATACTAAAATCTTTGCATATCCATTTGGTGAATACAAAAATTCTTATATAGAAATTGTTAAAGATCTTGGTTTCAAATATGCATTTGGACAGCATTCTGGAGTAATAGATCAAACTAAAAATAAATTTGAGCTACCACGATTTCCGATAAATGAGAAATATGGTGAAATAAAAAGATTTAAAAGTTTATTAAAAAATATTCCGTTTCCTTATAAAAAAATATTACCAGAAGAGAAGTATTTAGCAGACAAAAATAACCCCCCAGATGTAACAATTTACTTTTTTGAGAATCAAAAGAATTTAGAAAACATAAGTTGTTATTCTAATGAACAAAATAAATGGAGAAAATCGAAATTATTTTTCACTAAAAGAAACCAACTTAAAGTAATTTTAGATGGAAAGTTCAGTACCGAAAGAGGTCGAATTAATTGTTCGCTCAGAGATGAAAGTGGCTATTGGAGATGGTTAGGAATTCAATTTGTTATTGCAGATTTGTAAATTATAGAGTTAGGGATCTTGATCTATTAGAGTTCATCAGAATTGAATTATCAAAATCATTAAGATTATTTTGTTGTATAATTTTTTTTAGAGTTTTAACATATTCAGACCCTGTTTGGGCATAGTTGTAAAGATATTGAACAAGATCTAGCCCATTAATCTCTTGTTTTTTTTCTCTAATTTCTGATCTTTTATTCCTGAACTCGGAGTATCCTCGGTGTGTGTTTAAATTATTCATATATGCAGCTACGGAAGATTGAAGTTTAGGGAATTTAAGAATTTTATGTTCTTGCCTCTTATCTTTTTTCGATGGTTCAATTCCTTCACCATCCCAAGTCCATTGTCCATACATCGCGTTACCCTCTAATGCAAACCTAGAAGTTCCCCAGCCACTTTCTTTTGCAGCCTGGGCAATCGCGATTGAAGTAGGCACTATATCCATTTTTAACTTAAGTTCTGTTATATCCTCTCCTTTTACATTATAATCTTTAAATCTTCTTTTAAGCCAAACCTTTTCTCCCATCGTATTTGATTGTTTTCCTAAAATTTTGAATAACTTATTTCTATCCTCTAAAATTTTTTCATTTTCACTCAAAATTAATGGCATAACAATTTTTATGAAGGTATCTTTTCTTTTGTTTGTGCTCTTAATTTTTTTAAGATCTTTTGGTAGTTTTGACAAGTAAACTGGTTTTACCGACTGACCCAATCTAATACTTTTTAAATCGTATTTAAGATTTTCAAACAAATTTAAGGTAATTTGAGTGTCTATACCTATAAAATCGTCGTCTTCATTCTTATTACTTGGGAGTTTATTTTTTTCAACTTTTTTATAGTCTTCTTTTTTGAAATTTGACTTATATTCTTTAGCAACATAAGTAAATTTTATCTCAGTAGTAACTGTTTTTATGAATGGTCTTACGGAAATCAAACTAATCACAAATGTAATTAGAAATAAAGTTATTAAAATATTTGTTACTACTTGTTCCTTGAACTTTATTTCTGCTATTTTTTTTTTATTATAACTTTGCTCAGGTAATCTAATTTTGTTTTTCAATAAAATTAGCTCGATTTGTGAAGTCGTTAATTTTTTCTTAGATTTGGCGTAAAATTTGAGCTCGTCTACTTTGTAAAGTTTGCCTAACTCTAAAAGTTGATCTAAATAAGGTACTGATTTTGATTTCATTAAACTAAATTGCTTCTACGTTTTTAACTTCCTTTATATAATGACGTAATAAGTTCTGAACTCCATTTTTAAGCGTAACTATTGAGCTAGGACAACCAGAACAGCTTCCCCTTAGCTCAACTTTAACTGTTCCTTCTTTAAAAGATATAAATTTTATATCTCCACCGTCCTTCGCAACTGCCGGTCTTATTTTGCTATCAAGAACTTTCTTAATTTCGTCTACAATTAAATTACTTTCCTCTTCTGGTTTGTTTGAATCTTTGCTATTTTTAACAAGAATTGGTTTTTTATCTCTTTCTAAATAATCATTAATTTCTGATATTATTGATGGTCTTAAGCTGTCCCATTGTGCATTTTCAAATTTTTTTACACTTATGAAGTTATCAGATATAAGAACCAACTCTACTCCATCGAATTCCAATAAATTTTTAATCAAATTATTTGTTTTGGGAGTAATGTCTTTTTTTTGAAACTCCTTAGCTCCAATCTCAGAAAATTTATTTTCAGAAATAAATTTTAGTGCATTAGGGTTAGGCGTTGTTTCTGTTTGTATCATAGTAATTTAATAACATATTTAAATTGCTAAATAAATCCAACAATTTCTTTAATTTCTTTTAGGTTTTTGCTAGCAATTACTTTGGCTTTTTTAGTTCCCTCGCTTAAAATATTCACTAATTGAGCCTTATCTTTATTTAGTTGTTTTATTTTTTTTCCAATAGGACAAATTGTTGCAATTAGTGCGTCGGAGAGTTTGTTTTTAAATTTCGAAAAATCTTTACCTTCCATTTCTTTCAAAGTTTTCTCTAAAGGCTTGTTAGTTATAGATGAATATATATTAAGCAAATTTAGAGCCTCAGGTCTTTTTTCTAGATCCTTTTTATCTGATGATATTAAAGAAGAATCGGTTTTAGCTTTTTTAATTTTTTTTTCAATTTCGTCTTCACTATCTTGTAGATTTATTCTTGAATAGTCAGACTCATCTGATTTGCTCATTTTTTTTTTACCATCCCTTAAGCTCATTACTCGTGAAAAATTTTTATGTATCAAAGGTTCTGGTATTGGAAAAAATTCTGAGCTTCCAAAATCTTTGTTGAATTTATTTGCAATATTCCTACAAAGTTCTAAATGTTGTTTTTGATCATCTCCCACTGGAACACGAGTTGCCTTGTATAAAAGAATATCTGCTGCCATCAAATTTGGATAGACATATAATCCAACACTTGCGTTTTCTTTATTAGCCCCAGCCTTTTCTTTAAATTGTGTCATTCTGTTTAGCCATCCAAGCCTTGAAACACAGTTAAAAATCCAAGCAAGCTCGGCATGTTCACTCACAGATGACTGATTAAAAATTATACTTTTTTTAAAATCTAAACCACAAGCTATGAAACCAGCAACAGTTTCTAGTATGCTGTTATTAAGTTCTTTAGGGTCTTGCAATACAGTAATAGCATGAAGATCTACAATTGAATAAATGCAATTGGTTTTTTTTTGGAGTTCAACAAAATTTTTCATAGCCCCTAAGTAATTTCCCAAATGTAAATTCCCAGTAGGTTGAACACCCGAAAAAACTAAATCTTTAAAATTCTTATTCATTTTATTTTGTAACTTTTTAGGCTTAATATTCCTAAAATCTTAGCAA
>CACHHJ010000034.1 GCA_902579585.1 uncultured Pelagibacteraceae bacterium
TTATCAATTAATGATAAATTTTTTTCCAATAAATAGCTTTTTAAAATCATATTTAATTGAATTTGACATTTAGCCTTTTTGTTATCTCATCAGCTATATCTTTTATGCTATTATCCACAATTTTATTTTCACGATTTAATGTATCTAAGTGTACATTCGAAGCTTTAAAAGCCTCGCTTCGGGAGAAAGTTTCTGAAAAAACCACATCCATGTCTTTTTTAGAAATAACCTTCAAATCAAAACTGATAGTCACAGTGTATTCAGATGTAGCACCTATGGAGGTTTTATTTGAAACCACTTTTTGTTTGGATCCTTTAATTTCAAGAATTAAATTATTATTTGTACCATCGACTTCACTAAAATTGTTACCCAATTTTCGTGATAATTTTTTATCGCCAAATATATTGACGTCCGAAATGCTGAAATTTTGATTTTTACTTGTTAACAATGGTTTGTAACCACAACCTTGTAACAGGTTAAAAAATAAAATTACAAAAAGAAAGTTTTTAAAAATCTTTATCATTTAGCAATAATAAAATTTATTATTTTATTCTTAACAAAAATATTTTTTATAATTCTTTTATCCTTAAGATTTTTTTTAATATTATCAATTTTTTTAGCTTCAATTAATACATCTTTCTCAGAAAGATCTTTTTTTGCATTAATAAGTGCCCTTTTTTTACCATTAATTTGGACAACCAAAGTAACCTCTTGTTTGTCCAATAAAGATTTGCTGCCTTTTGGCCACTGCATGTTGCTATAGAAATTTTTACCTTCGAGTTTTGATAAGCATTCGCAGGATAAATGAGGTGCAAAAGGTAGCAACATTTTCAAAAATTGTGTCTGATAATTTATAAACTTTTCATTACTTATTTTTTTTTCTAAATTATTCTCAAACAGTGAGGTTATCTCATAAATTTTTGCTATAGCAACGTTTAATTGAAACTTTTCAATCAAGTCAGTAATTTTAAAAACGTATTCATTAAATTTTAAAGAAAATTTTTTTTCATCATCATTTTTATTTTGATTTCGATTTAAAGTCTTTTGATTTAGAGCCCATATTCTTTGAATAAATTTGTGTGAAGCAGAAACACCAGCAGTTGACCATTGAACATCTCTTTCAGGTGGGCTATCTGAAAGAATAAACCATCTTACTGCATCAGCACCGTAAATTTTTATCATACTTTCTGGATCTACAATATTTTTTTTTGATTTTGACATTGCCTCTGATGGGCCTACTTTGATTTTAGATCCATCAATTTTTGACTTCATTCCAATTTGTGTATTTTCAACTTGATCAGGACTAATCCATTTACCTTTTTCATCCTGATATGTTTCGTGACAAACCATTCCTTGCGTAAATAAACCTTTAAAAGGCTCTTTAATACTAATCCTTTTATTACAATACTTTATTGCTCTCATAAAAAACCTAGAATAAAGAAGATGTAAAATTGCGTGCTCAATTCCACCAATATATTGATCAACGGGCATCCAGTATTTAAACGAATCCTCATCGAATGCTTTTGATTTATTTTTTGGAGAACAAAATCTTATGAAATACCATGATGAGTCTACAAAAGTATCTAGAGTGTCAGTTTCTCTTATTGCTTCTTCACCAGTCTTTTTGTATTTAGTTTTTTTCCAAGTTGGATGTGTATCAAGAGGATTCCCTTTTGAATTAACATCTATATTTTCTGGTAATTTAACTGGAAGTTCACTTTTATCTACCGGGACAACTTCTCCATTTTTAAGATAAATCATTGGTATGGGACAACCCCAATATCTTTGTCTAGATACTCCCCAGTCTTTTAATCTAAAAGTGATTTTCTTTTTACCAATATTCTTTTTTGCAATTTCTTTAACAATTTTTTCTTTAGCATCTGGTACTTTAAGACCGTTCAAAAATTCTGAATTTATTATTGTACCATCACCAGTGTATGCCTCGTTTTTTAAATTAATTAGATTAGCATCTTTAGGTTTTACAACAGGTTTGATTTCAAGATTATATTTAGTTGCAAATTCAAAATCTCTTTGGTCATGAGCCGGACATCCAAATATTGCCCCTGTTCCATAATCCATGAGAATAAAATTTGAAACATAAATTGGAATTGTTTTATCTTTTATAAAAGGATGCTCAACTTCTAAATCAGTTTTAAAACCAATCTTTTCAGCATTTGCAATTGCCTCTTCAGTTGTACCAACTTGAGAACATTTTTTTTTAAAATCTAAAAATTTAGGTAATTTTTTGTAATTTTCACATATTGGATGATCAACGGATACTGCTAAGAAAGTTGCACCAAAAATTGTATCGGGTCGAGTGGTAAAAACTTTAATAAACTTTTCAACACCTGATAATTTAAAGTTTATTTCACATCCTACAGATTTTCCTATCCAATTTTTCTGCATCAACTTAACTCTCTCTGGCCATTCTTTGAGAGTATCTAAATCTTCAAGTAATTCTTCGGAAAATTTAGAAATATTAAAAAACCATTGATATAACTTTTTTCTTTCAACTATTGCATTTGATCGCCAACCCCTACCATCAATTACTTGCTCATTAGCCAAAACAGATTTTTCTATTGGATCCCAATTTACATAAGTTTCTTTTCTTACAACTAAACCTTTGTTATAAAAGTCAATAAATAACTCTTGTTGATGTTTATAATATTCTTCATCGCACGTAGAAATTTCACGATCCCAGTCTACTGAAAGGCCTAGTAACTTAAGTTGATGTTTCATTGCAGAAATATTTTTTTTTGTCCACTCTTTTGGATTTAAATTATTCTCTCTGGCTGCGTTTTCGGCTGGAAGACCGAAAGAGTCCCAACCCATTGGATGTAATACATTAAACCCATTCATCATTTTGTATCTTGCTACAACATCTCCAATTGCATAATTTCTAACATGACCCATGTGAATTTTTCCAGATGGGTATGGAAACATTTCAAGACAATAAAATTTTTTGTTTTTATCTGTATTTTTAAATTTATTCTTTTTTTCAGACCAGAAAGATTGCCATTTTTTATCTATGTTTGATATATCGATTTTATCCATAGAAATTTAATAATAAAAAAATTATTTTAATTTAACTTTTCTTTTTTTTCTTTCTTGACTCCGCATCTAACAAAGCTGCTTTTTTAATAATATCCGATCTAATTGT
>CACHHJ010000035.1 GCA_902579585.1 uncultured Pelagibacteraceae bacterium
ATTTGCTTTTTCTGAATTTAAAATTTCAAAAAAAACTTTATTTGCATCCTCTATTTTTTCAATTTTTTTTTCTTTGTACAAAAAAGAGAAACAAAAAAAAGTGCAATCAATCAAAGAGGCAGCATAAATATGCCATTTGGCAATATTAATTGAGTTTAAAAAATCTTTATCCTCAAACATAATTACATGCTTTGCTCCCATTCTTGTTTTTAGATACCCGTACAAAGTCATTTGGCTAACTTGTGCTGACTGTTCTTGAATAAAATTTTTAACTTGATCAACAGACCTTATCGGACGATATTTCGTGAAGAGACGTTTCAGAGGAAATAGGTATTTTTGTATATCTTTTAGATTCAATTTCACGTTGTATTTACCATTTATCAAACTATTTTACCCATTAAAAGGGTGAGATTTTGTTATTTCAAGAGATTTTTTGACTTTTAATTGACGTTGTTTTGGGTATGCTTCCCCAAAACTCTTAACAAATTAAAGGGAGGAAAGACATGTCAAACAAAGAAGCACATTGGCAAAAGACCAAAAACCATATGTTTGTAACATTGGCTATTTGGTTCTTTTTCTCAATAGTAATATTTATGTTCGGCGAAGCGGTAAATCAAGGATCGTTTCTTGGTTACCCATTAGCTTATTATATGTCTGCGCAAGGATCTCTTGCTGCTTTCGTAATTTTAATCTTTTGGTTTGCTAACAAACAGGAGAAAATCGACGACGAACACGGATATGGTGGCGAAAAGGAGGATGACTAATGTTTAAAGGTGGTTTTATACAAAACCTTCCTAAGATCTACGGTCTATACACCGGAGGTTTCTTAGTATTCATCTTGTTGATGGCAGTACTAGAATCTGCAGGTGTTAGCGCAGCAAGCATAGGAATTATGTTTGTAGCTTTTACAGTGCTTATCTATGCACTTATCGGTTACTTATCTAGAACTATACAAGTTGACGCTTACTACGTAGCGGGAAGACAAGTACCAACAGTATTTAACGGAATGGCGACGGCAGCTGACTGGATGTCAGGTGCATCGTTTGTTGCGATGGCTGGTGGTATTTATTTTGGTGGCTATACTTACATGGCATTCTTAGTTGGATGGACTGGTGGATACGTATTAGTGTCTACT
Source organism: uncultured Pelagibacteraceae bacterium (assembly GCA_902579585.1). Lineage (GTDB taxonomy): Bacteria > Pseudomonadota > Alphaproteobacteria > Pelagibacterales > Pelagibacteraceae > Anoxypelagibacter. Next base: position 1,136 of record CACHHJ010000035.1, read on the forward strand.
CTGTTAGCACCATATTTAAGAAAATTTGGTTGTTATACTGTACCGGACTTTATTGGAACTAGATACGGCGGAAATCTTCCAAGATTTTGCGCAACTTTAGTTTTAGTATTAGCTTCATTCACTTACGTGACGGCACAAATTAATGCGACTGGAACAATTGCATCAAGAGCTTTACAAATTCCATTTGAACTTGGAGTTTGGGTTGGTCTAGTTAGTATTTTAATGTGTTCAATGTTAGGTGGTATGAGAGCTGTTACTTGGACACAAGTAGCCCAGTACATCGTACTTATAACAGCATACTTAATACCAGTATTCTGGATGGGAAGTAAATTGGGTAATCCATTCCCACACTTTATGCTTGGTGATGAAGTACAACGTTTAGCTGATCTTGAAGCTTCAGCTGGCCTAGTAAAAAATAGCGCTGCAGACATTAAAGCTGCTGGTGTACCAGGTGGATTGAAATATATTTCTAATCCTCACTCTGCTGTACCTGCGGGCGGAATGGCTGTATGGAAATACTTATCGCTTGCGATTTGTATGATGGTAGGAACTGCATCGTTACCTCATATTTTAATGAGATACTTTACAACTCCTTCTGTTAAATCAGCGAGAAAATCAGTGGCTTGGTCACTGTTCTTTATATTCTTGCTTTATTTCTCTGCGCCAATGCTAGCAACACTATCTAAACTACAGTTAATGGATCCAAACTTACCTACTGCGATTATTGGAAAATCAATTGCAGAAGTGAAGAGTATACCATGGGTTCAAAACTGGTCTGCAGTAAAACAAGTGTTTATTGCTGACTTCAACGGTGATGGAATATTACAGTTGAACGAATGGTTTATGAGAGGTGACGTAGTAGTATTAGCAACTCCTGAAGTTGCTGGTTTACCTTACGTTATTTCTGGATTAGTTGCTGCAGGTGGTATGGCTGCTGCCATGTCAACTGCCGATGGATTAGTTTTAGCGATATCAAACTGTTTATCACATGATATCTACTACAAAATAATCGATCCGAAAGCTGACGTTAAGAAAAGGCTAATCGTAGCTCGTGTACTTCTAGTAGTTATTGGTGCTGCCGCTGCTTACATCTCTTCAATGAGATTAACAAGCATTCTGGGAGCAGTAGCTTGGGCATTCGACTTTGCGATGTCAGGCTTATTCTTCCCACTTGTACTTGGTGTATGGTGGAAGAGAGCTACTAAAGAAGGTGCAGTTGCAGGAATACTTGGAGGTCTAATCTCTGGTACGGCATATCTAATTTATGTTGGACCGAAGTTTATGGCACAAACTCCATGGCTTGGAATTGACCACTTAAGATTTGGTATTATAGGAGCATCAGTAAGCTTAGTTGCAATGGTTGTAGTAAGCTTAATGACAAAAGAGCCTAGTAGTGCCGTTCAGAAGATGGTTGATGACGTTAGAATACCTAGCGGAAGAGCTATTCTTGGAAAACAACACTAAATAAAATTATTTATTATAAAAGGGGCGACTTGTTCGCCCCTTTTTTTTTGCTTTTAGCAAACAACTTCCCATGCTAGTTTAAATAATGCCAATTTGGGTATTAATTTTAGACTACATATTAGGAATAATAATGTGGACTTTAATAGGAAGATCCGCAATGAATATTTTTCAAAGAGAGGACTCAAATTTCTTTTTTATGAAAGCTTTTGTAAAATTAACAAATCCAATATTAAAGGTTTTTAGATTTATTACTCCAAGTTTCATTATTCCACTTTTCATTCCCTTATATGTTGCTTGGTTTTTTTATATGTTTCGTTTCTATGCTATGCCTTATATGCTTGGATATGATGTAATGGGTATGCTTTCATTTCCTTTGGAAAGTGATATTGCAAAAGAAATTTATAGATTGTTCAGCAAATAATTTAAATGAGTGGAAAACTTTATACATT
>CACHHJ010000036.1 GCA_902579585.1 uncultured Pelagibacteraceae bacterium
TTTGTAAAGTCAATTATTGATAAATTGGATGTGGATTATTTAAACGCGTTGAATGAATTTATAAATATGGATGATGAAATTTTAATATCTATCAAAAAAAAAGAATCGCCGGTAAATTATAAAAATATACTTGTTGTTAAAATAGCTGAAGATTTCCAAAAATTTTAATGGCGGAGAGGGTGGGATTCGAACCCACGAATGAGTTGCCCCATTGCTAGTTTTCAAGACTAGTGCTTTCAACCGCTCAGCCACCTCTCCATTGATTGGTTCTTAATACGATTTATACATTAAAGATACAAGAAATTCAGCAATCAATAATTTTATAGAATGTAAAAAAATATTGGAATATAAGCTTAAAATGAAAAAGATATCATTTTTTTTAATTTTAATATTTAATATTTTATACACTTGTGCTTATAGCGATGAAAATTTTCAAATTTGGTTAAACGAATTTAAATTAGTTGCAGTTAAAAGCGGTGTGTCTCAAAACACTGTTAATTCAGTTATGGATGATGCAATATTTTTACCCAAAGTTATCAAATACGATAGATATCAACCAGAATTTTATGAAGATACATTTACCTATATCAAAAAAAGAGCAAACAAAGATAAAGTTTCTAAAGGTTTATTATTATATAATAAACAACATTCAATAATTGAAGAAATAGAAAAAAAATTTTCAATAGAAAAAGAATTATTACTAGCCTTGATGGGTATTGAAACAAATTACGGAAAATATCTAGGCAAGATGGACATAATCTCGTCCCTTGCCACACTTAGTTATGATAAAAGAAGAAGTGCTTTTTTTACTAACGAACTTTTAATCCTGTTGAAATTAGTAGATCAAAATATAATTGACAAAAATATTCTTTATGGATCATGGGCTGGAGCATTTGGTAATTTTCAGTTTATGCCCAGTACAATTAAAAATTATGCAATTGATTATAATAGAAACAAAGATATTGAATTAAAAAAGATTGATGACTCATTTGCTTCTGCTGCAAATTATATGAATAAAATCGGCTGGAAAAAGAACAAACCATGTTTTTATAAAGTTGAACTCAAAGAAAATATACCAGCTAAATATCTTAATAGTTCCGCAAAAAAATTAAAAAATAAAAGAAAAACTAAATACTTTAAAAAATATTTTAAACAACCTCAAAAATATAATCTTGATGACAATCTTCTTTCGGCTATTATAACACCTGATAAGGATATTATACCAGGTTCAAAAGTCTTGTCCCCAGCGTACATTGTTTTTAATAATTATGAAAAAGTTCTAAAATGGAACAGATCTTTGAGATTTGCTTTAGCAGTATGTACATTGAAGGACAAATTTAAAAATGAAATATAGTATTTTAATTATAATATTAATTTTTGTAACATCTTGTACAAATTATAATGTGCAAAGAAATAATTCAGATTATGTTCCATATAAATCTTCTGGTTTTGCCTTAATTTATAATGCTGATTTGCATGAAAAGGAAAAGTTTTATAAAAAGATAAATGATAATGATTTGGTTGTAGGTCATAATATATTGAAAAAAAATTCAATTATCAAAATTACAAATCCTGAAAATATGAAGTCAATTGAACTCAAGGTTTCAAAAAAAATTAATTATTCACCTTTTTACAAAGTTATAATATCCAAAAATGTTGCTACAAAATTAGAGTTAAATGAAATGATACCATTTGTTGATGTAACTGAAAGGAAAAAAAACAAATTTTTTATAGCAAAAGTCGCGACCACACATTCTGAAGAAAAAAAAGTAGAAAATAAAGCCCCAATTACAAAAGTAAAAATTGACAATATTTCAATTAATAAAAAACAGAGTCCAAAAAAAAATAAAAAATTTTCTATAATCATTGGTGTGTTTTACTCTGAAATATCTACCAATGAATTAAAAGAAATTCTAGAAAGAGGTTATGTTGGTGAGGGTTCTCTTCATGTTAAAAAGCTTGGAAAAAATAAATTTCTGCTGTCTTCTAAACCATACGCATCAATTAACACTTTAAAAAATGTTTACTTTGGGTTAAACAAGTATGGATTTGATGATCTTGAAATAAAACAACATGATTAAAAAAATAATTTTTTTTACATTATTAACATCTTTATTATTTTCTAATCTCTCTATTGCTATGCCAAATATAAAGGCAAAAACATCTATTTTAATGGATTATAATTCTGGAAAAATTCTACATGAAAACGAGGCAGATATGAGTATTTATCCTGCTTCAATGACAAAAATTATGACATCAATAATTGTATTCGATTTATTAAAACAAGGAAGAATAAGTTTAGATGATGAATTTTTGATTTCTGAAAATGCATGGAGAATGTCAAAAAGTGGTTACTCATCAATGTTTATAATGTTAAATGACAAGGTATCAGTAGAGGATTTGCTAAGAGGAGTAATTGTTGTTTCGGGTAATGATGCGTGTGTTGCGCTAGCAGAAGGCATTGCTGGTACTGAGCAAAATTTTGCTGAAATGATGAATGAGAAGGCTGAAGAAATTGGTTTAATCAATACTAATTTTACTAATTCATCAGGAATAAATGACCCAGATAATTATTCAACAGTTAGAGATATAGCAATAATGTCAAAATACTTAATTAAAAACTTTCCAAAATACTATGAATACTTTGCTGAAAAAGAATTTACATGGGACAGAACTGGAGGGGATCCGATAAAACAAGGAAATAGAAATCCACTTTTATATAAAAATATTGGATCTGATGGAATTAAAACTGGATATCTGGCTGTAGAAAAATATTCATTAGCTAGCAGTGTTATTGGAGAAAAAAGAAGACTAATTGCGGTAGCAAGTGGTTTTGAAACTAAACAATCTCGATCTTCAGAGTCTATAAAACTAATTTCATGGGGCTTAAGAAATACAAATACCTATGAAATATCTGAAAAGAATACACCTAATTTTGAATTTAAAA
>CACHHJ010000037.1 GCA_902579585.1 uncultured Pelagibacteraceae bacterium
TTTTATTACTTTTGTTACTAGTCCCTTTTTTAGGAACTGAAGTTAAAGGTGCAAAAAGATGGATAAATTTTTATATTTTTCGTTTTCAGCCCATAGAGTTTGTTAAACCTTTTTTTATATTGATGGTTGCTCAAACAATTTCTACCAATAAAGTTAAAAACTTAAATTTTTCGTATATTATTACTTTTCTTTTTTTAACTCTTATTACTTTACTTCTATTAATACAGCCGGATGTGGGACAAACGATTTTGCTCATCGCATCCTGGGCATCTTTAATTTTTATATCTGGTTTTAGTGTAATATTTCTTATTTTGATATTTTTCTTTGTTATACTTTTATTTTTTCTCTTACTTTATATAGCTCCAGAACGGTTTAGTTACATTATTTCTAGAATTACATCTTTTATGGATCCAGAAAAGTCTGGTTGGTCTCAATCACAAAAAGCTATTGAAGCAATAAAGCAAGGAGGTTTTAAAGGCCAAGGTATGGGGGAAGGAATTTTAAAAGAGAGAGTTCCAGAGGCACATACAGATTATATTATTGCAGTTGTTAGCGAAGAATTTGGATCATTAATTTCAATTTTAATTATTATGATTTTTTTTTTCATAGCTTTTAGAATAATTAAAAAGGTGATAAGCTTTTCTAACAACTATTACAAACTTGCCCTTTGCGGCTTAATATCTTTAATAATTTTTCAAACTTTCATTCACATTGGTGTAAATGCAAACCTGTTACCGACCACAGGTATGACACTTCCATTTTTAAGTTATGGTGGGTCGTCATTACTATCAACTGGAATTATGGCTGGAATTATTTTGAATTATACTTCACTAACTGAAAAAAATTAATGAACAAAAAAACAAAAACTATTCTTATAGCTACTGGCGGAACCGGTGGCCATATTTTTCCATCGTTGAATTTATCTAAATTCTTAAGCAATAATTATAATTTAAAAATAGTTTCTGATAGAAGGGGGAGTAAATTTTTACCAAAAGATATTATTACAAGCGTAAAAATTATAGACAGTGGAACAATTTTTAAAAAGAACCTTTTATTTGCTTTTTTTGGAGGTTTAAAGATAATATATGCTTTTATAGTTTCGATTTACTATTTAATTTTTTCAAGACCAAACTTAATCATTGGTATGGGTGGATACTCTTCGTTCCCAATATGCTTAGCCGGTTACGTATTAAGGATTCCAATAATTATTTATGAAAATAATTTAATTATAGGAAGAGCAAATAAATTCTTGTTGCCAATAGTAAAAAGAATAATGTTATCTTCTGATGAAATTAAAGGAATAATACCAAAATATAAAAATAAAATATTTGTAAGCGGATATATTTTGAAAGAAAATATTTTAAATTCAATTAATTCAAAAAAACAATTATTCTCAAAAAATGAATTATCATTATTAATCATTGGGGGTAGCCAGTCTGCTAAAATATTTGGAGAAATACTACCTTTAGAAATCACAAAATGTTTAAAGCAAGGGGTAAAGTTGAAAATTTATCAACAATGCTTAGAAAACCAAATATCCGAAATAAAAAATATATATAAAATTCAGTCTGAATTATTTTGTTTTTCTGAAAATATGATTGAGTATTATAATAAATCTGATCTGGCGATAACTAGATCAGGGGCCTCATCACTAGCAGAGTTAACAAACTTAAGAATCCCATTTATTACAATTCCTTTGCCATCTGCAGCAGATAATCATCAATTTATAAATGCAAAATATTTCCAGGAAAAGGGATATTGCTTTTTATTAGAAGAAAAATTTATTTCTGATAGATTAAATAAAATTCTCGTAGATCTTTATAAAAATGAAAAAAAGTTACTTTCTATCAAGGAAAATATGTCAAAACATTCGGATAAAAATATATTTATTAAAATTGAAAAGTTAATTACAAGGATTTTAAATGAGCAAAATTAAAATAAATTTAAATCAAAAAATGCATTTTATAGGTATAGGTGGGATCGGAATGAGTGGTTTAGCTCAAATTATGAAAAATATGGGTTTTAAAGTTCAGGGAAGTGATATGGCAAACAGTAAAAATGTTGAAAGATGTAGAAAAATTGGTATTAAAATATTTAGATCGCATAAAAAAGAAAATATTGATAACACCTCTATAATTATAAAATCTTCGGCTATCAAAAATAGTAACCCGGAAATAAAAGCAGCAATTAAAAAAAAAGTTACTATTTTAAAAAGAGCAGAAATGTTAGCACATGTTGTGGCACTAAAAACCAACATAGTGGTAACAGGTTCTCATGGCAAAACAACAACTACTTCCTTAATTTCAAATATTCTTTCGCAAGCAAAATTTGATCCTACTATAATCAATGGGGGAATAATAAATTCTTTTAATGGAAACGCCAGGCTTGGAAAAGGTAATTGGGCAGTATTAGAAGCTGACGAGTCCGATGGTAGTTTTTTAAATTTCCCAATAAATTACTCTGTTGTGACCAATATTGACAAAGAGCATATGGACTTTTATAAAAATTTCAAAAATTTAAAAAATGCATTCTTAAAATTCTTAAACAAAACTCCTTTAATTGGAAAGTCTTTTATCTGTATAGATGACTATG
>CACHHJ010000038.1 GCA_902579585.1 uncultured Pelagibacteraceae bacterium
AATTACTCCATAAAGTTTTTTTGGATGATAATAATATTACGTCATCTTTTGTTAAACAGCTGTAATGACCAAAATTCATATTTTTACCTGCAAAAATTAATGTAATTACTTTATGCAAGTTATATAACATGGTGAAAAGTAGCCCTTCAGATCTTTTTTTTCTTGTAGCAACTACAGAGATATTTTTCTTTTCTAAAACTTTTTTTATAATAATTGGTAAATCATCTGGATTATCTTCACCATCTCCATCCATTAATATCATGTAATCAAAATCTTTTTTTTTTGATAAATATTTTATTCCAGTCGCATTACATCTAGTGTGACCTTGGTTTTTCTTGATATTAATCAAATCAATAGACTTAATTTTTTTAAAACTGAATGATGGCTTAGGCATTCTTTCAGTGGAACAATCATTAATTATTAAAACTGTGAATTCTGCATCAAACATAGTGATGTTGTTATCAATATTATTTAATAATTTAAAAAGTGACTGCCAGTCATTATAGCAAGGTATTAAAATTTTAAATTTTTTCATTTCTTTCCTATTACTAAAGCTGGATATATATTCTCAAGACTAATTCTCTGTTTTGAATTCATAAGTTCAATTGCCTTTTTATTATTAATTGATACCCACCTTGGTCTTGATTTTAAATGGTAAGATAAATTTCCAGCATACCATTCATCCCCTATTACATAGTAAATTTCACTTTTATATTTTTGATCCCATAAACTTTGAACCTCTTTAGCTTTTTGTTTTCCAGGAAAATCCGTCCTTTTTTCTGTTTGAGTTATTGAGACATACGCATATGCAAGTGGGGAAAATATAAATAAAATTATAAATATAGATACAAAGTTTTTTAATTTATTCAAATTTATTTGTGACTTAAAAATATAAATAATTAAAGTGCCTGCGAATAAATAAAAAGGTGTCATCCACATTGTTCTTATTTTTGCACCCATTATCATTGATGTGAGTAACATAAAAAATATTGGTATTATAGTTGTTAGAAGTAAAAACACTAACCTTTCGTCCCTGAAATTTAATTTAGGGCTTATTTTTTTTACTAGAAAAAAAGACATAAAAAGAAAAGGAGTTAAAAGACCGATTTGCTTACTTAAGAAAATTAAAGGATAAATTAAGTGGTCTAAGAATGTGCCTACTCCGCCTGTTCTTTGCAAACCATAAGTAATTGTCATGTAATTATTTTCAGTTAACCAAATTACATGAGGCAAAAGGATTAATAAGGTTATTGGGCCTGCAATAAAATAATGTGAAAACTTGATTTTTTTTCCTTTTTTTAAGAAGTAAATAAAAACAAGTTTAATTCCTATGATTAAATAAATAAATAGGTATTTTGATAGAATTCCTAGACCAGCAAATAAACCTAAAAATACATAATCTATTGATTTATCATATTTAATACATCTCCATGTATAATAAACAGTTAAAGCCCAAAAAGGTAATTGAGAAACATTCACGTTAAATTCTGGGGTAGTAAAATTATAAAAATAGATACCTTCTAATAAAAGAACTGACAAAAGTGCAAGTTTTTGATTATTTAAAATTTCATTTGAAAATTTGTAAACTGCAATAAATCCTACGATTACAAATAGTTGGCTAAGCAAATAATAAGCCCAATCGTTAGTTCCAAAAATTCGATAAAATATTTCAACTGCAAAAGCACTTAATGGAGGATGTTTGTTAAAGCCCCAATCTAAATTACTTCCCCAGGCTAACGCTTCAATTGTGTCTAGTGGAAGATTTTTATTGGTCAAAGAGGGTGCTAGAACCCAAAGCAATAAATGAATAAATAAGAATACAAAAAATACGTTATTAATGTTTTTTGTCATAAAATTCACAAATAACTAATTTAAATTATATTGACACGAATATAAACGTTTATATACTCCCCAGCTTTAAAAGATGGTTAAAAAGTCACCTAAAAAATACACTCCCAACAGTAAAGAGAAGTATATGTGTGCAAAACACAAAAAATACTTTAATGAAAGGCTCGTAAGCTGGAGAAAAGAAATCATTAAATCAAATACTGAGAGTGTCATACTTAATAACATGGATGATAACTCTGCATCTGCCGATATCGTAGACCAAGCTTCTTCTCAAACAGAAAAGTCTGTTGAGTTAAGGGCCTCTAATAGGAGAAGAAAGCTAGTAAACAAAATTGATCAGGCTTTAAAAAAAATTAAAGATGGTACTTATGGTTTTTGTGAGGAAACCGGAGAACCAATTGGTCTTAAAAGATTAATAGCTAGACCAATCGCAACACTTAGTATTGAAGCGCAGGAGAGACACGAAAAAGAAGAGAAAATTTTTGTCGACAACTAAGGCTTGGGAATTTTTTCGTCTCTATTAAGAAGATCATACCCTTTAATAACAGCGTCTCTTTTAGAAATGTTATTGTACCAACGTGTTAGATGTTTAAAATTTTTTAAACCCACATCGTGCCATTCATGTCGTGCTATCCAAGGAAATGTTGCTATATCCGCTATAGAATACTCTCCAGCTAAATATTCACTTTTCTCTAGTCTTTCGTCCAAATCTTTATAAATAGTTTTTGCTATCTTAAAATATC
>CACHHJ010000039.1 GCA_902579585.1 uncultured Pelagibacteraceae bacterium
TGAATGGAGAAAATTCTTTAAAAAAATTCCTCAAAGATACATCTGCTCAACGTCATTTTCCAGCTGATGGTGAAGCAACTATCTCAGGTTTGTTAGTTCAGGGTGACCACGAAACTGGTTTGGCTAAAAAAGCTGAACAAATTATATTAGGAGGGTCTTTACAAGAAAGATCTTAATAGATGGCAGGTCATTCACATTGGGCAGGTATTAAACACAAAAAAGGAAGGCAAGACAAATTGAGATCAAAAATATTTTCAAAAATTTCAAGAGAAATAACAGTTGCCGCTAAACTTGGATCAAAAGACCCAAACACAAACCACAGGTTAAGAGCAGCAATTGAAACAGCTAAAGATTCAAATATGCCTAAAGAAAATATTAACAGGGCTATAAGCAAATCTGAAAATCAAAAAGGTGAAAACTTTCATAACTTAAGGTATGAAGGCTTTGGGCCGAATAATATAGCATTAATTATTGAGACACTAACCGATAATAAAAACAGAACTGCAGGAAATATTAGAAAAAATTTACAAAAATTTGGGGGAAGACTTGCTAGCGATGGATCAACAGCCCATTTGTTTAATAATTTTGGAGTTATTCAATTTCCAAGAGATGGAATATCTGATGAAAAAGCTTTAGATTTTGCTGCAACAGTAGGTGCAAAAGATTGTATTAACCACAAAGATTTTCATGAAATTATTACTTTTAAAGAGGATTTTTACAGAGTAAAAAATGAAAGTGAAAAGCTAATAAAACAATTTAGCTATTCAGGTATAGAATGGAGACCTAAAAATAAAGTAATTTTAAAAAAAAATGATGAAATAAAATTGGTAAATCTTTTAGAATTATTAGATGAAGATGATGATATCCAAAAAATTTTTCATAACTGTAACTTAATTTAAAAAATATAAATGAGAATAATAGGTATAGATCCTGGTCTAAGCGGTGGAATTGCAATCCTTGATGATTTAAAAATATTTGACGTTTATGATATGCCTATAATGTCAGAGGGTAAGAAAAATAAAAACCAATTAAATAGCGCTCAGTTAGTTAACATTATAAAAAAAAATATAATCCCAAACGGTGACACTTTTTTAATAGTAGAACAGGTAAGTGCAATGCCTGGCCAAGGGGTCACAAGTATGTTTAATTTTGGTCAAACCTTTGGTTCGATAAAAGGAATTTGTGCAGCATTAAACCTTCCTATTTTCTTTGTTAGACCTGCAAAATGGAAAAAACATTTTGATTTAATTAATTCTTCTAAAGATGCTAGCCGAACCAAGGTTATAGAAATGTATCCTTCAATATCGCCAAGATTAAGCAAAAAAAAAGATGTTAATAAAGCAGATGCAATTTTAATTGCTAGATATTTCAGAGATTGTCGAGCACAGTTTAATCAGCAAACCAAATAAATCTTATATTAATCAAGTGCCAAATTGATGACACATTCTACACGTAATTAACCTTAATGGAGACAGAAATCGCAAATCAAGTTGTTGGCTTAGGTGGAGCAAATGATTTTTCACTCTGGCAACTTTTCTTAAGAGCAGACTTTGTTGTAAAAGCAGTTATATTACTTCTAATTGCAAGCTCAATTTTTTCATGGGCTCTAATATATGACAAAGTAAGATTATTTAGAAGAATTGACCAATCTACAAAATCATTTGAGGATAAATTTTGGAAATCGAAATCAGCTGAAGCATTTTACAAAGGTCTACCAATGAAGTCAGAAGATCCTATGACAATTATATTTAAAAATGCAATGTCAGAATTAATAAAAACAAAATCAAAATCTTCATCTGTACAAAGCGCAAGAGTAGAAAGAGTTCTAGAAGTTTCTATAGACAACCAGCTTAAAAGTATCGAAAAAAATTTTACTTATTTAGCAACAATCGGCTCTACGGCACCTTTTATAGGTTTATTTGGAACTGTATGGGGAATTATGAATTCTTTTCAATCAATTGCAATTTCAAGAAATACAAGTTTAGCGATTGTTGCACCTGGTATTGCTGAAGCGTTATTTGCAACTGCACTTGGCCTTCTTGCTGCTATCCCTGCAGTGATAGCGTATAATAAGTTCAACAGTGACTCGCAAAGATATTTTGCAAGGGTAGATAATTTTTCAAAAAGATTTTTATCAATAATTTAATCAAATGGCATTTACAATTAATCGCTCAAAAAAGAAAGAACCAATGAGCGAAATAAATGTTACACCTTTTGTGGATGTAATGTTGGTTCTTTTAATTATTTTTATGGTAACCGCACCTTTGTTAACTGTTGGTGTACAAGTTGATCTACCAGAGTCAGCAGCAGACTCTTTACCTGATGATCAAGAACCACTCACAATAACAATAAATTCAAAGGGTGAAATATTTATTCAAGAGCATCAAGTTACCTTTAAAAAAATTGTTCCTAAATTATTAGCCATATCTAAAAATAGAACCGACACAAGAA
>CACHHJ010000040.1 GCA_902579585.1 uncultured Pelagibacteraceae bacterium
GCCCATGACTAGATGCTTCAATGATGACATTATTTATTTTAGCTTTACTCATATCATATAAATCTTTATTTAACGTTAAAGAATCTAAAGTAGTTAGTTTTCTTCGTTTCAAAAATTTATTTTTTCTAAAACCAAGTGTTCCAATAAAACCTGATTTAATTTTCATTAATTTAAAAATTTGATAAAAAAAGTCTGAAACTGAAGTTTTACCATTTGTTCCAGTAACTGCGATTATATTTCTGGGCTTATTTTTATAAAACTTTGAGCTTATTTTGGCCAAGATGTTTCTAGTATCGTTAAACCTTATGAATTTGATTTTTTTATTTTTTTTTACTTTTCCTGAATGGATTATTACTTTAGCACCCTTAGAAATTGCCTGATGTACAAATTTATTACCATCATGTTTTTCACCTTGTATAGCAATAAATAAATTTCCTTTTTTGACCTTTCTACTATCAAAGCAGATACCGGTAATTTCTAGTCTACCTGTTTCTGGACCTAATTTTTTAATTAATTTTTTTAACAACATGGTTGCCGTGAAAATCAATTTTATTTATGGCTAAAATAGGTCCAATTTTTTCTATTATTTTGCCGGCTACCTCCACTGATGTCCATCCAGCGGTATTAAATGGTGTGCCTTTAAGTTTCCATCCACTCCCATCTTTGTAATGATAGATATAATCTTTATTTGCTTGAGGTTCATCTAAAAGAACTAAAAGAATATATTTCGGTTTTGAGGTTGGAAATACAGCAACAAAAGTATTGATTTTGTTTTTGGAATACGTGCCGTTTACAATCTTTTGTGCAGTTCCTGTTTTTCCTCCAACTTCATATCCATAAATATTTGCAAAATTAGCCGTACCCTCTTTTTGGGTTACAATTTTTCTCAAAATAGAATTAATTTTACTTGATATTCCATTTTTTAAAATTTGTTTTTTTTGGCTCAATTTTTGATTTGTTTTTTTTACAAGACTAGGCTGAACATCATAACCACCGTTTGATATTATGGAATAGCCTTTTGCAAGTTGAAGCAGCGTGGTTGTTATTCCGTGCCCAAAAGAGGCTGTTGCAAGCTTACATTTTCCCCATTTTATTGGTAAAGGATTGCCTATCTCTGCTATATCAAATTTAAGTTTATTGGTTATACCAATTTTTTCTAAAAAATTTCTCATTTTATTTTCTCCAATTTTTTGGGCAATCCTAACCGATCCAATATTTCCTGACCTAATTAAAATTTCTTCAGCTGTAAGACTAGCAGGAATTTTATTATCGTACTCACCGATGGACTTTCCTGCGCAAGTAATTTTCTTAGGTAGATCTTTAAATTTAGAATTAGTTTCAATTACACCTTCATCTAAACCACCTGCTAAAGTAAATGTTTTAAAAACTGATCCAAGTTCATAAACACCTTTTGTGGCTCTATTAATATAATTTAAATCATTAATGGTTTGTCTTTTGTTTATATCAAAATCTGGTAGCGATACTAGAGAGAGAATATCGCCATTATTGACATCCATTAATATAGAAGCGCTCCCAATACTATTAAAAATTTTTTGGAAATTTAAAAGTTCTTCTCTTATTATAAATTGAATATTTACATCTAATGTAGTTACTAAGGATTTTTTGTTTAATTTAAGGAAGTCATTAAAAGATTTTTCAATTCCAGAAATACCATTATTGTCCTCGTCCACCTGGCCAATTACGTGACTAAATAAGTTTTTATGAGGATAAATTCTTGTTTGTGTTTTTTCAAATAGTATACCTTTTTCCCCTAAAGACCACAGTTTAAATTGTTCCTCTTTTGTTAAATTTTTTTTAAAATAGAAAACTAAAAATTCTCACTATAGGGACTAAAAGCAATACATTTAAAATTTTAGATCATAAAATATTCGAAAACTTTCAGTATCTTAAAATTCGTTATAAAAATAAAATATATAAAATAAGAATAAATCTTTACGGATCAATTCAAATTAAGAACCTATTTATGGCGATCTTGGCTTCAAAAGTTTGCGGTGTTAAAATCGAAAATGTTTTTAATAAAATACACAAAATTAAAAGTGTAGAGGGAAGACTACAATTAGTAAAAATATTAAATAATAATACAAAAGTATTTTTGGATTATGCCCATACCCCAGAGGCTTTAGATAAAGCAATATTATCTCTAAGAGAACATTTTAATAAAAAAATTTCTGTAATTTTTGGATGTGGAGGAGAAAGAGATAAGAGCAAAAGAAAATTAATGGGAAAAATTGCAAGTAAATATTGCGATAAAATTTATATTACAGACGATAATCCAAGA
>CACHHJ010000041.1 GCA_902579585.1 uncultured Pelagibacteraceae bacterium
TTAATGATGATGCTGAAATTATAATCATAAACTACTATGGCTCAGTTTTAAAATATTATGAAAAATTTAAACAAATTTTTATCGGAAAATCTTTGATGAAAAAATTCAAAAACGACGGCGGGCAAAATCCAATTGATGCAGCAAGAATGGGTTGTTTTATTTATCATGGACCCTATGTTTCAAACTTTAAAGAAATATACGATTATTTAGATTCCGAAAATATATCAAATAATATTGAAGATAAGAATATTTTAGCAGAAAAATTAATTAATAACTTTAATTCAAACTTTACTGAAAATAATAAAAAAATAGATAAACTTAATAAATATAGTAAAGAAATTTTTCAACAGGTAATAAAAGAATACGAAAGTATTATTCTATGAAAATTAATAAGCCAAAATTTTGGGATGAAAAAAGTTTAACTTTTTTTTCCATATTATTGTTACCCTTCTCATACTTATATAGTTTATTAGTCACAATTAATAAATTATTTAACAAAGAAGAAAGTTTTTCAATTCCAGTTATATGTGTCGGAAATATTTACATCGGAGGTACAGGTAAAACACCAATAAGCATAAAATTGAAAAATTTATTGGATGATAATAGAAAAACAATAATAGTAAAAAAAAATTATAGAGATCAAAAAGATGAGATTGAACTTTTAAAAAAATACTCAAAATTAATAGTTTGTGAAAAAAGAAATATTGGTATCAACTCTGCAATAGAAAAAAAATTTGACGCTGTAATACTTGATGATGGTTTTCAGGATACAAGTATAAAAAAAGATTTAAGTATACTTTGTTTTAATAGTAATCAGCAAATTGGAAATGGCCAAGTTTTGCCTGCTGGACCCCTTCGTGAAAAATTGTCCTCACTTAGAAGCGCAAATATTATAATGACCAATGGTGAAAAAAATATTGAATTTGAATTAAAATTAAAAAAATATAATAGCAATTTAAAATTTTTTTATTTTAATTACAACTTAAAAAAATTTGATGAATTTAAAAATAGAAAACTGATAGCATTTGCGGGAATAGGCAATTCTATAAATTTTTTTAACACACTTAAGAATAATCGACTAAATGTAATTAGGGAAATTTCATTTCCGGACCATTATGATTTCACCGATAAAGACTTGGAAAGATTGAGTATTATGGAAGATCAAAATAAAGCTAAATTAATTACAACAGAAAAAGATTATTTAAGAATTAATCCCTTAAAAAGAAGACGTTTTGGATTTGTATCGATTAATGTGGATATAAAAAATGAAAATGATTTAATTGCTGAGGTTAATAAAATATTTAAATGAAATTTTTCAAATATTTAATCGAAGCTTTTATCATCTATTTATTATTTCTTTTATTTAGAGTTTTTGGTATAGAATTTAGTAGAAAATTTTCTTCTTTTTTATTGTCTAAACTTGGTTTTTTTTTTAGAAGAAAGAAAATAATAAAAAATAATATTTTAAAAGTTTTTAAAGATTATTCAA
This sequence comes from uncultured Pelagibacteraceae bacterium, assembly GCA_902579585.1. Taxonomy (GTDB): domain Bacteria; phylum Pseudomonadota; class Alphaproteobacteria; order Pelagibacterales; family Pelagibacteraceae; genus Anoxypelagibacter. The sequence continues at coordinate 1,490 of CACHHJ010000041.1, forward strand.
ATCATGACGTGGATAAATTAATAGAGAAAATGTGGTCCAACTACGGTTTGACATTTGCAGAGTACGTTTTCTTAGACAAATTTAGATTTAATAAATTACAAGATAATCATATCAAAATATCCGGTGAAAAAATTATTACAGAAATAAAAAATAAGGGTAAGCCAGTAATATTTATTTCTGCACACTTAGGAAACTTTGAGCTTATGGCAATGGAATTAGAAAAAAAAAATATTAATCTTGCAGCCATATATAGACCATTAAATAATTTTTTCTTAAATCCGTTCATGGTTTATCTAAGAAAAAAATATCTTTGCAAGAGGCAAGTTAAAAAGGGTTTAATTGGTACAAGAGAGACTATCAATTATCTAAAAAAGAATAATAGTATTGCATTAATGGTAGATCAAAGAGTTGGGGAATCAGAAAGATACCCGTTTTTTGGTATACCAGCTCATACAACAACAATACCAGCACAATTAGCTCTTAAATATGATTTAGAAATAATTCCTATTTATTTGGAAAGAACTGAAAATAATTTTTTTAAAATGGAAATACAACAGCCAATTAAATATAAAAAAACCCAAAACTCCGACGAGGACAAAAAAAATATCACAGTTGAAATTAACAAAATTATTGAAAAGATGATTTTGAAAAATCCTAGTCAATGGATTTGGACACACTCTAGATGGAAATAAGATTATTTTTTCTGGATTTGATCAATTTTTTTTTTAACTTCTAGGGGAGAATAGTATGCCTCCTGAAGTTCTACATTCCAATAAGTTAGTTCTTTAAGTGGGATTTTTTTTCCAGAA
>CACHHJ010000042.1 GCA_902579585.1 uncultured Pelagibacteraceae bacterium
TCATTGTTTATTTTGGTATTTGTGATCTCTGATGATGCTGAAATTAGTTTTTTAAAGTGATCTATTGCATAATTATCATGAGTACCTTGCAGAACGGCAGTTATTCTCTCTAAACCCATGCCTGTATCGACAGATGGTTTGGGTAAATCGATTCTTTTATCTTTAGAAATTTGTTCGAATTGCATAAACACAAGATTCCAAATTTCAATAAATCTATCACCATCTTGATCAGGACTTCCGGGAGGACCTCCTTTTAACTTATCTCCATGGTCGAAGAATATTTCAGAGCATGGTCCACACGGCCCTGTTTCTCCCATAGACCAAAAATTATCTGAGGTTGATATTTTGATAATTTTACTTTCTGGCAATCCTGCTACTTTTTTCCATAATTTAAATGCTTCTATATCCTCTGAAAAAACTGTTGCAGACAGTCTATCTTTAGGAATGCCGAGGTCTTTAGTTAGCAATTCCCAGGCGTAATATATAGCTTTTTCCTTAAAATAGTCGCCAAAAGAAAAATTTCCCAACATCTCAAAAAAAGTATGGTGTCTTGGTGTATAACCTACGTTTTCTAAATCGTTATGTTTACCACCAGCTCTGATACATTTTTGTGAAGTAGTTGCAGTTTTAAATGATTTATTTTCAATTCCAGTAAACACATTTTTGAATTGAACCATACCTGAGTTTGTGAACATTAAGGTAGGATCATTATTAGGAACAATATTACTCGACTCGACTATTTCATGATTATTTCCTTTGAAATAACTTAGAAATTTCTTTCTAATATCACTCATTAGAATATTGCCCATATATCTATTAAATACAGATATTTTATTTATTGTCTATAACAAGAAATGCACGAAAGGCGTGGGGACGCCTTTCGTGAAGAGATAAGATGTTAGTAAATTCCTTATTTTTCTGTTTCTTTTTCTTTAGAAGTGGGATTTCCCTCTTCTTTGGGGGCAGGATTTCCTTCAATTTTTTTAGATATCAAGCCTGCTTTAGTTCTTATAGCTGATTCAATTTCTTCAGCAATTTTTGGATTTTGCTCTAAGTAAATTTTAGCATTTTCCCTACCTTGACCTATTTTTTCTCCTTTATAGGCATACCATGCGCCAGATTTTTCAACTATATCAGCTTTAGCGCCAAGATCGATTAATTCACCAGATTTACTTATTCCTTTTCCATACATTAAATCGAACTCTACCATTTTAAATGGTGGTGCTACTTTATTTTTAACGACTTTTACTCTGGTACTATTACCGATTATCTGATCTTTATCTTTTATGGCGCCAATTCTTCTTATGTCCATTCGAACAGATGAATAAAATTTAAGTGCATTTCCGCCTGATGTAGTTTCCGGGTTACCAAACATAACACCAATTTTCATTCTAATTTGATTAATAAAAATTACCATAGTATTAGATTTGGCAATTGATCCGGTTAATTTTCTTAAGGCCTGACTCATCAATCTTGATTGTAAACCTACATGGTGATCTCCCATTTCACCTTCCAATTCTGCTTTTGGAGTTAGTGCTGCAACCGAGTCAACAACCATAACTGATAATGATCCTGACTTAATTAAAGTATCGGCAATTTCTAAGGCTTGTTCACCAGTATCTGGTTGTGAAATTAACAATTCATCTGTTTTAACTCCTAATTTTTTTGCATAAACCGGATCTAAAGCATGCTCAGCATCTACAAAACCGCAAATTCCACCTTTTTTTTGCGCCTCTGCAACAACTTGTAAAGCTAAAGTTGTCTTACCAGACGACTCTGGGCCATAAATTTCTATAACTCTACCCTTAGGTAATCCACCAATTCCAAGTGCCAAATCCAAACTTAAAGAACCTGTCGAGATAGACTCTACATCCATTGCTTTTTGTTGCCCTAGACGCATTACAGAACCCTTGCCAAAATTATCATCTATTTGGCTTATAGCAGCGTTTAATGCTTTATTTTTTTCCTTTATTTCTTGGTCCTTCTTAGTGTCTGATTTAACTACTTTTAAATTATTTTTTGTCATTTTTTTTCCTTTTTTTTAATTACGAATCACTGTTTTAAATGTACACATTTTGTTCTTTTAATCAATCTTAAAATGTTATAAGTATTTAATTGATATTATCTAAATAAAGATCGCCAATAGACGCGAGTAAATTGAACTGTGCTATTG
>CACHHJ010000043.1 GCA_902579585.1 uncultured Pelagibacteraceae bacterium
AGAAGATTAACTAAACTTTTTACGCATAAAGAAAGAGAATTCTTTGATGACTATGCTCATCATCCAACTGAAATCAAATCAGTTTTAAAAAGTTTAAAACTTACTTCAAATGGTAGAAAGATTATATCTGTTTTTCAACCTCATAGATATTCAAGACTTAAATCATTAAATAAGGATTTTTCGTCTTCTTTTACAAATGCTGATCTTGTTGTTTTATGTCCAGTATACGCTGCAGGCGAAAAAATTGACAAAGAATACGATCCAATAACTTTTGCAAAATCTATAACTCAGCATTCAAATACACAAGTTATAATAATTAATGGCGAAAAAGATTTAAATAATTTTTTTAAAAAAAACTTAATTTCGAATGAGATAGTTATTTGTATGGGAGCTGGTTCAATTTCTAAATGGTTAAGAGAAATAAGGCTTTAGTTTAAAAAATGATATATAAAAATGAAAAACTATCAAAATACAGCTGGTTTAATTTAGGAGGACCAGCTGAAATATTTTTCAAGCCTAATTCAATAGATGAATTAAAAGACTTTTTGCTTAAATCTAAAAATAAAAATAATAATATTTTTGTTTTAGGGGCTGGTTCAAACACTCTTTTCAGAGATTCTGGTTTTGATGGAATTATAATTAAGCTAGGAAAAGGCTTTACAGAAACTAAGTTGCTAGAAAGTAATAAAATTCAAGTAGGTGCAGCAACTTTAGACAAAAAGTTGGCAGATTTTGCATGTCAAAATTCATTATCAGGATTTGAATTTTTATCCTGTATACCCGGTAGCATTGGAGGAGCTATCACAATGAACAGTGGTTGCTATGATAGTGATATATCAAAAATTTTTGTCTCTCTGGAGGCAATAAATTTTGAGGGAAAAATTAAAACTTTCACAAAAGATGAAATCAAATTTTTTTACAGAGGTAACAACTTGAACAATAAATTAATAATCCTTAGTGTAACTTTACAAGGAAAACCTGGAGAAAAATATCAAATCGCAAAAAAACAAGAGTCTTTATTAAAAAGAAAAAAAGAAGAACAACCCAGTAGAATAAAAACCTGCGGCAGTACGTTTAAGAACCCAGTTAACAAAAAAGCTTGGGAGTTAATAAAAGTATCAAATTGCTCAAATTTAATTGTTGGAGGGGCTAGTGTATCTAAACATCATTGTAATTTCTTTCTCAATAATGGAAAGGCTAGTTCAGCAGATATCGAAAAATTAATTGAAAAAGTTAGGGAAAAAGTTTTTTTAAAAACTGGTACAAATTTAGAATTAGAAATAAAAATAGTAGGAGCTAAAAAGGTTTGAAAGCAAAGAAAAAAATTATGGTTATCTTAGGTGGTAACTCTAACGAAAGAAAAGTAAGTTTAGATTCTGGAGAATCATGTATCTTAGCTCTTAATAAAATGGGTTATAATACAATCAAGTTTGACCCACAAAAAAAATCATTACATAATATTAAAAAAATTAATCCCGATGTTATATTTAACGCACTTCATGGAAAGGATGGTGAAGATGGTAATATTCAAAGTTTTTTTGAATACATAAGGATTCCATATACTCATTCTGGGGTGCTGTCTTCAATGATTGCAATGGATAAAAATTTATCCAAAAAATTTTTTGAAAAAAATTACATTAAAACTCCAAGGTATTTCTATTTAAATAATAAAAGAAATGTAAATGTAAATTTGAAAGATCAAATTAAAAAAAATAAACTAAATTTTCCAATAGTCGTTAAACCCAATAATGAAGGTTCAAGTATAGGGGTTAAGATTTGCAAAAACTTAAATTCATTACAAAAGGAATTTAATAAATTAAATAAAGTTTATGAGAGCCTACTATTTGAGAACTATATTCCTGGTAAAGAGATACAGGTTGCACTTTTAGGAGGAAAATCTATCGGAGCTATAGAATTGAGACCAAAACGAAAATTTTATGATTATAAAGCAAAGTATAAAAAATCTGCAAACACCCTGCATATTATGCCCGCACCGATAAATAAAAAAAAATATAATGA